>NZ_JAALNT010000018.1:0-31003 GCF_017594925.1 Helicobacter pylori
TTAGCGGCTTTTTAAAAAGCCCTTGCTGAAACAAGGAAATGAAAGTATAGTCATAGAAAGCTTAAGGTTTGCTTAAACTAGGGAATGTTTGGGAAAATATTTTGATTTTTTAGAGCGTTTAAAAATTGCACGATCTTTTCTTTAGGGATAATCACTAAACTTTCGTGGTTTTCTAAAGTGCTGCTAGCCATTCCCATAAACTCCCCCACTTCGCTAAAATAAGGCCTCCCTCCCCACAACACGCTCCCCTTTTTAAAAGAAGCATCAAGCGAAAGAAATTTTTTAGATTTTAAAAGTTCAGCCACAGAAATGCCCGTTATCTGTATAGAAAAAGAATTCCCCTCATTTAACGCTGGGTAGTAGAGATCGGAATTGGGTGTTTTTTGATCGGTATAGGGATTTGAATGAAAAGTTTGAGCGTATTTTGTGTAAATCCTTGCATGATAATAGCTCTCTTCTCTTTTATGGCAATAATCGTCTCTAAAATCGGCGGTTTTTAAAAGCGAAAGCCCTTGATCCCTATCTATCGCTTCAAGGCGCAAGCTGGCTATGCAAATCAGCTCTTTAGCACTGCTGTCTTGCATTTTGGCTAAAATCATTTTAGGGTATAAGCCATTAGAATAAAGCGTTTCAGAAGAAGCGATATAACGCCCATTTTTGAGCAAAGTCGCATAGCCTTCTTTATAAGTCCCATCGCTAAAATACACTTTCAATAACGCAACAGAATAAACCCATGCAGGGAGCGTTGGATCAAGGGGCGGATCGTCTCTAACGATTTGAATGTTATTAGCGTTCATCATGCATGAGAATAAAACGATACAACAACCAACCGCTAATCTTTTATGCCAAAACGCCATTATCCAACTTACTGCTTAAATTTCAAAAGTATCCTACAGCACTATCGGCTAAAATACCAATTGTTTTAATTTACTGCTATAATAGAGCATTTGAATGACAAAAGCTTATCGCAAAGGTTTATGATGGATCCAATTAAAACTTATGATATTAAAGAAGAAGAGCTTGCAAAAACCGCTTACGCTACGATCAAAACCAATAAAGGCCATATCACTCTAGAGCTTTTTTACAAAGATGTGCCCCAAGCGGTCAGTAACTTTGTAACTTTGGCTAAAGAGGGTTTTTATAACGGGCTTAACTTCCATCGTGTGATCGCCGGCTTTGTGGCTCAAGGAGGCTGCCCTTATGGCACAGGCACAGGCGGGCCAGGACACCGCATTAAATGCGAAGTGGCTCATAACCCCAACAAGCACCAAAGAGGTTCTATCTCTATGGCGCATGCCGGGAGAGACACAGGGGGGAGTCAATTTTTCTTGTGTTTTGTGGATTTGCCCCATTTAGATGGCGAACACACCGTGTTTGGCAAGATCACTAGTGTAGAAGGTCTTAATGTCTTGGATAAAATCAAGCAAGGCGATACTATAGAGAGCGTTGTGTTTAGCCCTTCTCTATAAGGAACAAGAGATTAGACATGCTCATACTCAGCCGCAAAGTTAATGAAGGGATTATCATTGATGATAACATCCACATTAAAGTCATTTCCATAGATAGAGGGAGTGTGCGTTTAGGGTTTGAAGCCCCTGAAAGCACCCTTATTTTGCGCGCTGAACTCAAAGAGGCCATTGTGAGCGAAAACCAAAAAGCTTCTGCGTCCGTAGATGAAAGCGTGTTAGAAAACATCAAAAAGGTCATTAAGCCTTGACGCATGTTTTTGAAGTTTATCCTAAAGTCAATATTTTTTTAAAAATCCTTCACAAAGAAGGGGCTTACCACAAGCTTATTTCTCGCATGTGTTTGGTCAAAGACAAGCTCAAAGACATTATCAGCGTCAAAAATGCCTTATCTTTCTCATTAAAAGGGGATTTTGACTGCCCTTTAGAAGAAAGCTCGCTCTTTAAAGCCCTCCAAATTTTAAAGAATTTTTTAAAATCAAAAAATTTCTCTCATTCTGTCATCAAATCCCTAGACACCCTGGCGATTGAAGTGGAAAAAAACATCCCCACTCAAGCCGGATTAGGCGGTGGGAGCGCTGATGCTGGGGGGCTATTGTATCATTTAAATCAGATTTTTGATTGGCGTTTGAGTTTAGAAGAGCTTTATAGCATGGGATCTTTAGTGGGCGCGGACACCAACTTTTTCATCTCGCAATACACAAGCGCTAACGCCACTTCTTATGGCGAAGTTATTGAAAATTTTGAAGAAGAGCCTTTAGAAAATCGCCTAGAAATCTATGTGCCAAATCATGTTTTTTGTAGCACTAAAGCCGTTTATCAAGCTTATAAACCTAAAACTTGTTTTTCTCAAGCTAAAGAATGGCTTAAAAAACCGAGTTTGGAATGCCTAAAAACTTGCGACCGAAACGGATTAAACGATCTTTTAAAACCGGCTTTACTCACTAACCAAGCCTTAAGAGATATAGAAAGCGAATTAGGCAAGGAGTGGTTTTTTAGCGGGAGCGGGAGCGCGTTTTTTAGGCTAAAAAATACTCAAAAGGGAGCGAATGAAACTCATTGCCAGCAATAAAAAAGCCTATTTTGATTATGAAATTTTGGAAACTTTAGAAGCGGGATTAGCGCTTTTAGGCTCTGAAGTGAAGGCTTTGAGGCAAACTCGGGTGAATTTAAAAGATAATTTTGTTAAAATAATCAAAGGAGAAGCTTTTTTATTTGGTGTTCATATATCATATTTAGATACAATCCATGCGTATTACAAGCCCAATGAAAGGCGAGAGCGTAAGTTGCTTTTACACAAAAAGCAATTATTGAAATGGCAAATGGAAGCGTCTAAAGAACGCTTGAGTATCGTAGGATTGAAATTGTATTTTAACCAAAAAAATAGAGCTAAAATCCAAATTGCTTTAGTGAAAGGAAAAAGATTGCACGACAAAAGACAAAGTCTCAAAGAAAAAGCGCTCAATAAAGAAATTCTTACCGATTTAAAACACCACTTTAAAGGATAATAATGAAAGAAATGGTAGATTATGGGATCATAGGGTTTTTGATCTTCTTATCAGTCATCGTTATAGCGATCGCAATAGAAAGGTTGTGGTTTTTTGCCACTCTTCGTGTAGATGATTACACAGACAGGCGTAAATTAGAATTAGCCTTACACAAACGACTGACTTTAGTGGCCACGATTGGCTCAAACGCTCCTTATATCGGTCTTTTAGGAACGGTTATGGGGATCATGCTCACCTTTATGGATTTAGGCTCAGCTTCTGGCATTGACACTAAGGCGATCATGACTAATTTAGCCCTTGCTTTAAAAGCGACCGGCATGGGGTTATTGGTAGCGATCCCTGCGATTGTGATTTATAACTTGCTCGTGAGAAAAAGCGAGATTTTAGTGACCAAATGGGATATTTTCCACCACCCGGTTGACACGCAATCCCATGAGATTTATAACAAAGCCTAAGGATTGAGCGGTGAAAAAAGTAGAATCCATGAATGTGGTGCCTTTCATTGACATCATGCTTGTGTTGTTAGTGATCGTGCTTACAACGGCGTCTTTTGTGCAAACTTCAAAGCTCCCTATTAGCATTCCTCAAGTGGATAAAGACAGCACTGATTCTAAAGACGTGTTGGACAAAAAACAAGTTACGATCGCCATTTCTAATAAGGGTTCTTTTTATTTTGACGATAAAGAAATCAGCTTTGAAAATTTAAAACACAAGGTTTCCACTTTGGCTAAAGACACCCCTATTGTCTTGCAAGGCGACAAGAAAAGCAATTTGGATAACTTTATCAAAGTCGTGGATTTATTGCAAACGAACAATCTGAAGCAGCTTTACATTCTTGTTGAAGATAAAAAGAATCAAAAAAATTAGTTTTAGTCAATTTTTAGCATTCTTTAGCTAAAATCTGTGTTTATGTTTAATTTTTGTCAAGGGAGTTTTAAATGAAACGCACTTACCAACCACACAACACACCAAGAAAGCGAACCCATGGCTTTCTTGTGAGAATGAAAACCAAAAACGGGCGCAAGGTGATTAATGCCAGACGAGCTAAGGGCAGAAAAAAGCTTTCCGTCTAAACCCTATGACTCTTTAAAAAACAAGAGTGAGTTTGATAGGGTTTATCAAAAGAGTTTCAAAAAACACAACCCTTTTTTTTCGCTCTTTGTTTTGGATTTGTCAAAAGAGCCGCCAAAAGGAAAAGAGAGTTTTAAAGATCCGCTCTCTTGTAGGCTTAAAGACAAAAAAACGCTTTATTTATTAGGCTTGAGCGTGTCCAAAAAAGTCGGCAACGCCGTGAAACGAAACCTTATCAAACGCCGTTTGCGTTCGCTTACATTAAAGCATGCCGCTCTTTGTCAAGGGCTTGCTTTGGTGTTTGTGCCTAGAAGCGATTGTTACCATTTGGATTTTTGGGCTTTAGAAAAACATTTTTTAGAAATGCTAACTTCCATTAAAAACTATATGAACAAAGCCTTAAAAGACTTGAAAAAAGGAATAACTCATACCTATGCGAAACAATAAAACGCCTTTTTTGAGCGCGATTTTTACGGCATCCATTAGGGGTTACCAACGCTTTTTTTCGGCTTTCACCCCTTCAAGCTGCCGGTTTTACCCCACTTGCTCTAACTACGCTCTGTGGTTGCTCTGTTTTGAAAGCCCTTTGAGCGCTATGGGTAAGATCATTCTAAGGATACTCTCATGCAACCCTTTTTGCTCTGGGGGCATTGCTTACCCTACTACTCGCTTGAAACGCCCTAGTTTGCTCCAATCTCATAAAGATTTTAACCGCAATTTTAAAACCATTACTTTTTGGCTCGTTCCTACTACAAAAAGCCGCACAACTTACTACATCATTAAGGTTTAATCACAATGGATAGAAACAACAATAATAATCTCCGCTTGATTTTAGCGATCGCTCTGTCTTTCTTGTTTATCGCTCTTTATAGCTATTTTTTCCAAAAACCAAACAAAACAACAACCCAAACCACAAAGCAAGAAACAACCAACAACCACACAACAACAAGTCCTAACGCGCCCAACGCCCAACATTTTGGCACCACTCAAACAACCCCACAAGAGAATTTGTTAAGCACGATTTCTTTTGAGCATGCCAGGATTGAAATTGACTTTTTAGGGCGCATCAAACAGGTTTATCTCAAGGATAAAAAGTATCTAACCCCCAAACAAAAGGGCTTTTTAGAGCATGTGGGCCATCTTTTTAGCTCCAAAGAAAACGCGCAACCCCCCCTAAAAGAGCTCCCCCTTTTAGCAGCCGATAAACTCAAGCCTTTAGAAGTGCGTTTTTTAGACCCCACGCTCAATAACAAAGCGTTCAACACCCCTTATAGCGCTTCAAAAACCACTCTTGGGCCTAATGAACAGCTCGTTTTAACCCAAGATTTAGGCGCTCTTACTATCATTAAAACCCTGACTTTCTATGATGATTTGCATTATGATTTAAAAATCGCATTCAAATCGCCCAATAACCTTACCCCTAGCTATGTGATCACCAATGGTTACAGGCCGGTGGCTGATTTAGACAGCTACACCTTTTCAGGCGTGCTTTTAGAAAATAACGACAAAAAAATTGAAAAAATTGAAGATAAAGACGCTAAAGAAATCAAACGCTTTTCCAATATCCTCTTTTTATCCAGCGTGGATAGGTATTTCACCACCTTGCTTTTCACTAAAGATTCTCAAGGATTTGAAGCCTTAATCGATTCAGAAATCGGGACTAAAAACCCCTTAGGGTTCATTTCCCTTAAAAATGAAGCAACTCTGCATGGCTATATTGGCCCCAAAGATTACCGCTCTTTGAAAGCGATTTCACCGATGCTCACGGATGTGATAGAGTATGGCTTAATCACTTTCTTTGCGAAAGGCGTGTTTGTTTTACTGGATTATTTGTATCAATTCGTGGGTAATTGGGGTTGGGCTATCATTCTTTTAACGATTATCGTGCGCATTGTCCTCTACCCCTTAAGCTATAAAGGCATGGTGAGCATGCAAAAGCTTAAGGAATTAGCCCCTAAAATGAAAGAACTCCAAGAAAAATACAAGGGCGAACCCCAAAAGTTGCAAGCCCACATGATGCAGCTTTACAAAAAACATGGGGCCAACCCGCTAGGGGGTTGTCTGCCCTTGATCTTACAAATCCCGGTGTTTTTTGCGATTTATAGGGTGCTTTATAACGCTGTGGAATTGAAAAGCTCAGAGTGGATTCTATGGATTCATGATTTATCTATCATGGATCCGTATTTTATTTTACCGCTTCTTATGGGAGCGTCTATGTATTGGCACCAAAGCGTTACGCCAAACACCATGACCGATCCCATGCAAGCAAAGATTTTTAAACTCCTACCCCTATTATTCACAATCTTTTTAATCACTTTCCCTGCAGGGTTAGTCTTGTATTGGACCACGAACAACATCCTTTCGGTGTTGCAACAACTCATTATTAATAAAGTTTTAGAGAATAAAAAACGCATGCATGCACAAAACAAAAAGGAACATTGATGCAAAATCCTATTGAAATCAAAGCCAAAACCTTAGAAGAAGCCCTTATCCAGGCTTCTATCGCCTTGAATTGCCCCATTATTAATTTGCAATACGAAGTCATTCAAACGCCCTCTAAAGGGTTTTTAAGCATTGGTAAAAAAGAAGCCATCATTTTAGCGAGCGTTAAAGAAAGCGTTAAAGAGGTTAAAGAAGAGAGCGTTAAAGAAATTGACACGAAAGAAATCCATCAAAACAATATAGAAGAAAAAAAACAAAAATTAGAAACAGAAACGCCTCAAGAAGAAAAAATCACCCCTAAACCCCCTAAAAAAAACCTTAAAGAAGAATCTCATAATGGAGACAAACTCCATGAAATTAAGCAAGAATTGAAAGACTTATTCTCCCACTTACCCTATAAAATCAATAAAGTGGAAGTCAGCCTTTATGAACCGGGGGTTTTATTGATTGATATTGATGGCGAAGATTCCGCTCTTTTAATTGGCGAAAAAGGTTATCGCTACAAAGCCCTTTCTTACTTGCTCTTTAACTGGATTCACCCTACTTATGGCTATAGCATCCGCTTAGAAATCTCCACTTTTTTACAAAACCAAGAAAAGGTCATGGAAGCGCAACTCCAAAGCACGATCATGACCGTGCATGAAGTGGGTAAGGGGCAGATGAAAGCCCCTGATGGCGTTTTAACCTATATCGCTTTAAAGAAATTACGAAAAGCGTTCCCTAACAAATACGTCTCTATCAAAACCAACTTAAACGATGAAAAATACATCGTCATCAACGACTTTAACAATGAATGACACCATCGCCGCTATCGCCACCCCTTTAGGCAAGGGAGCGATTAGCATCATTAAAATCAGCGGCCATAACGCCCTAAACATCCTCAAACAACTCACCCAAAAACAAGATTTCACCCCCAGATACGCTTATGTGCGCGATATTTTTTCTGATGGCGTTTTATTAGACAAAGCGTTAGTCATTTATTTCAAAGCCCCTTATAGTTTCACTGGTGAAGATGTGTGCGAAATCCAATGCCATGGAAGCCCCCTTTTAGCGCAAAATATCCTTCAAGCTTGTTTGAATTTAGGGGCTAGGCTTGCTCAAGCGGGGGAATTTAGCAAAAAAGCCTTTTTAAACCATAAAATGGATTTGAGCGAGATTGAAGCGAGCGTTCAGCTCATTCTTTGTGAAGATGAAAGCGTTTTAAACGCCCTAGCCAGGCAGCTTAAGGGCGAGTTGAAAATTTTTATTGAAGAGGCCAGGAACGATCTTTTAAAGCTTTTGGCGAGCTCAGAAGTTTTGATTGATTATAGCGAAGAAGACATTCCTAGCGATTTTTTAAAGGAAGTGTCTTTTAATTTGGAAAAACAAATCGCCTCTTTTAAAGACTTATTGGATTTTTCTAACGCGCAAAAACAAAGGAACAAAGGTCATGCCTTAAGCATTGTTGGCAAACCCAATGCTGGCAAAAGTTCTTTATTAAACGCCATGCTTTTAGAAGAAAGGGCTTTAGTGAGCGACATTAAAGGCACAACAAGAGACACCATAGAAGAAGTCATTGAACTAAAAGGGCATAAGGTGCGCTTGATTGATACGGCTGGCATCAGAGAGAGTGCGGATGAAATAGAGCGTTTAGGGATTGAAAAAAGCCTTAAAAGTTTAGAAAATTGCGACCTTATTTTGGGCGTGTTTGATCTTTCTAAACCCCTAGAAAAAGAAGATTTTAACCTTATAGACGCCCTTAATCGTGCTAAAAAACCTTGCATTGTTGTTTTGAATAAAAACGATTTAGCCCCTAAGTTGGAGCTTGAAATCTTAAAATCTTATCTTAAAATCCCTTATTCTTTACTAGAAACCAACACCCTAAATTCCAAGGCTTGTTTGAAAGATTTGAGCCAAAAAATCAGCGCCTTTTTCCCCAAACTAGACACTCAAAACAAACTCTTACTCACTTCCCTAGCCCAAAAAACCGCCCTAGAAAACGCCATTATTGAATTACAAAACGCTAAAAACCATTTAGAAACTTTAGAGCTTTTTTCTTATCACATTTTAAGCGCGATAGAAAACTTGAACTTGCTCACCCGCCCTTATGAAACCAGCCAAATGCTTGATAGCATGTTTAGCGAATTTTGCTTAGGCAAATAAAATCGTTTAAGGAATGGATTAAAACCCTTTTTAGCGCTACTTTTTAAGACTTTTTTACCCATTAGTGCGGTTTAATATCCGTATTTACAAAAACAATACTGCCATTTTTCAAAAAGGGGTAAAATGAGCTAGTTTAAAATGTATACATACCTATAAGCTATTTTTGAGTAAAAATGTTAAAAAAGACAATAAGGAGATTTCATGCTAAAACTCGTTAGTAAAACGATTTGTTTGTCCCTAATCGGATCATTCACCGCTGTAGAAGCCTTTCAAAAACACCAAAAAGACGGCTTTTTCATAGAAGCCGGGTTTGAAACTGGGCTATTACAAGGCACACAAACCCAAGAACAAACCATCGCAACAACTCAAGAAAAACCCAAACCCAAACCCAAGCCCAAACCCATTACCCCTCAAAGCACCTATGGGAAATACTACATCTCCCAAAGCACCGTTTTAAAGAATGCGACTGAGTTGTTTGCAGAGGATAATATCACCAACTTAACCTTTTATTCTTTAACCCCTGTGTATGTAACCGCTTATAACCAAGAAAGCGCTGAAGAAGCAGGCTATGGTGATAGCAGCTTGATTATGATACAAAACTTCTTGCCTTATAATTTAAACAACATTGAGCTGAGTTATACAGACAATCAAGGCAATGTAGTCAGTTTGGGCGTGATAGAGACTATCCCTAAACAATCTCAAATCATTCTGCCCGCAAGCTTGTTTAACGATCCGCAACTTAACGCTGATGGCTTCCAACAACTCCAAACCACCACCACAAAATTTTCTGATGCCAGCACGCAGAATCTGTTTGATAAGCTCAGCAAGGTTACAACCAATCTTCAAATGACTTATATCAATTACAACCAATTTTCTAGCGGTAACGGCACTGGTTCTAAACCCCCATGCCCCCCATACGAAAACCAAGCAAATTGCGTGGCTAAAGTGCCGCCTTTCACCTCTCAAGACGCTAAAAATTTGACCAATTTAATGCTGAACATGATGGCGGTGTTTGATTCTAAATCGTGGGAAGATGCCGTTAAAAACGCCCCCTTCCAGTTTAGCGACAACAACCTGTCAAAGCCATGTTATTCTAATTATTCTACATGCGTGAATCCTTACAACGATGGGCTTGTTGATCCTAAATTGATCGCTAAAAATAAAGGAGATGAATACAATATAGAAAACGGGCAAACAGGATCAGTGATATTAACGCCGCAAGACGTTATCTATAGCTATAGAGTTACGAATAATCTTTATGTGAATCTCTTGCCCACAAGAGGAGGGGATTTAGGGCTAGGATCTCAATATGGCGGCCCCAATGGCCCAGGCGATGATGGCACCAATTTTGGCGCTTTAGGGATATTGTCCCCTTTCTTAGACCCTGAAATACTCTTTGGCAAAGAATTGAATAAAGTCGCCATCATGCAATTAAGAGACATTATCCATGAATACGGGCATACCTTAGGCTATACGCACAATGGGAACATGACTTATCAAAGAGTGCGCATGTGCGAAGAAAACAATGGGCCAGAAGAGCGCTGTCAGGGCGGGAGGATAGAGCAAGTGGATGGGAAAGAAGTGCAAGTGTTTGACAACGGGCATGAAGTGCGAGACACCGATGGCTCTACCTATGATGTGTGTTCTCGTTTTGGCGGCCAAGGTCAGCCCGCTTTCCCTAGCAATTACCCCAATTCCATTTATACTGATTGCTCTCAAGTCCCCGCCGGGCTTATAGGCGTTACTAGTGCGGTTTGGCAGCAACTCATTGATCAAAACGCCCTACCGGTGGATTACACTAATTTGAGCAGCCAAACCAACTATTTAAACGCTAGTTTGAACACGCAAGATTTTGCGACCACTATGCTTAGTGCGATCAGTCAAAGCCTTTCATCTACTAAATCTAGCGCTACCACTTATCGCACTTCAAAAACCTCACGACCCTTTGGAGCCCCCCTATTAGGCGTTAATCTTAAAATGGGCTATCAAAAATATTTTAACGATTACCTAGGGTTGTCTTCTTATGGCATTATCAAATACAACTACGCTCAAGCCAATAACGAAAAAATCCAACAATTAAGCTATGGCGTGGGGATGGATGTGTTGTTTGATTTCATCACCAATTACACCAACGAAAAGAACCCTAAAAACAATCTAACCAAGAAAGTGTTCATTTCCTCTCTTGGGGTGTTTGGGGGGTTAAGGGGCTTATACAACAGCTATTATTTGTTGAACCAATACAAAGGGAGCGGTAATTTAAATGTGACCGGTGGGTTGAATTACCGCTACAAGCATTCTAAATATTCTATAGGCATTAGCGTTCCTTTAGTCCAGTTGAAATCTAGGGTCGTTTCTAGCGATGGCGCAACTACCAATTCTATCACCCTGAATGAAGGGGGCAGCCATTTTAAAGTGTTTTTTAACTATGGGTGGATTTTCTAGGGGTTAAAAATTGGCTTTAACTCTCTATTGGCTCTAAACGCTCTTTTTAGGCTCTTTTGTAGGCGTTTTTAGTTCTGTTTTGTGCGTGAGCGTTAGCGTTATGGATCGCTCTTTTTGTTCTCGCATCGCTTGCGTGTTTTCTTTAAGCTCGTTGGAGTTTTTTCTGCCTCGTTATTTTGTCTCATGTTTTTGTTCTCCTTTCGCATTCAAACGCCCCTTTTTAAGCGTTTGTTTGGTTTAAAATTGCGTTAGTTTTTAAAAAAGTTTGTTAGTTTGTGGGGCAAAAAAATAGACCCTAGCTTGGGGATTTGAAAGCCCAAAGTCATTTGGTTTTTTCAAACAATCTCGCTTGTATAGGCTCGTGAAGCGCCCAAACGCTAAAGACGATTGGCTTCCTAGGCTGATGTTGGGGGAGAGTTTGGTTCTCACTCTGTGTCTCTAATCATAGGGATTTTACAGAGTTTGAGCTCCAACGCATTCCCTACAGGTCTCACACATCATATCTTATAAAGGCGTAACTTTGCACGCTTTCTACGCTAGATACAAATGTATGGGGGTATTATACTACAAAGATATTTGGGATTTCTGCTTGGGTGGTTTTAAAAAGATTTTAGTTTTTGTTAATTTTAGTTTTTAGCGGGTGTGGTTTTAAGTGAGTTTGTGGGATAAAGAGTATTGAATGATATTTAGTTTATTTGGCGAGAACAAAAGCCACAAACCTTTAGAGGGTTTATTTTAATGGGTGCGAAAATGCCACGCTAAACAAAATAATGACGCTATAAAACTGAATGAATAAAAAAGTGCAAGCAAGATTAATATCCTGCTTATAACCCCGTATTGCCTTGCCCTTCTTTATTGGCATAATCTTTCAATTCTTTATAAAGCAAAGATTGCAAGCGCGTGATAGCAAAATTCTTATTCTTTTCATCCACTTCAAGGCTTCTATTCAACACAGGCGTGCCCTGGCAATCGCTCGCGCTAACAACCACTCTAATGCGTGTGATACCATTAGCGCTGTCTGTGAAAACTTCATTTTTGATTTGATAAAGCTTTTCTTCATCGCTAGGGGTCAATACTCTAGCGTAAGCGCTCATGAGAGCGTTTTTAATCTCTGTATCGCTGTTGTTATCAAAAGTGATTTGCACTTTAGGTTTGAAAGCGTTTTGATAATAGATTTTTTCATAATTTTCTAACGAACTCACCGGGACAGAATACGCTTTTAAAATCCTTTCTATAGGCATCGCTTTAGCCAATAAATCCCCCATGCTTTTAGATTGCTGTAAAAAAACCCCTTTACAAACCTTAGGCTTTAAGGTGGAAAACTGCCCATAAAGAGCGTTATACTTATCCCTTAAACCCTGCAAAAACAAGTTTTGATTAATCCTTACTCTGGTGTAGTAGATCCCTTTTTGCGCTTCTTGATTGACAATCTCTACATTATTCAATTCCAAGTCATCGGTTTTTAAGTTAATCGTTTGCGAATCACTGGATTTTAACTTATTATCCACACGACTTTTTTGGATATGGATTTGGGAATTAACCACCACGCTAATAGACGCCACTAAATCCGCTAACGCTTTTTGTTTAGAAGCCTCTTTAGAAGTGGCTGAACCACTCCCATAAAGATAGCCTTTTTGGGTGTTTGTTTTGTTATAGGCCTTGCCATACCACTTAGGCTCTGCGTTCAAATTGGCACCCACAAAAGCCATAAGGCATGCAAGAATAATCTTTTTCATTATTAATCCTTACTCATTCATTAAAGCGACATGCTTCTTAGTGATTCTTAGAAGCACATAAACTTTATCCGTATCAATAAAAGTGGCCTTTAGCTCACTAGCCTTAATCTCTATTTTATCCCCCTTGAAAGCTTCCATCACTTTCTCTAAGGCGTTTTGTCTGGCTGAGGACAAGCTATAATCCATATCTGAAAGCAATATATCGCTCATACCACACACTAAAATTTTTTCATCTTTGGTTTGGGTCTTTTCAATCTGCATCTCTTTTGAGCAATCTTTTGCCCACTTAGGCAAGGATTTCCCCCACACAAACCCCAACACCAAAATAAGCGCAATAGCAAGGCGTTTCATTAAAACCCTACTTTTTAACCATGCCTAATTCTTCACGCACCTTATCCACAATTTGCTTATCTAAGCCCACTAAAACAAAAACCCTATCTTTACCGACATAGCGGGCGAGCATTTTAGAAGCGATCAATTCCTTATCCACCAATTGAGAAATTTTTTCAGTATCAGTGCCGCTTATGGACCTTTTACCAGAAGCATCTACCGTTCTGGTTTTTTCATTTTCCAAATCTTTTTGTAAAGTGGATTTTAGATTCGCCGCTAAATTAGCCCTAGCTTTCGCTGTAGCTTGGTTAGTAGAATAATCCACATCATTATTAGTGATCAAATCCTCAGCCCTTCCTAAAAAGACCCCTGAATATTTTTCATACTTCGCCACTTTTTCTAAATCCCCTACAACCCAATCAGGAGCGCCTTTAGTCGCTTCTTTGTATGCCTTATTGCTTTTACTGATACCTGATTTTGGGGCATGGCTGCAACCTACGATCACCATCGTTGCCATCACACTCATCCCTAAAATTTTTTTAACTTGATTTTTCATTGTTCATCCTTTCAAATATAAATTTAAAACATACGCTTATTGCTAGCATTTTTCACAATAGGCTTAACATCGCTCCATACCTCTTCACCCGTTTTCCTATTGGTAAGGCTTAGGGTGAAGTCATAGTCTAAGCGCTGCCTAGAACTACTAATAGAGGCTGCGATACTAGATACTTTACCACTTAAAGATAAATCAGCGGCTTTTAAAGTGCCTTTTTCTACAGTGGTGTCTTGATTATACTCTTCGCTCTCTCGTTCTTTTTCGCGCTGTTTCACCATTCTGCTATCCGCTGCAATGCCGCTCCCTCCGCTCGCTCTTGTGATATTGAACCTCCCATTAGATCGCAACCGCAACTGCCGCGCGATTTCAGTCGTCAAAAGATTCATATCCAAATTGGGTTGCGTGGTGTCGTTAATCACATCTGAGACTTCAATCAAATGCTTGCCCTTGAGTTGCTCAAAATTAGGGTCGCTAAACATGGAATCTAACATCGCGTTAGCAGTTAGCAATAAATCCGTGCTATTAATACTTGCAGTCGTATTTTTAGTGGCATCATTCACATTTTGATAAGTTGCCATTTCGCTTGAGCAACCCACCCACAATAAAGTACTCAAAATCACCGAACTTATAATTTTTAATTTTGTTTTCAATACCATAGTGATAGAAACTCCCTATTCAAAATTTAAAACAGATACTTCCGTTCCTAATTTTAAACTTCTAATCTAAACACACAGTGTTTTTGCGGATTTTAGCATTTTATGTGTCTTTTTTTTCACATTTTACAAGTTTTAGCCCTAAAAATTTCACACCGCAAGCATTAATACCACAAATTCGTTCATTTTTAACTTAATTAAAGAAACTTTTTTAACAAACATGCTTATTTAAAAACGATAAAAACGATTTTTTGAGATAAAAAAATAATATAAAAGCCATTTGAAGTTAGCCCCCTATTAAAAAAGGGGCTAAAAAGATTTCTATGAGTTCTTATTTTAACAAGGCTTTTTAATGCCCTTTATAATAACGCTTTTAGAGCGTCTTCAATCGGTTTTTGAGAGCTAGGTTCTACAAGCCTTTCACCCACTTCTTTGGCGTTTTTGTAAAAAATCAAAGTAGGGATCTTGCGAATGCCTAAGCTCTCTTTGAGATCCTGGCTTTCATCAAAAGAAACCTTAAAAAATTCCACCTTGCCTTTGTAAGTTTTGGCTAAATTTTCCATGATCGGCTCAATCTTTCTGCAATCCGGGCACCAACTCGCCCCCACATTAACCACTACCGCTTGATGAGCGATTTTTTCTGCGTAATTCTTCCCGTTAATCACTTCTAACATGATAATCCTTAATTTTTATTTCCCCCAACCGCCGAAGTATAGCATAACTCAAGCGCTAATCCCCTTTAACATTAACCCTATTAGCCATAAACGCATGCAACTCATTGTATTCTTGGCGGTTTAAAAAACGCATTTTCCCTACCGGCAAGGCATTCAAATTCACAAAACCATAACGAACGCGCCTTAAATCCAACACCCCAGCGTTAAAAAACGCAAAAAAACGCCTCAATTCTCTGTTTTTCCCCTCATTGATAATAACTCTAAGTTTAGAATATTTGGCATGGTTTTTGATGATTTCATAACCAATAAAGGGGGCAAATTCCATGCTTTTAATGGGGGTTTTTTGGTGCGCTCCCTTAGTGGCGTTTTCTAATTTCAAACCCTCTTGCATGGCGTTTTCCATCTCTCTTGTAACAAAGCCTTGAATTTTAACAAGATACTCTTTTTCTAAATTCGCATGCATTAAAGCGCTCACCACTGCTTTACTATCGCTTAACAATAACACCCCCTCGCTCGCAAAATCCAAACGCCCCACCGGCACAAAATGGGCGTATTTTTTCTCCAAGCTTTCATAAATCACGCGCCGTTTTAAGGGATCGTTTTTACTCACTAGTTCGCCCTTTGGCTTGTGATAAACCAGCACGCTGAATTTTTTGTTTTTTAAGGGCTTGATGAGTCGTTTGTCTAAAAACACCTTGTCGTTTTCTTTAACCACGCTAGCGAGTTTGGCATGCTCATGGTTGATTTTCACCCGCCCTTCTAAAACCAATTTTTCAGCTTCTCTTCTGGAATGCTTGGTGTAATGGGCTAAAAACTGGTTGATCCTCAAGCTAAATCCCTCCACTCTAACCCCTTAAAATCGTTCTTAATCTTTTCATTCACCATTAAATCGCTTTGGATTTTGAATTGCTTATCCTTATCTTTGATGATCAAATACAAGGGGCGTTTGCCCTGGTGTTTTAAAGCGCTCTCTTTGATTTGTCTTAAAAACTCTTTTTTCACATCGTTTTCTAACACAATCGCCAAAGAGCAAGAGCTAGAGGCGAGTATTTCCATGGGGGGGATTTCGCGCACCTCTTCTTTTTGCTTTTCAGGGTCTTTATAGCGGGCTTTAGGGATTTTAACCTCTCTAGCGCTCTCTAAATCCAAGATTTCAAAAAGCCTTAATCGCGCCACTTCTTCTTGCTCTTCAATCTTGCATTTAAACACTAAAGGCTTATTAATATCCAACTCTTCTAAAGCGTTTAATTGCTTTTCAAACAGCATGAGTTCAAACTTGCCGTATCGATCCAAAATGTCCGCTGTGCCATAAGGCTTACCGCTTCGTTTGCCAATTTTCTTTTTAACTTCCATGATTTTACCCAGCAAATAAGCTTGCGAGCCGATTTCTAATTCTTCAATATCAATGCTTTTGACTAAATTTTTAAAGCCCTTAATTTCTTCTTTAAACTCGTCTAAAGGGTTGCCTGAAACGTGGATACCTAAAGTCTCATACTCGCATTCTAAAAGCGTTTTAGCGTCATGCTCGCCCAAATCAACCATGTCCAAAATAACCTGCTCTTTAATTCCGCCTTCCATGGCTCCAAAAAGAGAATTACCCCCTTGCATCATTTCATTAGCCTTGTCTTTAGCGCGCCCGGCATCGCAGATCAAATCCAAGTTAGCGAGCATGGTTTTTCTAGTGTAGCCTAAATTGTCCAAGCTCCCTGATTTCACTAATGGCTCTAAAGATTTTTTAGTGAGTTTAGAAAAATCCACCCGTGAAATGAAATCTTCCAAACTCTTATAATCCCCTTTAGCCCTTTCTTCAATGATGTTTTTAATCGGCTCACCCCCAACCCCTTTGATCGCTCCCAAACCAAACACGATTTTCTTTTCTGGCTCGCCCTTTTGATTTTTAAACTCCGCCACGCTGAAATCTTGCATAGAAGAATTGATGTGCGGAGGCATCACTTCAATTTCTAAAGCCCTAACCTCATCAATATAGCGCGCCACGGATTCGATCTTATTGGATTCGCTAGTGAGCATCGCTGCCATGAACTCATGCTTGTAATAAGTCTTTAAATACGCCGTTTGGAAAGTGATCATCGCATAGGCGGCTGAATGCGATTTGTTGAAACCATAACCAGCAAATTTAACGATCAAATCCCACAAATTAGCCGCCTTTTGGCCATCATGCCCTAAATTCTTAGCGCCTTCTACAAACTTCGCCTTATTGTCCGCCATGATCTGAGCGTCTTTTTTCCCCATAGCGCGGCGGATGAGATCCGCTTCACCCAAACTAAAACCGCCAATAGTTTGCACGATTTGCATCACCTGCTCTTGATAGACGATCGTGCCGTAAGTGGGCTTTAAAATCGGCTCTAATTCTTTAAACGCATAAGCGATAGGCTCAACGCCATGTTTTCTGTTTACAAAATCATCTACCATGCCTGATTCCATGGGCCCTGGCCTCCCTAGCGCAATAATGGCGATAATGTCTTCAAAGCTTGAAGGCCTTAAACGCTTGTTAAGCCCTTGAAACATTCCGGATTCAATTTGGAATATCCCCACCGTATCCCCGCTTTGGATCGTTTTATACACTTTTGGATCGTCCATATCCAACGATAAAAAATCCACATCAATGTTATGTTGCGTTTTAATGATTTTAAGCGCATCATCAATCACGGTCAAGGTTTTAAGCCCCAAGAAGTCAAACTTAATCAAATCCACCGGCTCTAAATACTTCATGGAATATTGCGTAACGATACCGCCGGTTTTTTCAGAGGCAAACAAAGGGGTTTTGTGCCACAACTCTTTTTGGCTATCCACCACTAAAGCTGCCGCATGCACGCCTGCATTGCGATTCAAATTCTCTAAATTGAGCGAATACTCCCACACTTGTTTGGCTAATTCATTGCTCTCTACTAATTCCTTGATTTTAGGCTCTAATTCCCACGCCCCCTCGATGAACTCGCCATTTTTTTCATAACCCTTAAGCGTGATGCCTAAGCGGTTGGGTATAAGTTTGGCAAAATCATCGGCTTCTTTATAGGGCATGTCCAAAACCCTTGCGACATCTCTGATCACGCCCTTAGCCAACATCTTATTAAAGGTGATGACTTGAGCCACATTGTATTTGCCGTATTTTTCAATCATGTATTCTATGATTTCCTTACGCCGGCGTTGGCAAAAATCCGTATCAATATCAGGCATGCTGACTCGTTCAGGGTTTAAAAACCTTTCAAAGAGCAAATCGTATTTCAAAGGGTCAATATCCGTGATTTTTAAAGCAAAAGCCACCAAACTCCCGGCCGCGCTCCCCCTACCAGGCCCCACAGGAATGCCCATTTCTTTAGCGTAACGGATAAAATCCCACACGATCAGCATATACCCCGGGAATTTCATGTTCGTAATGACTTCAATTTCTTTTTCTAGGCGTTCTTGGTATTGATCATGCTTTTCTTTTGGCACTAAAATTAAGCGCTCTTTCAAGCCCTCTCTGGCCTTATGGGCAAAATAAGAAGCGTCATCTTCAAAATCCAGCCCCTCATTTTTGGCGTAAGCTTTAGTGAATTTGAAACTTGGGGGGGTTGGGGGGTTCTTCTTATCGTCTTTTAAATCAATCTCTAAAACGCATTTATCAGCGATTTCTTGGGTGTTTTCTAAGGCTTCTGGAATATCTGCAAAGAGCTTTGCCATTTCTTCAGGGGACTTAATGTAAAACTCATGCACGGAGTGTTTCAAGCGCCCCTTATCGTTTAGGGTTTTACCCATCGCTACGCACATCGCTACTTCTTGAGCCTTGGCGTCATTAGGCATGGTGTAGTGGGTGTCGTTGGTGGCAATGATTTTTAACCCTGTTTCTAAAGACATTTTAATGACTTGCTCATCAATGAATCGCTGATCTAAAATGCCATGGCGCATGATTTCTAAATAAAAATCGTCTTCAAAAATCTCTTGGTATTCGCAAGCGATTCTTTTGGCTTCATCATAGCCTTTAGCCCCATACTTGCGGTTTCTCTCATTATGAGTATTCAAATGGTAATTGACTTCCCCTTGCAAGCACGCGCTAGAAGCGATAATGCCTTTAGAATGCTCCCTTAGAAGCTTTTTATTGATGCGCGGGAAATAATAAAACCCCTCTAAATACGCCATAGAGCTTAAGAACATCAAATTTTCATAGCCCTCTTGGTTTTTAGCGAACAGGCATAAATGGAAACGCTGCTTGGTTTCTTTACTAGAAAGGTTGTCATCGTTATGGATATACGCTTCCATGCCGATAATAGGCTTAATGCCTTCTTTTTTCATGCTCGTATAAAAATCAATCGCTCCAAACATGTTCCCATGGTCAGTTACGCTCACGCTTTTCATGCCCAATTCTTTAATGCGTTTGGCTAGAATTTTAATCTTGTTCGCCCCGTCTAAAAGCGAATATTCTGTGTGCAAGTGCAAATGCGTGAAAGCTTTATTCTCTTTCATTATCTAACCCCTATTTGGATTTAACGCCATTATACCTACCGCTCTTTAAAAAACTCTTTATTAGATTATTTAGTGGTGAATTATTTTAAAATGGTGGTTATAATAAGAAAGTTTTGTCTTGTTTTTAACGCTATTTTAGGAGTTCATCATGAAAAAATCCATTTTGTTGGGCGTTTGCTTGGCCTTTTCTTGTGCTCATGCCTTGAACGATTTAGAATTGATCAAAAAAGCGAGGGAAAGCCAGTTAGAACCCATGCCTATGGGCAAAGCGCTCAAAGAATACCAAATCAAAAAAACAAGAGATGTGGGTATTGGCACCAAAAACAGCGAAATCATGACCTCCGCTCAAGTGGAATTAGGCAAAATGCTCTATTTTGACCCTAGGATTTCCACTTCCTATCTCGTGTCTTGCAACACATGCCATAATTTGGGCTTAGGCGGGGTGGATCTAATCCCAAGCACGGTAGGTTCTCAATGGAAGAAAAACCCCCACCTTTTAAGCTCCCCAACGGTGTATAACTCTGTGTTTAACGATGTGCAGTTTTGGGATGGCAGGGTTACGCATTTAAACGAACAAGCGCAAGGGCCCATCCAATCTTCTTTTGAAATGGGGGCTGATCCTAAAGTGGTGGTAGAAAAAATCAATTCCATGCCAGGCTATGTCAAACTCTTTAGAAAAGCCTATGGCTCTAAAGTCAAAATTGATTTTAAATTGATCGCTGATAGTATCGCTATGTTTGAAGCCACGCTTATTACCCCAAGCCGTTATGATGATTTTTTAAGGGGCAATCCTAAAGCGCTCAGTAAAGCCGAAAAAGAGGGGCTGGATTTATTCATTTCTAAAGGCTGTGTGGCTTGCCATAACGGCATCAATCTTGGGGGAACGATGCAGCCTTTTGGGGTGGTCAAACCTTATAAATTCGCTAATGTAGGCGATTTCAAAGGCGATAAAAACGGGCTTGTGAAAGTGCCTACTTTAAGGAATATCACCGAAACGATGCCCTATTTCCATAACGGGCAATTCTGGGATGTCAAGGATGCGATTAAAGAAATGGGCTCTATCCAGTTAGGCATTGAAATCAGCGATGAAGAAGCGAAAAAAATTGAAACTTTCTTTGGAACCTTAAGGGGTAAAAAACCTAAAATAATCTACCCAGAACTCCCCATAATGACAGACAAAACCCCTAAACCCTCTTTTTGATTTTAAAAAGTCCTTTTAGGGGGCTTTTGGCGCCAAATCTAAAAAACGCTCAAGGCATCTTTTGCGATCAAAATAATAAAAAGCTTTCAAAAAACAAGCGACAATCCCTTAAAAAGCGCTTAAAAATTTCTTTTTAACCCCTAATTTAGTGGTTTTAGATTGTTTTGAAACCAACAACCCACTCAAGGCGTTTTCAAATAAATTTTCATTTTTTGGTTGTCTAAAATGAGCGTGTCCTTACCCTTAGTTACCGTAAAATTACCCTTAAAATTCTCCATAAATTCCAATTCAAACGCCATTAAATGCTCATCTTTACACACTTTTCTTGAAATCCCGCTATCTTCAATCCCAATGTGCCTATCGCCCTGCCATACATAGCTGGCAAAATACCGGTTGCAATAGCCTTTGCCATAAATACGATTTTCTTTTTGATCAAACACAAACTCTCCCATAGAGCTTTTGGGCTTTGGTTTCTTTTTAAAAAGCTCATACCAGCGTTTTCTTTTTTCTTTTTGCTCTTGCTCTTTGGCTTCAATCGCTGTTTTATCTTCAGGCAAAGCGGTATTTAGAGAGGAATCTTGCTCTTCTTCATGCTCTCTAAAAGCGCTATCAGCGAGCATGGTTTCAATGTCATAGACTTGATGATTCATTTCCACTTTTTGGATATGCCAATCGTTACTAGAAAGCTTTTTATCAAACATTTTTAAAAAAAAACACCCCGAAAAAACACAAGCCGTTAAAACGCTTGCTCCAGCCAATCGTAAATTCAAACAATTCCTCCTTATTTTATTTTTTTAACGGGCTTACGCTTTGCGCTTCAATGGCTTTTTTAATCAAAGAAACCGCTTCTTGCATCGCTTGCACGCTTACATGTTGGAGGGATTGTATCGCGCTTTCTTGAAAATCTTGATTGCCATTTTTACTCGTTTTGGTCGTTTTATTTTCCAAGCTAGAAATATTTTCATGCTTAATGATCACTCCAGAATGCGAATCGCCTTTCACACTAATGTCATAGCCTAGCGCGAATTCCGCCCTATAGGTAGAATTTTCTTTTTCTAAAAGAGAAAACGATAAAATCGTAAAACGGACCGCATAAGTGGGCGCACCCGCGCCATAAGGGGGCAAAGCCACGCCTAAGCATGCTTTTTGCGCTTCTTGCATGAACATGGTTTTTAACATGTTGCGAGGCAAGTCTATCCATTTTTGGTGCTTCCCATGCGTGATCTGCCCGTCTTTGGCTTTAAAAACGATCTCTTTAGTGTTGAATAAATCCGCGCTCAAAATACTAATGAGCCTCACTTCAGTCAAAGGTTTAGGGCATTGCGTGATTTCAAAAGAACTCGCATTCAAATCATAAGTTCTGATCTCTGGCAGCATTTGTTTTAAATTAATGCTCAAGCAACCCTGAAGCAATAGGGCGAGTGCTGATGAGAGTGAAAAGATTTTTATCGCCGTAGCTCTCATGGTTATTTCCTTTCTCCAAAAATCGTTTTATAGGGGTTAGCGTCAAATTTATCTATCAAAGCAGAGCCTTTTTCCACAAAATTATCAATGTTTCTTAAGCTCAACTGTGCTTGCATGATTAAAGGAGTGAACATCGCCTTAAAGTCATATTGCCCCTGTTTGACGCGCTTATCCACATCTAAAGCCACGTTATTGACATTAGAAACAAGGTTGTTAGCGTTATTGATCAAAGAATCAAATTGAGTCTTTCTTGAATCCAAGTTAGCGATGAGATCATCTACTGAAGCGAGAATGTGCTTGAATTTTTCCACATTTTCATCGTCTAAAATCCTATTCACATTCCTAATCGCTTTCATCACTTCTTGCACCACTTGATTAGCATCACCGCTCAAGCGATCCATAAGCCCTTCTTTAAAGATTAAAATCCGCTCCCCTTTATCGCCACTACCATAAAATTCTTCATTGTGGCTTTGCTCTAAGGCTAAAAATTTTAACCCCATAAACCCTCTAGAAGAAACCGCCACTTTGGAATCTTTACGGATCTTAACGCTGGATTTGATCATCAAATCCAAACGGACCACCCCCACTTTATCCTTTGCAAAACCCACCTTGATGACATTACCCACTTGAATCCCTTTGTAATTTATGGGCGAGTTGGTCGCAATGCCTCCCAAGTCTTTGTCCGTATAGACCACATATTCATAATACTTCCCGTCATCTAATCCCAAATGGCCTAGCCATAAAATAAAACCCACCATGCACACTAAGCATAAAAAGAAGAGCCCGCCGATTAAAGTGTAATTCACATGCCTTTCCAAAATTTCTCTCCTCGTGTTGAATTGAATAAATTGCCTTCATCTAGCCCTTGAGTTTGAGCCTTTTTAATAAAATCCTTTAAATCCCCATTAAATTCTAATAGCCCGTCTTTGAGCATGATAAACCGATCCACGCAATCATGCACGGAGTCTAAATCATGCGTGATCATCACCACCGTAAGCTGTAAGCTCTCTTTGAGCGTCATAATCAATTCATCAAATTTGCCCGCGCTATAAGGATCTAGCCCGCTTGTTGGCTCATCTAAAAATAAGATTTCCGGGTTAGTTGCCATAGCCCTAGCTATACCCACGCGCTTTTTCATCCCCCCACTCAATTCATAGGGGTAAAGGTGGTAAGCCCTAGGGGGCAAACCCACTTTTTCAATCCACATTTTAGAAATTTCTTCAACAATTTTTTTAGAATAAGCGCCGTATTGCTCTAGCATCACGCCCACATTTTCCAAAACCGTTAAAGAGCTATAGAGCGCGCCAAACTGGAAGCAAATCCCACAGCGGTTAAAAATCTTTTGCTGCTCTCTTTCTTTGAGTTTCCATATATCTTCCCCAAAAAGCAACACTTCCCCTTTTGTAGGGCGATTGAGCAAGATCATGCACCTTAAAAGCGTGCTTTTACCGCTCCCTGACCCTCCTAAAATCGCCATCACTTCGCCCTTATGCACGCTAAAACTCACGCCCCTATGGATAATGGTGCTCCCAAAAGCGCTATGGAGATCCTTCACTTCAATTAAGACTTGATTGTTAGCAGCGTTCATTATATGTTCAACTTAGAAAAGATAATAGAAAAAACAGCGTCTAAGAAAATGATCCAAAACAACGCATTCACGACGCTAATGGTGGTCAAGCGCCCAATGCTCTCAGTATCCCCCTTGACTTCAAACCCGCGCATGCACCCTACCATCGCAATCGCAAACCCCCAAAAAGGGGCTTTGACAATCCCTACCAAAAAATGGTTCCAACCCACTGTGTCATGGAATCTGTCAATATAGCTTGGAAAGCCTAAATCCAATTGGTATTTAATCGCAAACATGCCCCCAAGAATGGCGAACGCATCAGCGATAAACACCAATAAAGGCAAAACAATCACTAAGGCTAACACCCTAGGCAACACTAAAAATTCAAAAGGGTTAAAGCCCATGGTTTTCATCGCGTCTAATTCCTCAGTGATCTTCATCACCCCAATTTGTGCGGTAAAACTGCTCGCGCTCCTCCCGGCCACCACAAGGGTTAAAATGAAAGGGCCGATCTCTCTTAAAGCGAGTTTGGCCGTCATTTCCACCGACATCAAAGGCGCACCCAAGTCTTGTAATTGTAAAGCCCCTTGTAAAGCAACGGCAAACCCCACGATAAACACCGTTAAAATACTCACCGGCAAAACCTTAAACCCGGATTCATTAATATGATAGAGCAAAGGAGTGATACAAAAGCGTTTGGGGTTGAAAACGCTTTTAATGAAGTAAAATAAAATCATGCCACAAAAATTGAATGCGTTTAAAAAGGTGTTATAAGTCTCTACGATACTCTTACCCAATTTAGTGATCATGAGTTCGTATTTTTTGCCCGCTTTTTTAGATTCTAAATCCTCTTCTTTTTCAAGCCAGTCTTTAACCACTTTCAAAGCACATGCGTTATTCTCGCTCACATTGCACAATTCAATGTTTAAAGAACGCTCCCTAACCAAATCAAATAAAAACATGCCAAAAACAAAATCTACTTTTTGGCACCCTGAAAAGTCCACTTTTAAAGACCCTTGATGATCTAATAAATTTTTTTTCAACTCATCTAAACGAAACACGCTCGTTTTAAAATCCCAATCCCCTCTTAAAATCAGCACAGAGTTCGCCCCATCTTTACGCATTTCTAAAAATTTTTGTTTCTCTGTCTTCATTAAAATATATTCTCTCTTAGATTAGGTAAAATCTATTAACAAAATTTTGTTTGTTAAAACGACTATTTTAACACAATGATAAAACAAAAAGTTAAACGATATTCTATTTGATAAAGGATTAATTATTTTTAAAATGTTTAAAAAAATCATTTTTTTTTGTGTTTTCTTAATGGAGGGTTTTGTTGTCTTTCCCCTTGATGCAATGCCTATTTTGCACGATAAAACCCCTAAAAAAAATTACAAAGAAGCCCATGAAAAGCTCTATAGAAGCATCATTAACCGCCAAAAGCTCACTCGTAAAAAAAGCGGGTGGTATTTTTTAGGAGGGTTTGGCGCTGTAGAAGCCATTAAGGACTATCAAGGCCAAGAAATGAAAGATTGGATCGCCACGCTCAATTTAAAAACCGGCGTGCAAAGTTTTTTTAAAAAATATATTGGGATCAGGGGGGTTTTTGCATGGGATCTTGGGTCAGGAAAAGTGAATTACCAAAGCCATAAAGATCCTACCAATTCTTTTTTTACCATGCTTGCGGTGGGTTTGGATGTGATTATGGAATTCCCTTTAGGGAGTTATAAGCATTATTTAGGGGCGTTTGGGGGAGCTAGGGGGGCTTTAGTCGTTTATACAGACAAGCAAAATTTCAAGTTTTTTAAACATTCGGTGGTTTCAGGGGGATTAGCGATTAATGGAGGGGTTATGCTCACGCTTTTTTTAAGACACCGCATTGAATTAGGGTTTAAGATCTTACCCACCGCCAGATTGCTTTCTAGCTCTAGTCGCTTTGAAACTTCGCCCTTATTTTATGCGGCATACAGCTATAAATTTTAACCTTTTAGCCAACTTCAAAAATCCAATCTTTGGGGGCTTCTTGTTCGCCTTGTTGGATGGATAAAAGCAAGTCATAGAGTCGTTTAGTAATATTGCCCGGTGTTTCAAAAAAATAAGACTTGTTATTGTGCGCGATTTCTTTAATGGGCGTAATGATCGCAGCTGTCCCACACGCTCCAGCTTCTTTAAACGCATCCAACTCATCCATTAGGATTTCCCTCTCTTCTACTTTTAATTTCAAATATTCTTTAGCCAAAACCATCAAGCTTTTTCTGGTAATGCTTGGTAAAATGCTTGGCGAATACGGGGTGATAAAGGCATTATCATGCGTTATGCCAAAAAAATTCGCCGCCCCCACTTCTTCAATTTTAGTGTGCGTGGCAGGATCTAAATAAATGCAATCATCATAGCCTTGCTCTACAGCCATTTTATGGGCCAACAGGCTTGCAGCGTAATTCCCCCCCACTTTCACCCCCCCGGTGCCTTTAGGCGCGGCCCTATCAAAAATCGTAGTGATAAACCTAGCCCCTCCTTTTTCTATACCCCCCTTAAAATACGCCCCCACCGGCGCGCAAAACACGATAAAAAGGTATTCATTAGCCGGCTTTACCCCCAAATTATCCCCCACGCCTATGACAAAAGGGCGCAAATACAAACTCGCCCCGCTTTTGTAAGGAGCGAGCCATTTTTGATTCGCTTTGACTACTTCAGCGCATGCCCTTAAAAACAGCTCTTCGCTCACTTTGGGCATGAGCAGTCTTTCGCATGAAGTTTGCAAGCGTTTGGCGTTTTCTAAAGGGCGAAAGAGTAAAGCCTTCCCCTTTTGAGAGCGGTAAGCCTTCAAGCCTTCAAAACAAGCCTGTCCGTAGTGCAAGACCGGCGAGCCTTCGCTGATTTGCAGCACATTTTCGCTCACCAATCCGCCTTGCGACCAAGAGCCGTTTTTATAACTAGCGATGAAGCGAAAATCCGTTTTAATGTAGCTAAAGCCTAAATTTTTCCAATCTAAATTTTCTAAATTTGCCATTTCACACCTTTAAATGGATAGTTTCAGGTGCGATTGTATCTAAAAAGGGGTTAAAAATCCCTCAAGTAACTGATTTGAAACGCATAAACTCTGCGCACATCAGCCTGTAAGGTGTATCCCTTTTCGTTGGTAATGGAGAAAAGCTGGTGCGTGATCGTAGGCACTTTAATCCCTAATTCTAGGCTATTGTGTTTAGCGATATGGGTGCGGACCCCAAACTTCCATAAAAACTGGAAATTAGCCGGGCTATAACTGGAATTGCTGTGGTGTTTTGCATAATTAGCGATCTCTTTACTGATGCTCGTTGCCCAACTATCCCCCGCCAATTGGATCCCCACCACAAAACCAAAAACCATGTTTTCTTTATTCACAAAATTCCACAGCGTATCTAACCCCACGCCATAAGTGAATAGATTGACATAGTATTGCCCTTGATAGGAATCCCTTTCTGTTAAAGTCGTCCCTCCAAAACTAAAACTATTGTAAATAAACCCGCTCTCGCCCACCGGAATGCCCTTTTTCATCACGCCAAAGCGGTTGTGCGCGTAGTCAAAAAACCCATAATAACGCGCACCAAACCATTTTTTCTTACCAAAAAATTGCTTATAGCCCACTTCAAAACCCGCTCCTGCATAAGGCGGGAACTTTATCAAAGGCTTTTGCAAACCGTTGTCATTCACCATTTTAGTCTGATTTTGTATCATGCTCACCTGGTAATTGACTCCCACAAAAGCCGCGCTCTCTTCAGCGCTCGCTAAAACACCCAAAGCCCCTAATAATATAATTCTTTTCAACATTCAGTCTTTTCCCTTTATTTTTTGATAATCACTTGATATTATATTAGCTTAAAATGGCTAAGTATTACTTATAAAGAAATAATAATATATTTTTTCTTAAACTCAATTAAAAAACTAACCTTTTAGTTCATTCCAACGATTCGCCACAAACGCGCTCGTTTCTAGCGGCACCCTCAAAGGATAAACCTCATCATTGAGAATGTGTTGGATTTCTTGTTGCAACTCTGGGGCGTTTTTTTCTTCAATCTCAAAAATCAATTCGTCATGCACTTGCAAAAGCAGCCTCACTGAAGGGTTATTTTTGAAACGCTCGCTCACTTTGAGCATGCCTAATTTCAATAAATCACTCGCACTCCCTTGAAAAATCGCATTCACGCCCTCTCGCAAATAATTGCCCTTAACATAGTCATTTGCACCGGTAAAATCAAACACCCGGTAACGCCCAAGCAAAGTGAAGGCTTTAGAAGTTTTTAAAATCTCTTCTTTCATGCCATTTAAATAATCTTTAATGCTAGGGAATCGCTTGAAATACGCTTCTATGTAGCTTTTAGCCTCACTTAAAGAGATGTTTAAAGTTTCGCTCAATTTCTTACTCCCCATGCCATACACCAGCCCAAAATTAATGCTTTTAGCGATGGATCGTTTTTCTTTGGCCAAATCTCCACCAAACAACGCCTTAGAAGTTTCTAAATGGATGTCTCGCCCCTTTAAAAACGCTTCCATTAAATCCTTATCCTGGCTAAAATGGGCTAATAGGCGCAATTCAATCTGCGAATAATCCACCCCTAGCAAACAATATTCTTTAGAACTGGCAATAAAGCCCTTACGAATGAGTAAGCCTTTAGGTGATCGCACCGGGATATTTTGCAAATTAGGCGAATGCGAGCTTAAACGCCCGGTAGCTGTGCCGGTTTGGATGAAAGTGGTATGGATTTTATCGTCTTTGTCTTTTAAGCGCAATAAGGGGGTGGTGTAAGTGTTAAAAAGCTTATTCAATTCCCTGTATTCTAAAATCAAAGGGATGCTTGGGTGCTTGTCTAGGATTTTTAACAAATTTTTTTCATCAGTAGAATGGCTTTTATTTTTAGGAAGCCCTAATTTTTCATACAAGACTTCGCCAAGTTGTTTGGGCGAATTGAGGTTAAAATCCACGCCGATTAAATCCAAAATTTGGCGCTCTAAAACATGCAATTCATTCTTAAACTCCTGTTCTAAGCGCTTGAAATAAGGCGCATCAATCTTAAAGCCTTGAAATTCCATGCCCATTAAAACTTTCATAAACGGCGTTTCAACTTCTCTAGCCAAAGCAAGCAAACCCTCTTCTAGCCCCCCCTTTTCAAAATACTCGCACAAACGCTTTAAAGCGTTTAATTCCAAACTCAATTGCTCTAATTTCTCCGCCTTACTTTTTGTCTTAAAATCTTTGATTTTTTCATGCGGGATTAAATCTTCTTTTAAATATTCCTTTAAAACTTCATCAAACCCCACTTTTTCCGGATTTTTTAAAAACGCTAAAATTTGAGTGTCTTGGATGCGGATGTTTTCTAAAGGCACCTGGTATTTGGCTTTTAAAAAGCTTAATAAGGGTTTTAAATCATGCCCAATGATACACGCATGCTGTAAGATTTGAGAAAAAGCGTTTTGCAAAAACTCCAAAGAAAAGGGCGAAAATAACGCCTCTTCTAAGGGTAAAAAATAGCCTTGATTTTCATATAAAAACGCTAGGGCTAGAACTTTTTTTTCTTTATCCAGCACCAAACGCGCAAAAACCCTTGCGTTAGGATTTTCTAGCTTTTCTAAAAACGCACTCAAAGGTGCGGTGCTTTCCAAAACGATCAAGCGCGATTTTTTAGGGGCGTTTTCTAATGCGGGTGCGTTGTCTAATATGGGCATGCTGTCTAATGTTGGCGCGCTGTTTAATATGGGCGCATTTTCTAAAATTAAAGGCGTAGGGGAATTTTCTAAATCCCTTAAAGTAGAAATAAAGCCATATTCTTTCA
Source organism: Helicobacter pylori (assembly GCF_017594925.1). Classification (GTDB taxonomy): domain Bacteria; phylum Campylobacterota; class Campylobacteria; order Campylobacterales; family Helicobacteraceae; genus Helicobacter; species Helicobacter pylori_DP. Next base: position 29,521 of record NZ_JAALNT010000018.1, read on the forward strand.
ACTCATCTTTGATTTTCAATAAAGGGTTTTCGCTAGGAAAAGCGCAACTTGAAAAATCAAATTCCTTAATGCATCCTCTTTCTAAAGTGGCTAATTCTTTGCTTAAAAACGCGCTCTCTTTGTCTTGTATAAGGGCTTGATACATTTTAGGGCCGAGTAAATTTTTCGCCAAGTCTAAATTTTCATAGATTTTTTCCAAACTCCCTAACCGCTGCAACAATTCCTTAGCGTTCTTGCTCCCAATGCCTTTAATTCCCTTGTAATTATCGCTACTATCCCCCACAATGCCCTGATAATCCGTGAATTGACTCGGCAAAATCCCGTATTTTTCCACGCAATCTTTCACCAAAAACTCCGTTTTGCCATCAAAAAGCGCGATCTTATCGCTCAAAAGCTGGTTAAAATCCTTATCTTTAGAATAAATACGGGTTTTATAAGGGCTTAGCGTGGCCAAACTGGCGATCACGTCATCGGCTTCAAACCCATTCACTTCCACGCAAACAAAACCCATTTTTTGCAACCATTCTAAGGCGATAGGGATTTGTAAAAGCATCTCTTTAGGGGCGTCTTTACGATTTTGTTTGTATTCGCCTAATTTTTCAGCTCTTTTAGTTTTAGTCTGGCTTTCTAGAGCGAACACGATAAAAGGCATGTTTTTTCTATCTTTATAAAATTTTTTAACCATGCCCACAAGCCCCGTTAAAAGCCCCGTAGGAAAGCCCTTAACATTCGTTAAAGGCTTATTTTTAGCGCTCATGTAATAGCTTCTAAACAAATACGCAAAAGTATCAATTAAAGCTAAAGTCCCCTCTTTAATGACTGGCTGCTCCATTCAATCCCTTTTTAATCAAGCGAATTTTAAATTTATTGTAACACAAGCTGGACCTCATCTCTTTCAAAATAACGAGTCTTTTTGAACGGGCGTTTCTTGGTTAATAACTTCTTTTGTAGCCTGGATTTTAGTGCTGCTGTATTGAACCACGCCTTGAATAATTTGTTTCATCAAGGCGTTGATTAGGGTGTGCATGAAATGAAAATCTATTTTGCCATGTTGGTTGGTAGGGAGTAAAATCGTTAAATTTGGAAGTTTATTTGTTGCGTTTGAAGAATAATCTAAAAACATAATCTGATTTTTATTAATACAAGTTGTAAAAAATAATCTAGTTTTTTTATCTTGTTCGCCATTTTTAAATACTAATGCTTTTACTCGTGTTCCTATGTGGAAATCTTTATTCTGTGTTGTCGCTAAAAATACGCCCCTATCTGCTAGAGCAATGGTTTGTTTATAGTTAAATATAGTTCTATTATGTATTTCTTTTATTGTTTTTGTTATCCCATTGTTTTCGTGCTGATGACTAACTAAAGGAATATCACCTTGTTGTGTTTGCCCTATAATTATATCTCGCCCTGTGTATATTTCAAACAAATCCCCTAATCTGAAGCTTTGCCATGTTAAGCCGCATGGGGTATTACCCCCCCCCCC
>NZ_JAALNT010000019.1:0-28966 GCF_017594925.1 Helicobacter pylori
TATAGTTCCTAGCGGAACTAAAGCATTCATCCCAAACACTAAAGATATTTGGGATTTCTGCTTGGGTGGTTTAGAAATAAAGAAGTGGATGTGCATTGCGTGTTTCAAATTTGGAGCAAAAAGCATCAAAACAAAAAAAGTGAATTTTCTTGGTATAAGAATCGCCATAAAGAACCCTTTAGCGAATATATCAAGGTTTTCACGGTTTCATTAGCTAAAAACAGAGAATGCGGTAAAGAGTGGATTTTTAATCAAAAAGCATCCTTTTACATTTCATCAACTTTTTATAAAAGCACACAAATTGTAGAGAACTTTGAGGAAGTTAAGTATCAATCTGGTATTGCTGTGGTATTTACTAGCGCTGACAAGGTTTTAAACGCTAAATTAAAAAAACTATTCCAAGAAATTGATTGGACAAAATACGCAAGTTTAGCGACTAATTCTTGCTATCATTTAGGCAAAAGTCATATCTTTCAAGCCTTATATGATCGTTTGGATAGCTTAAAGGGTAATTGATGGATTTAGAACAAACTTTTTTAAAAATTATTGAAAAAAAACATGAAGAATTGAATTTAGGGCAAGATTACAACGCTATTTTTTCAAAAATTAGAGATTTTGAAGCCAACGCTATAGGGCAGATTGGCGAAGAGTTTTTAAAAAGCGTGCTTAACGCTATAGATGGAGTGATCAATGATGGCATTATTCATGATGAATACGATATTATGACAAAAAGCGGTGTGTCTTTTGAAGTCAAAACCGCACGAAAAGGCAGAACTAACAACACTTTTTTGGTTCAATGGTATAAACCCACGATACAACTATGATTTTTTGATTTGCTTAGGAGTGTGCGAAGACCAATTGCTTTATAGAGTTTTTAAAAAAGATGAAATCCATTACATTCATAAAGAAAGAAAATACTTTATGAAACAAAATGAGTTCAAAAAGCAATTGGTGCCAATGAATCCTGATAATCAAGTCAATGATAAGCTCACTCTCAATCTTAAAGAACTGAAAGAAATTACAAACCTCATCAAAGAGTTAGAAAGAATTTTAGAGTTAGATTAATATTTTTAGATAGAATTGAGTGGATCAAAATATTTTAGGAATAGAGTTTGCTTATCTTATCTTTAAGAAATAAAATGAAGTGGAGGATAGGATGTCTAAGATTTCAAATCATTATAACCCATCTTTGATGGTAAGGGATTACCATACTCAAAGGGTTGGTTCGCACACAAAAAATGGAGAAAAAGAAGAAAATAAGGAAATTCAAAATCTTTCAGAGAATGATGAAAAGATCAAATTGGCCAAACAAGCTAAGCAGGATAACCTAGCCATAGGGGATTTAGAAAGCCGTCTCAAAAGCTTAAAAGGCATGGATAAAGACGCTAAGGAATTGGTGGGGATTTCTAAATCTTACGCTCATAACAATGAAAAAGATCGAAGCGATTTTGAGCGTTTTAAAAGCCGTTTGGACAAAGCGATTGATTCTTTCAATCACAATTTGGATAATGGCGCGGCTAGTTTGAAACTCCCTAGCAATATTGATATTGATGACACGAAGGCTTTGGAGAAATTTTCAAAATCATTAGAAAGTGAAAAAGAAAGCATTCAAAACTCTTTGCACCAGTGGAAAAAACAGCTCGCTGAAACGAATCATTTGAACAAGGAATACAACACCTTAGATAAAACAAGATTGAACGCTCAAAAATTCCAAGATGTCCATGACACAAGCAAGATCACCCCATCTCGCTTGCAAGACTTGCTCGCTTGAAAGAGTTTGCTTATAGCGAGCCTTGTTTAGACGAAGAAGATAAAAAGGCTGTTTTAGAAGTTTTAAATTCCAAACAACTCACGCAGGGCAAATATTCTCTCTTATTTGAAGAAGCTTTATGCGAGTTTTTGGGCGTTAAGCATGCGTTAGCGTTTAACAGCGCGACTTCAGCCCTTTTAACGCTCTATAGGAATTTTAGCGGATTTAGTGCTGATTGCAATGAAATAATCACCACCCCTATAAGCTTTGTAGCGACGGCTAACATGCTCTTAGAAAGCGGCTATAAACCCGTATTTGCCGAAGTTAAAAACGATGGCAATATAGATGAATTGGCCCTAGAAAAGCTTATTACTAAAAAAACCAAAGCCATAGTGAGCGTGGATTATGCCGGTAAAAGCGTGGAAATAGAAAGCATTCAAAGGCTTTGTAAAAAGCATTCTTTGAGTTTTCTTTCTGACAGCTCGCATGCTCTAGGAAGCGAGTATCACCATAAAAAAGTAGGAGGTTTTGCGTTAGCGAGCGTGTTTAGTTTCCATGCCATTAAGCCTATCACCACGGCTGAGGGGGGAGCGGTCGTTACTAACGATAGTGGATTGCATGAAAAAATGAAATCGTTTCGTTCTCATGGCATGATCAAAAAAGATTTTTTTGAAGGCGAAGTCAAAAGCGTAGGGTATAATTTCCGCTTGAATGAAATCCAAAGCGCTTTGGGTTTGAGCCAGCTTAAAAAAGCCCCCTTTTTAATGCAAAAAAGAGAAGAAATCGCTCTAATTTATGATGAGATTTTTAAAGATAACCCTTATTTCACCCCTTTACACCCCTTGTTAAAACACCAAAGCTCTAACCACCTTTACCCTATTTTAATGCGCCAAAAATTTTTTATATGCAAAAAACTCATTTTAGAAAATCTGCACAAGCTTGGCATTTTAGCCCAAGTGCATTACAAGCCCATTTACCAATACCAATTGTACCAACAGCTCTTCAATACAGCCCCATTGAAAAGCGCACAGGATTTTTATAGCGCTGAAATTTCCTTGCCTTGTCATGCGAATTTAGATCTAGAGAGCGTTCAAAACATCGCTCATGGCGTTTTAAAAACTTTTGAGGGTTTTAATAAAATAAGTTCCATTTAGGGCTTCAAATCTTAATCATTAAGAATGGTGCGGAAGAAAGGAATCGAACCTTCATGCCTTGCGGCGCTAGATCCTAAGTCTAGTGCGTCTACCAATTTCGCCACTTCCGCGCACCGCACGCCATCGCATGCACATAAGAGTAGAAAATAAAGAAGCAGTATTTTAGCTGTTTAATCCTTTAAAAATACTGAAAAATTGAAGTTTTTTATAAATTTGGAGTTTTTTCCGTCTTTTAGGGGGTTTTAAATTCTTTTAAGGTATTCTAACAAGACTATATTGTTAGATAGTTTTAAGGAAATTAAGGAACACAATGGAAGTTTCACGCAAGAAAATTTACAACCCCGATTCTACAGAAAGTGTGAATGAAAGAAAGATTTTTGGGGGTAATCCTACAAGCATGTTTGATTTGAATAAAATCAAGTATCAATGGGCGGATCATTTGTGGAAAACGATGCTCGCTAACACCTGGTTTGCTGAAGAAGTGAGCATGAACGATGACAAAAGGGATTATTTGAAATTGAACGCAGAAGAAAAGATCGGCTATGACAGAGCCTTAGCGCAACTCATTTTTATGGATAGCTTGCAAGCCAATAATTTGATTGATAATATCAATCCCTTTATCACTAGCCCCGAAATCAATTTGTGCTTGGTGCGTCAAGCTTATGAAGAAGCCCTACACAGCCATGCGTATGCGGTGATGGTGGAAAGCATAAGCGCGAATACTGAAGAAATTTATGACATGTGGCGTAACGATATGCAATTAAAAAGCAAGAATGACTATATCGCGCAGGTGTATATGGAATTAGCCAAAAACCCCACAGAAGAAAACATCCTCAAAGCGCTTTTTGCTAACCAAATTTTAGAGGGGATTTATTTTTATAGCGGGTTTAGCTATTTTTACACGCTGGCTAGGAGCGGTAAGATGCTAGGATCAGCGCAAATGATTCGTTTTATCCAAAGAGATGAGGTAACGCATTTGATTTTATTCCAAAACATGATCAACGCTTTAAGGAATGAAAGAGCGGATCTATTCACGCCGCAATTGATTAATGAAGTCATAGGAATGTTTAAAAAAGCGGTAGAAATTGAAGCTTTGTGGGGGGATTATATCACGCAAGGCAAGATTTTAGGGCTCACTTCAAGTTTGATTGAGCAATACATCCAGTTTTTAGCAGATAGCCGTTTGAGTAAGGTGGGTATCGCCAAAGTTTATGGTGTCCAACACCCCATTAAATGGGTAGAGAGCTTTTCAAGTTTCAATGAGCAACGCTCTAATTTCTTTGAGGCTAGGGTGAGCAATTACGCTAAAGGGAGCGTGAGTTTTGATGATTTTTAAGGGGCTTGTTTGAATAGTATCAAAAACCATTTGATGTGTGAAGAAATCCACAAGCGTTTCAATTTGCACCCCAAAGTGAGGAAGGCTATGGAGAGCATTGAAAGGGAAATTTTTGTGCCAGCCCCCTTTAAACACTTTGCCTACACTTTAAACGCGCTTTCTATGCAAGCGCAACAATACATTTCTTCGCCCCTAACCGTGGCCAAAATGACGCAATATTTAGAAATCGATCATGTGGATAGCGTGCTAGAAATTGGCTGCGGGAGCGGCTATCAAGCGGCGGTGCTGTCTCAAATTTTCAGGCGCGTTTTTAGCGTTGAAAGGATTGAAAGCTTGTATATAGAAGCGCGTTTGCGCCTTAAAAATCTCGGTTTAGACAACGTTCATGTCAAATTCGCTGATGGGAACAAGGGCTGGGATCAATACGCCCCCTATGATAGGATTTTATTCTCTGCTTGCGCTAAAAATATCCCCCAAGCGCTTATTGATCAGCTTGAAGAAGGCGGGATATTAGTTGCGCCCATTCAAGAAAACAACGAGCAAGTCATCAAACGCTTTGTGAAGCAAAATAACGCTTTGCGCGTCCAAAAAGTGTTAGAAAAATGCTCGTTTGTGCCTGTTGTAGATGGGGTGCAATAAAGATTAAGGCATGGTTAAACACTATCTTTTCATGGCGGTTTCGCAAGTCTTTTTCTCTTTCTTTTTAGTGCTGTTTTTTATCTCTTCTATCGTGCTATTAATCAGTATCGCAAGCGTAACGCTCGTGATTAAAGTGAGCTTTTTGGATCTAGTGCAACTCTTTTTGTATTCCTTGCCAGGAACCATTTTTTTTATTTTGCCGATCACTTTTTTTGCGGCTTGCGCTTTGGGGCTTTCAAGGCTTAGCTATGACCATGAATTGTTAGTGTTTTTCTCTTTAGGGGTTTCGCCTAAAACAATGACTAAAGCGTTTGTGCCTTTAAGTTTGTTAGTGAGCGCGATTTTATTGGTGTTTTCGCTTATTTTAATCCCCACTTCTAAGAGCGCTTATTACGGGTTTTTGCGTCAAAAAAAAGACAAGATTGATATTAACATAAGGGCCGGTGAATTCGGGCAAAAATTAGGCGATTGGCTCGTGTATGTGGATAAGGCTGAGAACAATTCCTATGATAATTTAGTGCTTTTTTCTAATAAAAGCCTTTCTCAAGAAAGCTTCATTCTAGCCCAAAAAGGCAATATCAACAATCAAAACGGCGTGTTTGAATTGAATTTATACAAAGGGCATGCGTATTTCACTCAAGGCGATAAAATGCGTAAAGTTGATTTTGAAGAATTGCATTTGCGCAACAAGCTCAAGTCTTTCAATTCTAATGATGCGGCTTATTTGCAAGGCACGGATTATTTGGGCTATTGGAAAAAAGCCTTTGGCAAAAACGCTAATAAAAATCAAAAACGCCGTTTTTCTCAAGCGATTTTAGTTTCCTTGTTCCCTTTAGCGAGCGTGTTTTTAATCCCCTTATTTGGCATCGCCAACCCGCGATTCAAAACGAATTGGAGTTATTTTTATGTCCTTGGAGCGGTTGGGGTTTATTTTTTAATGGTGCATGTGATTTCTACGGATTTGTTTTTGATGACCTTTTTCTTCCCCTTTATTTGGGTGTTTGGCTCTTATTTGTTGTTTAGAAAATTCATTTTAAAGCGTTATTAAAATGCGTTGCTTTAAAGCCATTGTGGCTTATGATGGGGCGTATTTTTTAGGCTATGCCAAACAGCCCAACAAACTTGGCGTGCAAGACAAAATAGAAAGCGCTTTAAATACGCTAGGGATTAAAAGCGTTGTGGTTGCGGCCGGGCGCACGGATAAAGGCGTGCATGCGAACAACCAAGTGCTGTCTTTTCACGCTCCAAAACACTGGAATGCCGCTAAATTATTTCATTATCTAGCCCCCAAACTCGCCCCGCATATTGTCTTAAAAAAACTAGAAGAAAAAAACTTCCATGCGCGTTTTGACGCTCAAAAAAGAGCGTATCGTTACCTTTTGACGAAGAATTTAAAAACGCCTTTTTTAGCGCCTTATATCGCTTGCGGAGATTATGGCTCACTAGATGCGCTAAACATTGCTTTAAAGCAATTTATAGGCAAGCATGATTTTTCCATGTTTAAAAAAGAAGGCGGCGCTACAACCAACCCTAATCGCATCATTTTTAACGCTTTGGCTTATAAAACCTTTATCATGGGGCATGAGTGCGTGGTGTTTAAAATCATTGGCGATGCGTTTTTACGCTCTAGTGTGCGTTTGATCATTCAAGCATGCGTTCAATATTCCTTAAAAAAAATCACGCTCGCTGAAATTCAAGCGCAAATCCATAACCTCAAAGCCACTATAAGAACGCCCATAATGGCTAATGGCTTGTATTTGCACAGGGTGTATTATTGAAATCTTAAAAGGTGTTCTTCCCAATCTAGAGCACTTTTGATAATGGTGTCTAGGTTGTTATAAAGGGGTTTGAAAGGGGTGTTTTGTAAGATTTTAGAATTATTAGCAATAAGGCTTGCTGGATCGCCCTGTCGTTTGTCTAAAATTTCCACTAAAAAATCCTTATTTGAGATTTCTTTAACCTTTTCTATCACTTCTTTCACGCTATGGCCTTGATTGTAGCCGACATTATAGATCTCGCTCTTATTTTTTTCTAAAAGAGTGTGATAGCTCGCTAAATGCGCGTTAGCCAAATCATCTACATGGATATAATCCCTAATACAAGTGCCATCTCTTGTGGGGTAATTGGTGCCAAAAATCCCCATTTTTTTTCTTTTCCCCACCGCGCATTCGCATGCGATTTTGATTAAATGCGTGGCGTTGAGCGTGCGCTGACCTAGCGTGTAAGGCGTGGTATAATCATTGCGCATGCATGCCCCAGCCACATTGAAATAGCGCAAAATAACGCATTTAAAATCCGCTATTTTAGAAGTGTCCAACAAAATCCTTTCGCTCATCATTTTAGACGCTCCATAAGGATTAATGGGGTTTAAGGGGCTTTCTTCATTCAAGCTTGAACTAGATTCGCCATAAACCACGGCCGTAGAAGAAAAAATAAAACGCTTGATTGCATGCTTTAAGCAAAGTTTGACAAGCTCTAAAGTGTTGAGCGTGTTGTTGGTGTAGTATTCTAAAGGCAAGCGCGTGGATTCTTCTACTGAGATTTTAGCCCCAAAGTGCAAGACAGCTTCAATAGGATCTTTTAGCTGTTGCTTATTCAAAAATACATCTAATTTGTGGGTTTCATTCAAATTCGCTTGAATAAAAGTAACCCTATTAGGGTAGTAACGCTCTAACGCTTTGATATGCTCTAAAAAACCGGTGCTTAAGTCATCTACAATAATGATGTTTTCTTTGGTTTTTTCTAAAAACGCCCTTGCGGTATGCGAGCCTATATACCCGCACGCCCCTGTGAATAATAATGCCATAAAACCCCTTTTAAAATGAAAAAATAACAACTATTATAACATCTTAATCCCATTTATCATTTAAGGATTTTTTAAGAAAGTTTAACCTATAATTTCATCTTTATTGGCTTTAAAGGGCTTATAGCTCAGGTGGTTAGAGCGCACCCCTGATAAGGGTGAGGTCGGAGGTTCAACTCCTCCTAAGCCCACCATTTTTTACAATCTTTGGGGAATTAGCTCAGCTGGGAGAGCGCCTGCTTTGCACGCAGGAGGTCAGCGGTTCGATCCCGCTATTCTCCACCATTGTTTTTCTCCTTAAATTTTTTTCTTTTTATCCATCATGTTTGGTTGAGAAAGTCCTAAACGATTGGATCGTCCTTGTTTAACGCTACAAGTCTTTTAACTTAAAACTCCTTGATAAAAGATTAAATTGAGATTTTTTGTTTGCTTTGTTCTTTAAATGGCACAAAATCTCTTTTGCTTTATAACTTTTCGCTTTCTGGCTTGGTGGCTTTATCGGCTTATATTTGCTCTAAGGAGCTTAAATTTTTAGGGTTTTTGGTATAACATTTCTCACTGGCATCAAGGGTCAAAATATAGACTGGCACCCTTAAAATCTATAAAACCTATCGCTATAAAAATTTTTATTACCGCTCGTTAAGGCTTTATAAAAAATGTTAGAAACCCTTACAAAACAAGCTAATATATTCTATTCAATTTATTTCAAGGACAAACAAACATGAAAAAATTTCTTTATACCATACTCGCGCTTCTTTTAATCGGCCTTTTAACGGCCTATCTTATCCTTTTTACAGAATGGGGGAATAAAATCATCGCTTCGTATATAGAGAAAAAAATCAACCCGAACGAGCGTTATTTGAGCGTTAAAACCTTTAAATTGAGATTCAACTCTTTGGATTTTAAAGCTCAAGCCAACGACGATTCCACGCTCATTCTTAAGGGGGATTTTTCACTTTTAACGCAAAGCGTAAATTTGGATTACCATATAGATATTAAAAATTTACGCTCTTTCAAGGATTTGATACCCTACCCTTTAAGGGGGGCTATTGTTACTTCTGGGAACATTAAAGGGCATAGAAAAGCCCTTGTGATTCAAGGCGTCTCTAATGCGGCTCAATCCCACACTGCCTACAACGCCCTTTTAGATGATTTCAAGCTTTCTCACTTAAGTTTGAACGCAAAAGACGCCAATTTAGAAGCTTTGCTTTATTTAATCAACCGCCCCGCTTATGCGAACGCAAAAGTGTCCTTACAAGCGGATTTTAACTCTCTAAAGCCCTTAGAAGGGCATTTGATCCTAACAGCTAATAACGCTTTAATCAATAACGCCCTAATCAATCAAATCTTTCATTTAAACCTTAAAGACACGCTCGTTTTCAACCTCTCGCACTCAAGCGATTTTAAAGAAAACAAAGCCATCAGCGATACCACCCTAACTAGCCCTTTAGTTAATTTCACAGCCCTAAAAAGCGAATATTCTTTCCCTACTTTAAAACTCAACGCCCCCTACACTTTAGAAATACCCCATCTAGCCAAACTCCAAAACATGATCAACCACCCCCTAAAAGGGAGCTTGACTTTAAAAGGTGCTATAGAGCAAAGCCCCAAACTCTTAAAAGTCAATGGCCATTCAAATTTACTAGACGGTGCGCTAGACTTCACGCTTTTAAATAAAGATTTGAAAGCCCGTTTTTCCAATATTTCCACTTTAAAAGCCTTAGATTTATTCCATTACCCCAAGTTTTTCCAATCCATTGCAGACGCTAACTTGGATTATGACCTTAGCGCCAAGCAAGGCGTATTGAAAGCCCGCCTAAAAAACGCAAGATTCCTCAAAAATGCATTCAGCGATTTCCTCTACTCCATTTCTAAATTTGATATTACTAAAGAAATCTATAACGATGCCAATCTAGTAAGCCAAATCAACCAGCAACGCCTGCTCTCTGATTTGAGTTTAAAAAGCCCCAAAACCCAATTGAAAATCCATAACGGCTTGTTGGATTTAAGCACCAAACAAATGGACATGCTCATGGATGCGGAGATTTTAAAATTCATTTTTAAAATGAAACTTCAAGGCAGCATGCACCAGCCAAAATTTTCCCTCATTTTAAACGAAAAAGCCATCCAACAAAACCTGCAACAAGGCTTGAAAGAAATCTTAAAAAATGACACCCTTAAAAAAGGTTTAGATCATTTGCTTAAAGATGATAAGCTCAAAGAAAAGCTTGAAAAAGGGCTTAAGGGGCTTTTTTAAAATTTTAAAGGATAGAAATGGCGCACATTTTAGTTAGCGGAGCGACTTCAGGGTTTGGGCTAGAAATCGCTAAAGCGTTTTTACAAAAAAGCCATGTGGTTTTTGGCACAGGGAGGCGAAAAGAGAATTTGCAAGAATTGCAGCTCGCTTATCCCAAGCGTTTCATTCCCCTGTGTTTTGATCTTCAAAAAAAGCTTGAAACTAAGCGAGCGATAGAGACTATTTTCTCCATGACGGATCGCATTGACGCTTTAATCAATAACGCCGGCTTAGCGCTAGGCTTAAACAAGGCTTATGAATGCGAGCTAGACGATTGGGAAATCATGATAGATACGAATATCAAGGGGTTGTTGCATCTCACCCGCTTGATCTTGCCCTCTATGATAGAGCATGACCATGGGACTATCATCAATCTTGGCTCTATCGCTGGCACTTACCCCTATCCCGGTGGGAATGTCTATGGAGCGAGCAAGGCGTTTGTGAAACAATTTTCTTTAAATTTGCGAGCGGATTTGGCTGGCACTAACATCAGAGTGAGTAATGTTGAACCCGGTTTGTGCGGCGAAACCGAATTCAGCATGGTGCGTTTTAAAGGCGATAAAATAAAAGCCCAATCCGTCTATGAAAACACCCTTTACCTCAAGCCACAAGATATTGCTAACATTGTGCTATGGATTTACGAACAACCCTCGCATGTCAATATCAACCGCATAGAAATCATGCCCGTAAGCCAAACTTTCGCTCCCCTACCCACCCATAAAAACCCTTAAGGGGTTTTAAATAAACTTAACTTCAACAACTCTTTAATTTTCAAAAAATAGGGGATTTTGGTTATTTTATTTTAAAACTCTTCATTATATCTAAATTTCCAACCACTGCTATTAATTAGATTAAATGAACCCCACCTTTAATATAGTTATTTTATTTGCCCTATTAAGTGGTATTCTAAAATGCTTTTTTGCTTCCTCTCGCATGCCTTAAATTCTAAATGCTTTAAGGGGTTAGCGATAGATAAAAGATAGGGTTTTTCACTCAAATTCAATACCACTACAAGTACATAATCATGACTATACGCTTGCGCTTGCTCGTATTCTTTTTGGGTCAACCTCAATGTCCCTTGCTTTTCTCTAATCCCCTTAACTTCCACTAAAAACGCCTGCTTGTTGGTTTGAATATAGAAGTCATACCCATCGCCAAAAAGACGCATGTCTTTTAAATGCCCACAAGAGAATATTTTGATGTTTTTATAGTGGTTTAAGAAATACAATTCGGCTTCCAAACCTGTTTCTTGCATGCTTTTATAGCGGGTTTTGAGGTAAGCGTTAGGGGTAACGCCTAAATCTTTGACGCCGTATTGTTCTTGCAAAAACCATTTCACAATATGGCTAAAACCCTTAACGCTTTCATTTCCAAACAAACTATCAATCCATAATTTTCTATGGATATAGGCATCGCCTTTTTGCCACCAGCCTTTGCGTTTGTTAGGAAAAAAATAATCAAATAAATCCATGCGATTTTTGATAACGCCAGTCGTTTCAGCCAAGCCGATTTGGACGCAATATTCAAAAAAAGCATTTTTAGTAGAAAAACCAAATTCTTTAATAAAGTCATTATCAAATTTTGCCAAAGCATAGCCTATGAGATTTAAAATTTCATAGTTCTTGTGTTTTGCCATAGAAGCTAAATCGCCTAATCAATCTTTAATATCGCTAAAAACGCTTCTTGGGGAAGTTCCACTTTACCGATAGCTTTCATGCGTTTCTTACCCTCTTTTTGCTTTTCTAAGAGTTTTCTTTTTCGTGTAATATCGCCCCCATAGCACTTAGCCGTTACATTCTTACCGACAGATTTAATCGTCTCTCTAGCGATGATTTTATTCCCCACGCTCGCTTGGATAGCGACTTCAAAAAGCTGTCTTGGGATAAGCTCTTTCATCGTTTCCACTAAAGCGTGCCCCTTTTCATACGCCTTATTTTTATCTATAATGATAGAAAGCGCATCCACCACATCGCCTGCCACCCTCACGTCTAATTTCACCAAGTTAGCCTCTCTGTTTTCTATAGGCTCATAATCAAAGCTCGCATACCCTTTCGTGCAAGATTTGAGCTTGTCGTAAAAATCCATCACAATTTCATTGCTGGGCAAGGAATAAGTGAGCATGACACGAGACTGGTTCAAATATTCCATTTTTTCTTGAATGCCTCTTTTATTGTTCAATAACTGCATCAAATTACCCAAAAATTCGCTCGGCGTGATGATCGTCGCCCTCACAAAAGGCTCTTTGATGCAAGCGATATGGTTTTCAGGGGGCAATTCGCTAGGGTTTTGGACATATTTGATGCTATTATCGGTTAAATGCACTTCATACACCACCGTGGGAGCGGTAGCGATTAAGTTAAGGCCAAATTCTCTCTCCAGCCTTTCTTTGATCACTTCCATGTGCAATAGCCCTAAAAAGCCCACCCTAAAGCCAAAGCCAAGCGCCACGGAGCTTTCAGGCTCAAAATTCAAAGCGCAATCGTTAAGCTGGAGCTTCAATAACGCTTCTCTTAAATCTTCAAACCGGTCCGTTTCTATAGGGTAAAGCCCCGCAAAAACAAAGGGTTTGGCCGGCATAAAGCCTTCAATGGGTTTAGGGGTAGGGTTTTTAGCGTCTGTGAGCGTATCGCCCACCGCAATATCAGTAACGCTTTTTAGCCCCAAACTCACAATGCCAATCTCACCGCATTCTAAACTCTTGGTGGGGATTTTTTTCAAAGGGTTGGGGTAGTATAGCCCTAAAACGCCATGTTTTTTACCCGTCCCCATCACTAAAATTTCTTGCTCTGTGTTGATGCTCCCATCCATGATACGCACCAGCGCTAGCGCCCCTAAATAATTGTCAAACCATGAATCGTAAATGAGCGCTTTTAAAGGAGCGTTAGGATCACCGCCAGGGGCAGGAATGGTCGTAATGATCTTTTCTAACAAATCTTTAATGCCAAGCTTAGCTTTAGCGCTCACTTCATTAGCGTTAGAGCAATCAATCCCTATCGTGTCTTCTATATCCTGTTTGACTTCTAAAACATTCGCATTCGGCAAATCAATTTTATTAATCACCGGTAAAATCTCTAAATTGTTATCTAAAGCGATGTAAGTGTTGGCAATGGTTTGCGCTTCCACGCCTTGAGTGGCATCCACCACCAATAACGCCCCTTCACACGAACACAAAGAGCGCGACACTTCATAGCTAAAATCCACATGCCCTGGGGTGTCAATGAGGTTTAAAACATAATCCTCCCCCTTAAAAGTGTAATTCAGGCGCACGCTTTGAGCCTTAATCGTAATGCCCCTTTCTTTTTCAATATCCATCGTGTCCATCACTTGGCTCTTCATCTCTCTGTTACTGATAGCGTTGCATTCAGAAATCAAACAATCCGCTAAAGTGCTTTTACCATGGTCAATGTGAGCGATAATGGAAAAATTGCGGATATTTTTCATTGGCGCTTTTGTTTTCATCTCTCTTGTCCTAAATCTTTTAAAATAGCGTCAGTCAAACTCTCTGTGTCTAAGCCTAAGGATTTTTCCACTAAAGCGGTGTTCCCATGCATGATAAATTCATCCATGATTTCAAAGCTTTTAACAGGCTTTAAAATATTTTGTTCGCTCAAAAACTCTAAAATCGTGCTAGCCACCCCCCCAAGCTTGTAATTATCGCTAAAAACATAGAGCTTTTGATAAGGAGCAATGATTGCGCTTAAATTTGGATCTAAGGGCTTTAAAAACCTGAGATCCAAAAGCGCGCATTCTATGTTTTTTTCTTTTAAAGCCAGTTGGACCAAATGCGCCCGCCCCACGCCATTACCATAGCCTATGAGTAAAATTTCGCCCTCTTTTTTCAACAATTCACTTTGCCCCAAAACAAAACTGCTAGGCTCAAAAACCCCCTCTTTTAGTGCAAACGACCCCCTAGGGTAGCGGAACGCGCAAGGGCTTGAATCATGCTCATTAGCAAAATACACGGCGTTTTTTAAAGTTTCATTGTCTCGTGGGGCAAAAATGACCATGTTAGGGATAGAGCGCAAATACGACACGTCTAAAAGCCCTTGGTGCGTCTCGCCATCTTCGCCCACGATCCCGGCCCTGTCAATGGCTAATTTAATCGGTAGGCTAGAAATACAAGCGTCATGCACAATAGAATCATAAGCCCTTTGCAAAAAAGTAGAATAGATGCTCACAAAAGGTTTAAACCCCTCTTTAGCCATAGCGCTGCTAGAAGTTAATGCGTGTTGTTCAGCGATAGCGACATCAAAAAAGCGCAAAGGGTAAGCGTCAATGAGTTTGTCTAACCCTGTGCCGCTAGGCATCGCAGCGGTTACGCCTACGATTTTTTCATCTTTTTTGGCTAATTCTAAAAGGGTGTTAGAATACGCTTCAGTGGGCGATAAAGTCGCGCTTTTGGATTTTTTAGACAAGCCGGTATCCAAATCAAAAGGCCCCACCCCATGCCATTTTTCATAGCGCCCTTCAGCGATCTTATAGCCTTTGCCTTTTAAGGTTTGCGCATGAATTAGCACCGGCTCTTTAAGCTCTTTGGCTAATTTTAAGGTTTCAATAATCGCGCTCAAATCATGCCCATTAATAGGCCCTATATAGTTAATGCCTAGTTCTTCAAAAAACACGCCCGGGGTGATGAGTTTGAAAGATTCTTCAAAACGGCTCGCTAAGTAATTCACGCTTTCAGGTAAGGTGCTTAAGATTTTTTTAACTTTAGAGCGGAAAGACTGATAAAACGGGCCTTTCATCAGCTGGCTAAGGGCTTTAGACAAAGCTCCAATAGGCGTGCTGATACTCATTTCATTATCGTTCAAAATCATGATCATGGGGTATTTCCTATCGCCCAGTTCGTTTAAGGCTTCATAAAAAATCCCTGCGCTAATACTCCCATCGCCTAATAAAGCGATAGGCATGCCTAACGCTTGTTTCAAACAAAAAGCTTTAGCCACCCCCACGCCTATAGACACCGAAGTGGAGCTATGCCCGGCAATGAAATAATCGTATGCGCTCTCGCTGGGTTTAGTAAAGCCGCTCAAACCCTTGAATTGCCTTAAAGTGCTAAAGCTTTCAAAGCGCCCGGTTAAAAGCTTGTGGGCGTAAGCTTGGTGCGAAGTGTCAAAAATGAAAGGGTTTTTTTGGCAATCAAATAAGGCATGCATGCCCACAATCAGCTCCACAGCCCCTAAAGAAGAGCTTAAATGCCCCCCATTAGCGCTCACCACTTCTAAAATACGATTCCTTAGCGTTTGACACACCAACTCCAAGCTTGCAATATCGTTAGGGTTTAAATCAAAAGTTTTATTTTGCAAAATCACACCTTAAAATTTTCCAACACGCTTTCTTTGAGCGTTTTAAAGCGCTCCATTAAATTCCCATCAAGGCTCCCGTTAGAGCTAGTGATCATAACGCCTCCTTTAGAAATAGCCTCATTGCTCTCTAATTTGATTTTAGAAGTATTTTGCAAACGCTCGTTTAAATAAGGGTAATCCAAGGGATTGACTTTTAGATGAATATCCGTTGCGTCTAAAACATTTTTTAAAAGCTCTTCAGCTAAAGCGAGGGCTACTTTTTGGCTGTTGTCTTCCACTTCTTTAAGGATCACTTCTTTAGCTATATCTATCGCAATCGTGCTCAACTCCTTTTCTAAAGCCATTAAATGATTTTCTGAGCTTTTCATTTTTTCATCTAAAGCGGTGATCGCATGCAAAAGCTGGTTTTTTTCTTCATTCACGCTGTGGGTGAGTTCGTTACGCATTTTTTCTTCGCCCTCTTTAAAGCCGATTTTATAGCCGTCGTTTTTAGCGTTTTCAATCAAAGCTTTGCTCTCTTCTTGAGCTTTTTCAAATTGCATTTGCAATTTCACTAAATGGCTTGAAAGCTCATCGGTTTTTTTCAATAAGCAATCAATCAAATCGTTTTCTATCGCTTTTTTTTCCAAAGGCTCTTCTGGGTTAGGCGTTTCTAAAGACGCGCCATTAGGATTAATTTTAGGGGGTAAGTTTGCCATGCTTTTAAATTCGTATTTTTGAATGTCATGCTTATTCAAATGATCTTTTTGGATCAAGTTTTTACGGCTATTCAATGACATCTTCCTCTTCACCGGTTTGGATCACGCCTTTTTCTTGCAAGCTCTGCACGATTTCAATGATTTTCCTTTGGGCCACATCCACATCTTTGATTTTGACCGCCCCAAGATACTGCATTTCTTCTACAAACTGCTCTGCAGCCCTGCTGCTCATGTTGTTTAAGAATTTATCGGTTAAATCTTTCGTGGAAGTTTTTAAGGCTAAAGACAAGTCTTTTTTATCCGCTACTTTCAAAATCTCTCTGATAGCGAAATTGTCTAGTTTGGATATGTCTTCAAAAGTGAACATCATCTCTTTAATCGCACCGGCGAGCTTGTTATCCACGCTTTCAATGCGAGCGAGCGTGGTTTTAGCGCTCTTTTGGCCTAGGCGGTTAAAGATTTCAGCCACCGCTCTTAAGCCACCCACTTCAATTTTATAGCTGGTGAGCGATTCTAGTTTGTTTTCTAACACCGTGGAAACCCTTTTAACCACTTGGGGCGATATTTCGCCTAAATTCGCCATTCTAATAGAAATCTCAGCTTTCATTTCATCAGGGAAATAGCTCAAAGTCTCAGCCGCATTAGGGGCTTCCATGTGGGCTAAAATCAAGGCAATGGTTTGAGGGTGTTCGTTAATGATGAAATCAGCGAGTTGTTGGGGCTTGATTTTGCCTAAATAAGCGAAGTTTTTTTGCGTTTGCAAACTTTTAGTGAGTTTATCCATCACTTTTCTGGCTTCTTCGCTCCCTAAAGTCCTGGTTAAAAGCTCTCTAGCGTATTCTAAACCGCCGGTATTGATGTATTGGTTAGACTGAAAAATCGCAAAAAATTCCTCTAAAACCGCCGCGCCGATTTGCTTGTCTGTGCCGTTTAATTGCACGATTTGCTTAGAAATCTCTGTAATAGAGTCAATATCTAAATGCCTTAAAATCTCGCCTGTGGTGTCTTCGCCCACTTGAATGAGTAAAATAGCGATCTTTTCACTCATGGAAAGTTCGTCTAATTGAGCCTTTTGTTTGGGGGTAAGCTTGGTTGCCATTTTTAACCTTTTATCTTTTTAGCCTTTCGCGCTGTCTGAAGAAATTTCATCTTTGATTAGGAGTTTAAAGAGCATTGCGATTTCATCAGGGCGCTCTTTAAGGGTCCCTCTAATCTTTTCTAAGACAATTTCATATCTTACTTCTTCTTCGCTAAAGGTTGCATTAAGCCCTAATTGATCTTCTACTTTTTTTCTCAAATCGCCCAGTTTGTTCAATTCATCTTCTTCTTCATCCATTTCTTCAAACATGGATTTCACTTCCTTATCTTCATCAGGCACCACTTCTAGCATGCGTTCGCTGAAAGGCACAATCACTTTTTTATAGAAAATAAATAGCACTATAAACACCAAAATATACTTGATTAAAGGCGTGAATGAGCCTAAGATTTTTTGAGTCTTATGCATGATTTTTTCGCTCAAAGTGGCGTTATCAAGCATGGGTGCCATAGGGTTAAACTCAAAATTGCTCACCGCCACATCATCGCCTCTATTTTGATTATAGCCAATGGCTTGTTTCACCAGAGCGTTGATTTTTTTAAGCGATTCATCGCTCAAAGGCTCGTATTCTAAAGTATTCGCCCCGTCTTTAAGCGCGATTTTATACTTGCCATCCACCACAACCGCCGCATTCAAACGCACTAAAGTGCCAAACTCGCCCTTAATCTCGCTAATGGTTTTACCCACTTCATAATTGGTCGTGTTTTGAGACTTTTCGTATTTTTCTGGCTCTTTATTGTCTTTCAATCCTTGCACAGGCCCGATATTGCTCACAACCCCCGGCACGCCGCCGACTTGTTTTTTAGGAGCGCCTTCTTTTTTTTCTTCTAAATTTTGCTCGCTCCTTACAACATTATTGGGATCAAAAGTCTCTTTAGTGCTTTTCTTTTGGCTGAAATCAAACTCCGCATTGACCCTTGCGACCACCTTGTTTTTACCCCCCACAATAGGGGCTAAGATATTGACGATCTTATTTTCTAAAATGTTTTCAAAATTTTGTTTGTAATGCAACTGCTCTAGGGCTAATTCTTTGGAGTTTTCTAGTATATCGCCCTCGCCTATTGATTCGCCGTTTTCATTCACGATTTTCACATTTTCTATCGTGAGTTTAGGCACAGCTGCAGCGATTAAATTTTTAATCCCTAAAATTTGAGTGGGTGAAAGCTTCATGTCAGGCTTGAGTTTGAGCATCACCGAAGCGCTAGGAGGGACTTCTTTAGCCACAAACACGCTGTCTTTAGGGATTGCAATATGCACATTGGCTTTCAAAATGGGGTTTAAACTTTCAATCGTGCGCGACAATTCCCCCTCAATGGCGCGAATGAGTTTGATATTTTGATCAAAATCAGTCGCCCCAAAGTCTTTAGTGTCAAAGATTTCAAAACCCACTTTACTCGTTTTAGGGATCCCTTGAGAAGCCAGAGTGATCCTTTCTTCATACACTTTATCTCTAGGGATAAGAATGGTGTCGTCTTTGGAGACTTTATAAGGGATTTGGTTTTGCTGGAGGTGCTGTAAGATTAAAGCGTTATCGCTAGAGTCTAAGCCTTCAAATAAAACCCCATAACCCCCTTGCGTGTAGTTTTTTTCTTTAAAGGGATAGAGCAACAAAAACACGAGCAAAGCCGTGATTAAAACCCCAGCTGCAATCAGGGCGATTTTTTGCTTTTTATTGAGCTTGATGAAAAAATCAACAATCCGTTGCAATAATACCTTTAAATCCAATATTAAAACCTTGATAAAATTTTCATTCTTTTAAGCCGTTCGCTTAGATCTTTTGAAACACGCTCAAATAAATCCCTATGGAAAAACAAGCCCCTAACGCCCCTAGACAAAACCCTCCTAAAACGCTGCTAAAAGACACCCCTAAAACAATCAGCGCTAAGCCTATTAAAAGAATCAAACCAAATAAACTATAAGAAAGAATGTTTTGAAATATTTGATGCGTGATCAAATGGGGTATCAATAAAACAAGCAACCCATAAAAAAGGGTTAAAGAAAGCACAATAGCGCTAGGGAAATTAGCGCTGTGTGAAAGCCATTGAACAGAGTGCAAAAAAAGGTGTTTTAAAGATTCTAAAAGGGCTTCAAACAGAACCACGCTTAACACAAACCACACCCCAAGCGCTAAATTTCTGCGATAAAGGCTTAAAAACACCCCCACTAACAAACTCAAAGGCAACACGAATTGAGAAGAGCCTAAAAAAACAATGCGTTGGAGCGTTTGATCTAAAATAGGGCTAGAAGAATTTGAACGCATCAAGCTAAAAATGGCGTTATCCATTGAATTAGTATAATCAAAAAGAACCAAGCCAAAAATAAGGATAAAAAACGCGCTAAAAACGCCCCCTAAAAGAAAAAGGGTTTTAACTGGTAATAAAAAAAATGCTTTAGGTTGTGCAGAAACATTTTTGAAAGAATTTTCAGCCATTATTTAAAACCCTTTTAGTTAGTTCATTCAAACTTGATATTATACGCCAACGAACTTTAAAATTGCTCTTAAAAGTTTTTAAGACAATGAAGTTTAAACACATAAAAGCTTTTTATTCTAATCAAACCTAACTAATAAGAAACTGAAATTGTTTTTTTTTTTTTTGAAGTCGCTTTAATTTTTGCCCTCTTTTAAAGCTTTTTAACCCTTTTTAGACTACAATTTAAGAAGCAAAAATTAAAGGAACGCAATAACTTATGGATAGAGCCAAATTTATATTCGTTACAGGGGGCGTGTTAAGCTCTCTAGGGAAAGGGATTTCATCTTCTTCAATCGCTACGCTTTTACAGCATTGCAATTACCAGGTTTCTATTTTGAAGATTGACCCTTATATCAATATTGATCCAGGCACCATGAGCCCTTTAGAGCATGGGGAAGTGTTTGTGACTAGCGATGGCGCTGAAACGGATTTAGACATAGGGCATTATGAACGCTTTTTGAATAGGAATTTAACAAGGTTGAATAATTTCACTACCGGGCAGATTTTTTCAAGCGTGATAGAAAACGAAAGGAAAGGGGAATATTTAGGCAAAACCATTCAAATCGTCCCCCATGTAACCGATGAAATCAAAAGGCGCATTAAAAGCGCGGCTAAGGGGTTGGATTTTTTAATCGTGGAAGTGGGCGGAACCGTGGGCGATATGGAGGGCATGTTTTATTTGGAAGCGATCCGCCAGCTTAAACTGGAATTAGGGAATGAAAAAGTCATCAATGTGCATGTAACCCTGATCCCCTATATCCAAACCACTAACGAACTAAAAACCAAACCCACGCAACATTCCGTCCAGGAATTAAGGCGCCTTGGTGTAACCCCTCAAATCATTTTGGCGCGATCGCCTAAGCCTTTGGATAAAGAATTGAAAAAGAAAATCGCTTTGAGTTGCGATGTGGAGCAAGACAGCGTGATTGTGGCCACAGACACTAAAAGCATTTACGCATGCCCCATTCTTTTCTTGCAAGAAGGCATTTTAACCCCCATTGCCAGACGCTTTAACTTGAATAAATTGCACCCCAAAATGGCGGCTTGGAACACTTTAGTAGAAAAGATTATCGCTCCTAAACACAAAGTCAAAATTGGTTTTGTAGGCAAGTATTTAAGCTTAAAAGAATCTTATAAATCCTTGATTGAAGCCCTAATCCATGCGGGGGCGCATTTGGATACGCAAGTCAATATTGAATGGCTGGATAGCGAGAATTTTAATGAAAAGACTGATTTAGAGGGCGTTGATGCGATTTTAGTGCCGGGGGGCTTTGGAGAAAGGGGGATTGAGGGCAAAATTTGCGCCATTCAAAGGGCTAGGTTAGAAAAACTCCCCTTTTTAGGGATTTGTTTGGGCATGCAATTAGCGATCGTGGAATTTTGCCGCAATGTTTTGGGTTTAAAAGGGGCTAACTCTACGGAGTTTAACCAACGCTGCGAATACCCTGTGGTGTATTTGATTGAAGATTTTATGGATCAAAACCACCAAAAACAGGTGCGCACCTATAATTCGCCATTAGGAGGCACCATGCGATTAGGCGAATACGAATGCGAAATCTTGCCTAACAGCTTGCTAGAAAAAGCCTATAAAAAACCAAGCATTAAAGAAAGACACCGCCATCGTTATGAAATCAACCCCAAATACCGCCAAGAGTGGGAAAATAAGGGCTTGAAAGTGGTGGGTTTTGGGGCGAATCATTTGATTGAAGCGATTGAATTAGAAGATCACCCGTTCTTTGTGGGGGTGCAATTCCATCCGGAATTCACCTCTAGGTTGCAAAGCCCTAACCCTATTATTTTGGATTTCATTAAGAGCGCTCTTTCTAAATCCTAATCTAACAAATGAAACAAAAGCTTAAAGCTCAAATCAAAGAGCGCATGGCTTCTATCGCTTATAATGAAAAAGGGTTTCCTAGCCCCTTTTTATTTAAAGACTTGAAAAAAGCCGCGCTCAAAATCATAGAAGCCATGCACGCAAACACAGAAATTTTAGTGGTGGGCGATTATGACGCTGACGGCGTGATTAGCTCTGCTATCATGGCAAAATTTTTTGAAAGCCTAAACTACAAGCATGTCCGCATTATAATCCCTAATCGCTTCATGGATGGCTATGGGATTTCTAAAAAATTTTTAGAAAAACACCACGCCCCTTTAATCATCACGGTGGATAACGGGATTAACGCCTTTGAAGCCGCACGATTTTGCAAAGAAAAAAATTACACCCTTATCATCACCGATCACCATTGCTTAAATAATGATGAAGTCCCAGACGCTTATGCGGTGATCAACCCCAAGCAACCGGATTGTGATTTTATCCAAAAGGAAGTGTGTGGGGCGTTGGTAGCGTTTTATTTGTGCTATGGCATCCACCAGCTTTTAGGAAAAGAAAAGAGCCATTCTAGTGAGTTATTGTGTTTAGCGGGCGTGGCGACTATTGCTGACATGATGCCTTTGACTTTTTTTAACCGCTTTTTAGTTTCTAAAGCCTTGTATTTTTTGCAAAAAGAATCCTTAGGGGCGATGGGGTTTTTACGCCAAAGAGAAGTTTTTAGAAAACGCTCTTTAAAAGCGAGCGATATTTCTTTTAACATCGCCCCTTTAATCAATTCCGCAGGGCGCATGCAAGACGCTAAAATGGCTTTAGATTTTTTAAGCGCGAATAATTTTCAAGATGGCTATTCTTTGTATGAACGCTTGAAAGCATGCAATATGAAGCGCAAAATGATCCAACAGCAGGTTTTTGAAGAAGCCTTTAGGCATGCGATGGTTGGAGAAAAAATCATCGTCGCTTTTAAGGATAATTGGCATGAGGGCGTGCTTGGGATCGTGGCTTCAAAATTAGTGGAAGCCACTCAAAAGCCAAGCCTGGTTTTTACCTTTAAAGAAGGGGTGTATAAAGGGAGCGCTCGTAGCTCTTCAAACATTGACTTGATTGACGCTTTGAATGGGGTTTCTTCTTTGTTGCTCGGCTATGGAGGGCATAGGCAAGCTTGCGGGTTGAGCGTTGGAAAAAACAATATCGTCTCGCTCTTTGAAACTTTAGAAAATTTTGATTTTAAAGTCTTGCCTTTTTGTGAAAAAGAACCCCCTTTAACGCTCAAATTAAAAGACATTGACAGAGAGCTTTTAGAGATTATAGAAATGGGCGAACCTTATGGGCAAGAAAACCCTGAGCCTTTATTCCAGGCGCAAAATTTAGAAGTCATAGAAGAAAAAATCATTAAAGAAAGCCACCAGGTTTTGCGTTTTAAGGATAAAGAATGCGTCAAAGAGGCGATTTATTTTAACGCTGAGCGGTTTTTGAAAGCGGGCGAAAAGGTGAGCGCGATTTTTAGCGTGGAATTAGATGAGTGTTCTAATGAGCCTAAAATGTTTGTTAAAAGTTTGTTGTAGTGCCTTTTGTTGAAGAAGAATTTGAAATTTTAAAACCCACCAAAGCCTTGTTTTTGGTGCGCGATGTTTTAAAATGCTCTTTAAAAGAAGCCCAACGGCACCTTGACAAGCAACGCCTGAAACAAAACCAACAAGCCGTGCGTAAATCTCAAATCATTCAAGGGGTCGTTCGCTTGATTTATTTCAAGCCTAATGAAAAGCAAGAAAAGCTTGTTTTTGAGGCTAAGGATTTTGGCGTGTTTGACAAACCCGCTCAAATTTATACCCACCCTAAAGGCTATTTTTACCATGAAAGCTTATTAGATTGTATCCAATCTCATTTTGGCAAAAACGCCCACCCAGCCCACAGGTTAGACTATGAAACGAGCGGGTTAGTTTTAGCGGGCAAGACTTTACAAAGCGCTAAGGATTTAAAAGCGCTTTTCATGCAAAAAAAAGTGAAAAAAACTTATTTAGCGCTAGCACATGGGTTGGTGGATAAAAGTATCATAATAGATAAGCCCATTCTAACGCCACAAAACATTCAAAAAGATTTGTGCATTCGATCTCAAATTTCTCCTTTAGGCAAGCCTTCAATCACGCTTGTTGAGCCTTTAAGTTATAACCCTTTTTTGGATATAAGCTTGCTTAAAATAATCCCGCTCACCGGGCGCACGCACCAGATCCGCTTGCATTTAAGCAGTATAAATCACAGGATCGTGGGCGAGGGACTTTATGGGGTGGCTGATGAAGAAGCGAGAGGATACCTTCAATTAAAGCGTGAAAATAACGCCCCATTACTCATGCTCCATGCCTCTAGTTTGGAATTTGAATTTAAAGGAGCGATCTATCAAATCGCTTCCCCCATGCCCGAACGCTTCATGCCGTTTCTAAAAGATCTACCGCTCTTTTATTGATTGATCTTTTGGTTGTCCTCTTCTGGGGTTTGGTTGAGATCGTCTATATGCTCTTTAATGATTTTTTTCTCCACCATAGGAGCGTTTTTGTAACTCTCTTGAAATTCTTGGCTGATTTTAACAAAGCTATCGTTAAATTGCTGTTTGTAGCTGTTTTTGAGATTTTCTTTCACTTCGTTGACATTGTTCAAAATTTCTTTTTTGAATCCGTCTCTGTGGAGCCATTCATCAATAAAATTGAATGCTGCATCGCTTCCAAACCAAATCCCAATAGTGCAAGCAGGAGCGAAAGGCCCGCAAGTCCAAGAACCGCTCAAAGCTGTGCCAATCTTTGCGAGGAATTTACCCCCTACTTTCGCCCCAAGTTTAGCACCAATTTTTGCCACAAGTTTTGGGGTTAGCTTTGCCGCAATAGCCAAGCCACTCACGCCAGTCATTGCCCCTATTGTTCCTATAAAATTGGCTTTCAATTTCCTTGCCACTTCATCGCCAAGAGTGTCTAAAATTTTTGCGTTTTGAGAAAGATCGGTATCCACTCCTTTTAGAGCGGTCTCACTCACAAATTTTTCGTGTTGTTTTAACAAACTTGCATAAGTTTTAGAAAGCCCCTTGGTTATAGCATCCAATCTTTGCTTGTAATCTTTCCCTAAAAGTTTTTCTTGCAACACATTAGCCACCGCATCTTCGGCGTTCAAGCCGGTCTTTTTAGCTATAAAAAGGGCAAACTCACTATAATTTCCCTTGAGAGAGTAGTGCCAGTCTAAGAACTTATCCACATTGTATTCTATTGGATCAAAAAACCCATCTATTTGAGTGTTTATCACGCTATTCATTTCCTCTATGCCACTATTCAGAGCGGCGTTGATCTCTGCTTGATGGCTATCAATATTATCTTTTATAATATCGGTAGGTAAAATTTTTTCAACATACTTAAAGAGTTTTTTGGTTTGTCTGCTTTTGCCTCCTAACTGGGTTCCGCTATACGCAAAGAATTTGACGCTAAAATAGACGACAAATAAAACAATAAGACATCCCCAAAAAATATAGCTATATCTCTTTTGTTTTTTAATTTCTCCTTCTTGTTCCTTGCTCTTTGGCTCTTCTTTTTCTTGCTTTGGCTTCTGCTCTTGTTTGCCTTGTTTTTCTTGTTTCTGTTCCTCTAGCTCTTGCTTTTGCTTTTTTAGTTCCAGCTTTGGTCTTGCTTGCTCTAGATCTTCCTTAACATCATTTTCCATACTCACCCCTAAAATATTTTGATAACCAATAAATGATTTGAGCACTCAGCCTGCTGATGGCTATCCCGCTAAGAGCGTTATAGATGATAAACGCTACCCAGCCCGCAACCATAAACCCCTTATTTAAGCCCATGCTCTCTGCTTTGTGCATGCCCCACCAAGTAACCCCCTCTAACATTTTTTTAAATTCTAAAACATAACTCGTATAATCACAATTTGAATAAGCGGAATCACTCGCTGCCTTAATAGTGTCTATCAAAGCTGGTTTCAAATAATCGGGCATGTTGCCATGATAGATCGCATAGTAACTCAAGCCAATGAAGAAAAGAGTCCCCACAAAAGCGCTCACTTCTCTAGACATCAGCATCAAATAATCTTCTTTGATGATACTCTTGAGCATTTTTTCAAACACGCCAAACACCGTAGCGCAAACAACGATAGTGCAAAAAACAATCCCCCACATCATCCAATTATAGTCCAGCACGCTATAAGCGATGGATATGGATGTGAAAATTGAAAAAATATAATAAAAGCAAGACACCATTATTGGGGAGTGTAGCATCTTGGATAAGAAGGATTCGCTATTCACGAAACACTTGGCGAAGCACTTCCTCTGATGCATTTTTAAAGAAATATAGCTGTAAGCGACAATCCCTAGTATCAGCAGCACAAAGACCAACGAGAAACAGGACTTATCGTAAGTCAAACGCCATAAGACCAACAACACCCCAACGATCACGCTTGTGCCCAGAATGATTTTAAAAAAATAAGACATTATCTTTTATCCCCCTTGTTGTTTTTGAAGCGTTTGTTAGGGTTTTCTTTAAGGAGGAAAATCTTAAACGCTACCAGTATCAAGGATAGTGAGAATATCGTTAGCACTACTATCCAAAAAAGATCCTTGCTGACAAAGTAAAGGATTGCGCTCTCTATCAAGCAAATGAGCGAAACGCCGTATTTAAACTTAAGCTTTAAGATCTTATGGTGGGACACAACCATAGCGACCAAAAACCCGACAGACCCGCCAAGGAGCGATAAAGCCCACAAAGCTTTTTCAGGAATACGCCACATTTTTTGCTCAGCCGAATTTTTATCCACCAGCATGATAATAAAAATCAGAATATTGACTATGAGCAACCAAACGATAGAAGCAAATTCCACGCTTACCCTTTCAAGAGCGTTTTAACAACCCAAACGCTACCACTTGGCTTTTTAGAGAGAGAGAGAGAGAGAGAGAAAGCAAAATTTTAAGATTGATTCTCAAATCTATTCCTTTACAAAAGTTAAGACTGGGTGTTTTAACATGATTTTTGGCCTGATCGCATCAAGCCCTTACTTTTTAACATTTCCGCTCCCCTGCTTTTTTAAAGCCTCCCTAAATTATTACACCCCACACCAATAAACACAACGCACCCAAGCACAAAGCCCTAAAAAGGCCTTTTTGAAATTCTTTAGCATGACAATATTCTTTATTCCCCAAGCAAAATACAGCCCTCGTTCAAATACTCTTTCAAAATCTCTCGCCCCTTAGGGGTTTTCATCAAAATAGATATTATTTAGCTTCTCAACCTCTCAGGCTCTTCTCTGTTGGCGTTTTTGGTCAGATCGTATTCGTTGAAAAAATACGGCATGACCGATTTTGATTTGAGCTCAAGCCCCACCTCTTTGATCACCTTTTCTATCGTGTATTTTTTCTTACAATGTTTTTCGCAACCCTCCAATTTCAAAATTTCCATATTCCTTGACGCTCTTTTTTCACTTAATTGAAATATGGGCTTTTTTGCAGTCTCTCCACAGCCAAAGCATAATTTTTATCCTCTATGGCCTTGATGAATTGCTTGAATTTGAGTAGCCCGTTCAAGCCTAAATTGTAGCTCAAATCCAAGATGACCATTCTCCTCATTGCGTCCAAATTTTTATACCACCCATAAGAGAGGAGGGCCTTATGATTCTCTTTTAATATGTCAGTTAAAAGCCCATACGCTTTGGTGATACGCTTACCCTCATAAGAATAAACGCTCAAATTATAGCCATAGCCAATCGTGGGATGCCCCGTCTTGTCGGTATAAATAGAAGGCGAAAACCTCTCTGAATCCACTATCAAAAACGACGCCGCTAAGATCAATTTGCTAAGATAAAGCGTCCAACACCCTTTTAGCTGCCTTTATTATTCTTAGCTTTCAATTCTTCTAGTTTTTTTGAAATGATTTCTTCAGTAACGCTAGAGAGTCTCTCTCCATCATGCTTACCCTCTGGGGTTTCTTTGCTCTGTAATTCTTCTTGTTTTTTTGAAATGATTTCTTCAGCGATGCTAGAGAGTTTTTCCGCATTTTTGGTGTCTTTGTAGTTGGAGCGGTTTTTCAAATTCTCCCTAATCTGCCTTTTTTTTTGGATGATTGCAAACATTTTTTGGCTGAACTTATAGCATTTACGCACACTAAAAACAATCACGCCCCACTTGATCAATAAAGCGATTAAAAGCCAAACAAACGAGCTAGAAGTGTCCAATAAAAACTGGCGTACATCGCTATAAACCCAAATATCCACTAAAATAACCAACAAAGTGATCAGAATAGAAAACGCAATGCTTTTAAACCTAAAAAGCCACGCCACTATCACAAACCCTCTCGTGTGCCTGTGGGCTAACAGCCAGCGTTCATTCTTTTCGCTAAAAAAATTCATCAAACCAGAAATTACGCTATTTTTCTTGCTCATTCTCGCCCTTTTCCCAAACTTCTTTAAAATGCTTGGTGGTTTTTTCTTGCTTTTCTTTCAATTCTTTAGCGTGGATTTGCTCTAACAACCTTTTTTCTTCAGCTTCAAACATGATTTTTAATTCTTCTTCATTAAAATCGCTCAGTTGCATATTCTCTTTTATCAGGCGTTTTTCTACGATTTTAACCGCTTGCTCCCTGATTTTTTGAGATTTTTCTTTAAAAAGTGCTCGTTTGGTTTTTTGAAACGCTTCATTGGAATTTTTGTGGATCGTTTGTTTGCAAAAATCTAAAAAATCCCTAACTTGATGCATGATTTTCATTATTATCCGTTTTTAAAGAGTTTTTAAGACTAATGATCCCTAAAAGAATACCAAAAAAAGATTAAAACTCTCTAGTAGGATTACAAAAACATGAAAGTCAGCCAAAAAACAGCATTTATTTCAAATCTAGTAGTTGTTCAAGTGTATCGCATGCCACCTCATCTCCTAGTTTGCAACGCTCTTTCATAATCTCCGCTTCGGTCGCTATATATCCCACGCATGCCAACTCATTTTTTAATTCGCAACCCTTTTTAAAGTTTTTCATCGCTTGTTTTCTATTTTTGACTACGCCTTCGCCAGAACGCTGCATCTCTCCTAGTCTCAAACACCCATCACCTTCTTTTAAACCACACGCTTTAGCATACAAAGCAAAAGCCTTTTTTAAATCCTTTTTTACTCCATTCCCATTTTGATATAAAGTCCCTAAAAGAGAACACCCTATGCCAAAATTTAATTCACATGCTTTAGAGTAGTATTGAGTAGCTTTTCTTAAATCCTTTTTTACCATAGGCCCATTATTTATATATAAATTCCCTAAAAAACCACACCCTACAGCATAGTTTAATTCACACCCTTTAGTCAATAAAGCAAGAGCTTTTCTATAATTCTTTTCTCCAAAATCTTTATTAGTATATAAAATTCCTAGACCAAAACACCCCTTAGCATAGTTTAATTCACACGATTTTTCAAAGTATTTTTTAGCTTGAGTAAAATTTTTCGCTTTGTTACTCTTTACGCCCAAATTGAAAAGCTCTTCAGGGTTTGGCTCTGCCATTAACCCCCCCCCCCCCAATCAACACACAACACAAGCACAAAACTCTAAAAATGGCTTTTTTGAAACTTAGCATGACGCTTC
>NZ_JAALNT010000002.1:0-159115 GCF_017594925.1 Helicobacter pylori
TATTCTTTATTCTTTATTCTTTATTCTTTATTCTTTATTCTTTATTCTTTATTCTTTATTCTTTATTCTTTATTCTTTATTCTTCCGCTGGTGTTGTTTTTTATTGCTTTTGTTTTTAACTTTTTTAGTTGGGGTTGTTATGGGGTTTGTGTTTTGGATTTTTAGAGCCGATCTAAAAGAAAACTTTTTTCATCAAGTTTCTTTTTTAAAAAAGCCTAAAAATTTCTTAAACACTTCTTTAGGATCGAATGTGTCGCACACCTTGCACCCATACATGCCAATTAAAATCACAAGCCAGCTCACATACACCCAGCTCATCAAAAACCACAAAATAGAAACGCTCCCATAAAGCTCATGGTAAGTGCGGTTATACAGCACATAATAAGTGAAAGCCCATTTTAACACATGCCAAGAAACGCTCGTAAAAAACACCCATAAAAACACCCAAAAATAATGTTTAAACACCTTGTTCGTGGGAATGGTAAAAAGGATCAAAAAAAACGCGTAAGTGCCTATCCATCTTAAAATATGCAACAAATTTGAATCTTTATCTTCAAAAAACACTTGAATCTTAATATCAAAAAACACCACCAAAGGCAGAGCGAATAAAAACACTAAAGTCGTGCCAAAACCCCAAAATAAAAAGATTTCTTTACCCTTAAAATGCGCGTAATCTCTGGGCTTTGCATCAAAAATTTTTGACGCAATGGAGCGGTAATTTTCACAAAAAAGCACCAACGCCACCACAATGGACACCTCTTCAAGCGTGCCTAAAGTCATGTCTGTTTTTTTAAAATTTTCTAAAAAATCCTTAATCGCGCCAATGAGTTTAGGAGCGTTAGGGAAAATCAAGGCTTCCATTTCACCGCTGTGTGCTTGCAAGTAATGAGACACAAAAAGACTAAACACAAACAACAAAATAGGCGATAAAGACAAAATCGTATAAAAACTCAAGCTGGAAGCGTAGTAAAACAATTCGCTCAAGCCCAAAAAGGCGTTTTTCAGATGCTTGGGGAAAATCATTCTAAGAAGGCGCAAAAACCCTCTAACGCTTTTAAAAAGTTCTCTCATTAATGACAGCTTGTCGCCATTGTCAAGCCATAAGAGAGCAGTTTTTCTATATCTTTTTTAGGGGCTTTGCCTTTGGTGGTTAAATAATCCCCCAACACCACCGCATTGATGCCGTATTCAAAAAGCTTGGCTTCCTTTTTGTCGTTATCTTTAAACACCACTTCACGCCCCCCAGCCACCATAAGCCTAGCGTTAGGCAAAAATTCCTTAGCCAAAAGCACGCATTCTAGGGCTTCATCCGCGCTTAAAGTCTCTGCATCAATGGGCAATACCGGGTTTTTAATGAAAAAATTAATCGGCGTGGTGTGCGGGGAGAGCGAAGCTAACGCCATAAGCATTTCAATCCTGTCTTCCCAGCTCTCATTAAGCCCAAAAATCCCCCCACTGCACAAGCCTAACCCCGCCCTTAAAGCGTTTTCGCATGTGATAAACCTTTCTTCCCATGTGTGCGTGGAACAAATTTTAGGGAAGAAATTTTGCGAAGTCTCTAAATTATGGTTATAACTATGAATGCCCGCCTCTCTTAAAAACTCCAGTTGATCTAAATCCGCACGCCCGCAGCATGCGATTAAATGCAGGCCCAATTCTTCTTTGTTGATGGCTTTAGCTAATTTAGCGATGTATTCGCATTTTTCATCGTCTAATTCACGCCCTGAAGTAACCAGACAAAACCCTAAAGCCCCCAATTCCCTTAACGCTCTAGCCTCTTGTAAAACCACTTTTTCATCTTTAAATTTATAGCGCTTGATCGCTCCTTGGTGGTGTGAGCTTTGCGTGCAATAAGCGCAATCTTCCTTGCAATCCCCACTGCGCACATTGGAAATAGAACATAAAAAAATCTCTTGCATAATCATTCCTTTATTTTAAAAAAGTTGGTTTTTTGAGACTGATTATAGCAAAGAAAAAGAAGCGCTTTTGATTTTAAGGGCTTTATTCCATTAAAAAATTTGATTTATTTTGATTTTTGAGTTATAATATGCTTACATTCAATGGGCTAACCGAAAGCCCACCTTTTCACAAACCACTTAAATTTTCCAAGTCTTTATTCCCAATGCTTTTAATTAAATCATCTAAAAACAAGACGATTTTACTTAGTTCTACACTTATATTCATAGGCATTTTTGCCCTATCATTGTCTTTTAACCCAGTGAAATAAGTCGTAATGCGTGGGCGGTTGTTTGGTTTGGTTTTGAGTAAGTTTTCCCAATGATACGTGCGATTTCTAATCGTCCATAGCAAGTTTAAAGCAATATGAACCTTTGAGGCACTAGATAATGGATTTTTTTATTGTTGATAAATAATGCATTTTTATTATTGGGATAATAGGATTTGAAATTGATGCGCTTTAAATCTAATATTACCCCCTCTAATTTATAACAAAAAATAAGCTTAATCACTGCCCCTAAAGACATTTTAGATAAAATCAAAGAATGGCACAATCTCCAATGCTAGCACGACTTGTCAATAAGATTGTTCCTATAGGTAAAAGTTTAGTGCTTGACTTTTTTAACCCTAATGGCGTGATTGTTCGCTGACTTTTATAAACATATTTTGTTATGCCTATTTCTGTAGGCGTAAACCAATTAATACTGCCATTCCAAAATGATGTTATTTGAGTGCTAGGTGTGCCTCCGCCAATAATTTCGGCAATATCCCCAAGCCTCACTCTTTGCCAATTTAAGGGCGTTGTTAACGCGTCCATGCGTTTATCACCCCATTAACCCCAAATCTTTCAAATGCTCTAAAACTTTTGATTCGCTCTCTTTGACTTCTTTGTCTAGTTCTAACAAGCTGTTAGAGTAGCTTGAAATGATTTCATTAAGGGTGCTAGTCAAAGCGTTGATGCGTTTTTGGATCTTGTTTTCTAGGGCGTTTTTCAAGCTGTTAAGCCATTTGTCTTGGATGATGAGATCCTTAATTTCATTGATTTCAAGGTTTTTATACTGGTGGAACGCTTTTAATTCCAGCTCCTCATGGGCTTTATTTTTCATTTTTAGCGCCTTGTTTTTAGCTTCTAGCCATTCTAAAGCGGTTTTTAGGATTTGTTTATCTTCTGGGTCTGTGGCGTTTTTTAACTCTTTTTTCAAAACGCTTTCATTGATTTTCAATCCATCAAAAAGCCCTTCTTCGTTAGAATGCTCTTCTATAAATTCATCTAAAAGAGCCTCTTTTTCATTGAGGGCGTTTTCTAATTCTTCTAATTCTTTCGTTTCTTTTTCAAAAAAGCGTTGTTTGATTAGGTTTTTAGGGATTAGATCGCTTTTATAATAGGTTTTTTGAATGATAAAATCCGGCTCTTCTAAATAGTTGGCTTTTTTGTTCTTGTCTTTTAGGGGGGTTAATTTCCTTAATTCTTTAGCACTTTCAAAGCCATTGAATGAAAGAAGGAACCAATCGTCTTGCAAAACTTCGTTATAGTAATCTTTGAAGAGCTGATACACGCCGTATTTGTCTAAAATTCCCACTTTTTCAAATTCTTTTAAAACCTTTTGACAAACGCTTTCTATGAGGGTTTTTGGGTTAAAACCTGGCTCTAAATCATTAAAAGTTGTGGGTAGTTCCAATCGGTCAAAAGCGCTCAAAACAGAAGCGTGGAAGGTTTGGTATTCTAAGCTTTGGGTGATTAATTCTTTAATGTTTTCGCATTCTGTTTTTAAAGCGTAATAGCCCTCTTTATCGCTCTTTTTAAACAGCGTGTTTTTAAGCTCTTTAAACACTTGAAAATAAGGGGCGTAGGCTTTTATTTCGTTTTTGGGCAAATAACTGGCCTTGTGGCTGTTGATTAAAGCGAACAAGTCTTTTTCCAATTCTTGCTTGGCGGCAATGTAGCGCGGGATATTCAAGTTATAGTCGTTAGCGCTAATTTCTTCTAGGCTCACCATTTTGGAATAATAGGGGATTTCTTTGTAAGCGTTAAAAGTGTCTATCATTTTTTGGACATCTTGATCCCTTAAGCGGTTTTTATTGCCGTCTTTTTTAAAATCCTTGCTCGCATCAATCACAAAAACGCCCTTTCTTGCATGCGCGTTTTCTTTGTCTAAAACGATCACGCATGCAGGAATGGAAGTGCCATAAAAAAGGTTAGGGGCTAGGCCTATCACGCCTTTAATATAGCCTTTTAGTAAAAGATTTTTTCTAATTGCACCCTCAGCATTCCCCCTAAATAGCACCCCATGGGGTAAAATCACTGCCCCTTTGCCTGTGGGGTTTAAGGATTTGATGATATGGAGCAAAAAAGCGAAATCGCCGTTTTTTTCAGGGGGCGTGCCGTCTTCAAAACGATTGAAACGATCGTTAATGACTTGCTTGCTTTTAGGGTCTATGCTCAGCCCGTCAGTCCAGTTTTTCAAGCTAAAGGGAGGGTTAGCCACGACATAATCAAAGGTTTGCAGCATGCCATTTTTAATAAAAAAGGGGTTAGAAAGGGTGCTAGAACCCCCCTTAGCAATATCAGCATCAGCACTATTGTGTAAGATCATATTCATTTTACAAAGGGCTGTGGTGGAAATGTCTTTTTCTTGATCATAGATAGTTAAACCCTTTTTGCCGGCCAAGCTAGAAGCTTTTAATAATAACGAACCGCTCCCGCAAGCGGGATCATAGATGCTTTTATCCTGTCTGGTGTTTTCATCAATGCCAAGCAAAAGGGATAACAAAAGCGAAACTTCGCTAGGGGTGTAAAACTGCCCTTTGGATTTACCGGATTCGCTGGCGAAATGGCGCATTAAATATTCGTATGCATCGCCTAGTAAATCATCGTCTAAAGCCCCATGCGCGCCCAAACTTAAATCCGCAAAGATTTTAACCAAATTAGAAAGGGTGTCGATCATCGCTTTACCCTCGCCTAGCTTGGTGTTATCGTTAAAATCCACGCTGTCAATCACGCCTTTTAAATCGTTTCGCTCTGCGATCTTGGCGATGATTTTATTGAGCTTGTCGCCTATTTCTTTATCGCCCTCTAAAGCGAGAATGTCTTCATAAAAACACCCTTGTGGCACTTCTATTTCGCTAAAGTTATTGTTTCTGGCTTTATCGCTGATGTATTTTAAAAAAAGCAGGTTCAAAACATAGTTTTTATACTCGCTCGCATCCATTCCGCCCCTTAAGCTGTCCGCTCCAGCCCATAAAGAGCTATACAATTCGCTTTTTTTGATCGCCATTTTAACCGCCCTATTTTGTTTTTAGGATTATAATATAAAGCGGTAAAAAGCGTTCTTAAGGGGTTTATGATGAAAACAGAAAAAGAAGTTCAAAATCAAGTCATAGAAACTTTTAAAAGCATGGGCTATGCGTATTTGGGGGATTTAACAAAGAGCGATAATGAAAACATCAATAAAGAAAGCCTGAAAGCATGGCTAATTAAAAATCAAAAAATTGAGCCTGAAAGGTGGCATAAAATTGAGCAGAAAATCCATAACGCTTTAAAAAACGACTTATACGAAGCGAATCAAACATTTTACGATCTTTTGATTTATGGCGTGAAAACTAAAATAAGCCAGAATGAAAACAAACAAACGACTTATCTCATTGATTGGAAAGACGTTTCTAAGAATGAATTTAGCGTGGCTGAAGAAGTGAGCGTTAAAGGGCCAAACATGAAGCAGCCGGACATCGTGCTTTACGTTAATGGGATCGCTTTAGGGGTGCTAGAATTGAAAAAATCCAGCGTGAGCGTGGAAAGCGGTATTAGACAAAATTTAGACAACCAAAAGAAAGAGTTTATTAGAGATTTTTTTAAAACGATCCAATTGGTTATGGCGGGCAATGAAAGTCAAGGGCTAAGATATGGCGTCATAGAGACTGAAGAAAAATACTACCTTTCTTGGAAAGAAGAAGGCGTTCAAAAAAATTTGTTTGAAACGATTGAATGCTTTTTGGATAAAAAAAGGTTTTTAGAATTTATCCAAGATTTTTTGATTTTTGATAAGGGGCAAAAGAAATGCGCCAGGTTCCACCAGTATTTTGCAATTAAAAAAACGCAAGAATTTATCAAAAGAAAAGAAGGGGGGATTATCTGGCACACGCAAGGCAGCGGTAAGAGCCTTACCATGGTGTGGCTTACTCAATGGCTAAGAAAAAATATCCAACAAGCAAGGGTTTTAATCGTTACGGACAGGAGGGAATTAGACGCTCAAATTCAAGGCGTGTTTGAAGGAATAGGCGAGACTATTTATCGCGCAGACAGCAAGAAGGATTTGTTGAGCGTGCTGTTTGAAAATAAGAAATTTTTGGTTGGCTCGCTTGTGCATAAGTTTGATGACAACGACTTAAAACAACCTGTTTTAAAGGAATGGGTTGTTTTAGTGGATGAATGCCACAGAACCCAAAGCGGCAAATTGCATAAAGCCATGAAAAGCCTGCTCCCTAATGCGATTTTTATCGCCTTTAGCGGCACGCCTTTATTGAAGCAAGATAAAAAGACAAGCCAGGAAGTGTTTGGGAATTATATCCATTGCTATAAATTCAATGAAGCCGTTAGCGATAGGGTGGTGCTAGATTTAAATTATGAAGCCAGGAGCGTGGAACAATATGTCAGTAGCCCTGAAAAGCTGGACGAATATTTTGAATTAAAAACCCAAGGCTTGAACGATATAGCTAAAGCAGAGCTTAAAAAGAAATGGGTTAATTTGCAAAAGGTTTTTTCCACTAAAGACAGATTGAAAAATATTGTGCAAGATATTGTATTGGATATGGCAAAACTCCCACGATTAAGGAGTGAAAAAGGGAATGCCATGCTAGTGGCTGAAAGCGTGTATAACGCATGCCAGTATTTTGAACTCTTTTTAGAAACAGAATTAAAGGATAAGGTGGCTGTGATCACAAGCTATGAACCCAATATCGCTGATCTGAAAGATTGCGGGAGTAATGAGAGCGAAGAGAGTTACAAATACCGCGCTTATTGCAAAATGCTGCAAAACTTTTTTAATGAAAAAGATGAGAAAAAAGCCCTTAATCAAATTAAAGAGTTTGAAGAAAAAGTTAAAGAGCGTTTTATTAATGAGCCTAATAGAATGAAGCTGTTGATCGTGGTGAAAAAGCTATTGACCGGTTTTGATGCGCCAAGTCTCACTTATTTATACATGGATAAGGAAATGCAAGATCATGAGCTTTTTCAAGCGGTGTGTAGGGTGAATAGATTAGATAGCGAAGATAAGGATTTTGGCTGTATCATAGACTATAAGGATTTGTTTGATAGCTTACAAAAAGCGCACAGCGATTATACTAATAAAGCGTTTGAAAACTATGAAAGAGAAGACATTCAAGGGTTTATCTCTGACAAATCCCAAAAGATTAAGAAAAGATTAGAAGAAACTAGAGATCAGTTGAAATCGCTTTGTGAAAGCGTGAAAGAGCCAAAA
Source organism: Helicobacter pylori (assembly GCF_017594925.1). Lineage (GTDB taxonomy): Bacteria > Campylobacterota > Campylobacteria > Campylobacterales > Helicobacteraceae > Helicobacter > Helicobacter pylori_DP. The sequence goes on from NZ_JAALNT010000002.1 coordinate 7,431, forward strand.
GATGAAATGGATTATATCGCTTATTTTTGTGGGAATGATTTAGAAAAAAACGCTCAAAAAAGGCGGTTGTTTTACCAGCTTGTTGGCGCGTTTTTAAGAATGTTTGTGGAATTGAATAATTTAGAAAAGCCCATTTATTCTAAAGAAGAAATGCAAAAAATCAAACAAGAAGCGGAATTTTACAGGCATTTACAAAAGGTGGTTGGCTTGAGTAGTGGGGATAGCGTGGATTTAAAAAGCTATAGCGAAGACATGCGCCGGATCTTAGACGCTTACATTAAAACCACGGATAGCGAGACGCTAATCCAAATAGAAGATCAAGGGCTGTGCGAAGTTTTAGCCCAAATGAATGTTAATGATTTTAATAAGGCGTTATCTCAAGCGTTTAAAAATGAAAGCTCTATGGCAGAAAGCATCGCTAACAACACTAAAAAACGCATTATAGAAAAAGAAGCGAGCGATCCTAAGTATTACGAAAAATTATCTTCGCTTTTAAACGATTTGATCAACCAGTTTAGGGAAAAGAAATTAACCTATTTAGAATACTTGCAACAAATCCACGACCTAGCCAAAAAAGTTATTGATAAAGAAAATAAAAATTACCCTAAAAAGATCAACACTAACGCTTTAAAAACCCTCTATGATAATTTAAATGAAAATGAAGCCTTAGCCCTAGAAATAGACGCATGCATAAGGGGTAATAAAAAAGATGGTTGGGTGGGGCATAATCAAAAAGAAAAAAACCTTAAAATCGCTTTAAAGGAAATCATAAACGATGAGGTTTTGTTAGAAAATATTTTTAATTTAGCCAAACACATAAAGGAGTATCACTAATGAACGCTTATTGTTTGACTTTAAATAATACCAACATCGCTATAGAAAAAAAGGATATTAAGCATTTACACATTAGCGTTTGCCCGCCTGATGGCTCTGTGCATGTGTCTTGCCCCCTAGCTTTAAATGATGAGAGCCTCAGGCTTTCTTTGATTAAAAGACTCCCTTGGATAAAAGAACAACAACAAAATTTTTTAAACCAAAACAGACAAAGCCAAAGAGGAATGCTAGAAAGAGAAAGCCATTATCTTTTTGGGAAACGCTATTTGTTAAAGATTGAACACACTATAAAAAAACACTTCGTCCTCCAAAGCCCTAAATATTTAATCTTGCATGTCCATCAAAAGACAAGCTTAGAAAACCGCTTAAAAGTGTTAGAAAACTACTGCAGACAAGTTTTAAGAGAAAAAATACAAACCTACATCAACCAATACGAAAAGATTTTAAACGAAAGCATACAAAGCTTTAGAATCCAAAAAATGAAACGGATATGGGGGAGTTGCAACATTGCTAAACGCACCCTACTTTTTAATTTGGAATTGGCTAAAGCACCTAGAAAGGGCATTGAATATGTGGTTGTGCATGAATTATTGCATTTAAAAGTGCACCACCATAACGAATATTTTAGGGATTTGCTGAGTTTGTATTTGCCTGATTGGCAAAGGGCTAAGGCCAGCCTCAAAGAGGCTTATTTGGAATATTCTTAAATGAAGATTTCATTACCTCAATGAAACCGCTAAGCGGCTAACTTTAAGCGGCTCATCATAGCGCAATAATCCCCCCTCCTTTTAAAAGCCTTTAGAAAGTGTAGTTCAAATACGCTGTAACTGATCTTCCAGGCGCGGGTTGCAAGCCTGCAGGGCTAGAGCCAATCCCAGTGAAGTAATACTTCATGTTGAAGATGTTATTGATTTGCAAACTTCCTGTAACTCTGTGTCGTCCGTTTTCCCAGAAAATTTGGCTCACTTGGATATTCCACACCCAATACCAAGGCAAGAGCCCTTCATGCTGGGTCATACACCAAGCTTCGCATTGATAACCGCTATTAAGAACGCTTTCATAGTTGTTCCCCCCACTATAATATTGCATCCCATAATAGCCTCCTGCTGCGCTGTTGCTAATCCCGCTATAAGCGCGGCTGTAAAAATAGCTAGAAATACCAATGGTGGTTTTACGCCAATTGTAACGAGCGTCAAGAATGAACTGGAAAGGGCTTACAAAAGGGAAATGCTTGTTATAGCTAGTCCCTTTTAGCACATCTCCGTTCAAGTCTGTTAAAGGGCCATGGCTAGTTACACGAGTGTCAATGTAGTTGAAAGCGGCATGGAATTGCAACCCTCTAATAGGCCTGTAATACAATTCTAACTCCACGCCTTGAGAATAGCCATTAATGGGGCGCACATTACCTTTCATGGGGCCACTCGTATAGACTGAATACTGCCCGGTGGCAAAATCGCGCGCCCAAATCCTAAAATAGTCCGCATTGAAGCTAAATTTATCCTTATAGGTGTAGCGCGCTCCTGCTTCCACAGTGTCAAAGTGTTGGGTAAAATACTCCGCTCCTCCATAGCTCAAAACATCTAATTGAGGCGGAACAAAAGAGCGTTGGTAGTTAAAGTAGGTAAGCACATTGTGATCGCCTTGCACAGGGATAAATCCAATGTTGGTTGAGGGCATCCAATTGTTCATGTGCTTGATTTTTCTTAAATCCTTCTCAGGGATTTGCGCCCAGTTAGCCGCATTTTCGTTGTTGTATTGCACAAAAGCGTAGCGCAAACCAGGCACAATAAAAAAGCGCCCGTCCCAAGCTTCAATGCGATCGCTCAAATAAACTGCTGTGTAATTGTTACGCCAGTTATTCCAGTTTCTATAAACGCCATGCTTGATGTGGGGTTTCCAACCGCTCATCACGTTAGCGCCCTCACACAAGAAGCCTGCCCCCTCACCGCTCGTTTTGGTGGCGCATTCATTGGTGTTTAAGTATTGGCGCTGTAAAAAAGTGGTGGTCATGAAACGCAAGCCCATGATAAAGGTTTGCTTGACTTTCCCGGTATTGACGATCAGATTCACTTTAGGCTCAAAAGCGTTGTTAATGGAACGCACAGGGTTTTCTACTTCTGCCCAACCATTGTAGTTAGTGGCATAATAAGGCACAGCCAAGTTATACCCTGCCGGAAGTCCTGCCGCCCTGCATGCCGCTTCGCTAAAACAAGTAACCATGTTAGCGCTATTGTAGCTAGAACTCACCTGAAAGTCCCTAGTCATCAACTGCCCATAGTAGGTGAAGCTAAAAGTCCCGCCCACTCTGTCTAAATCCCCGAAGCGGTTTTCATACACAGCCCCAAAGCGTTGTGAGCGCCCGCCTTTTTGGTTTAAGGGGCGCAAATTAGCGAAGCGGTTTATTTTGTAATCTTGCTCGCTGAGTGATCCCGGTTGAGCGATAGCAAAATCGTAGTATTGGTAATAGGCTTTAATCCCATTGCTTTCATTGATGTCATAGATCCCATCTAGCCAATAGTTTGAAATGCTAGAGGGGCTGTTGTCCCTAAAGCCTTGGCCTCTAACCCAGTTAGCTTGCGCTTGGATACCCACATGCTTATTGATCATCCCTCCGCTTCTCACATAGGTGTTATAGAGGAGGTTGTTGCCTAAAGACTTGATAAAAGAAGGATCGCCGGTTTTATCAGGGGGAGCGGCAAACCCGGCGTTTCTAGCCTTAGCCCAATAAGTGATCCTTTCAGCCGCTTGGTTTTCCCATTGAGTAGGGATAGGCTTAGTGATGATATTGACAATACCCCCATAAGTGTTAGGCCCATATTGCACGCTGCCTCCACCCTTAATCACATCAATGCGATCAATGGCTTGGAAGGTAACAGGGAAAATGTCTAGCTCAATGTGGGCGTAGGGGGCCATATAAACAGGAATACCATTAACTAACATGAGCGTCGCATCGCTATGCCCTGAACCCCCCGCTCCAAAGCCACGGATTTGGATAGTAGGCATAGCCCCCACACCTGTCGCATTCCTAATTTGCAGACCGGGGACATTCTGTAAAGCTTCTTCAATGCTTTGGTTAGCTTGTTGGGTGAGCGCTTTATTAGAGATCACCGTGCGGCTTCCTGTGTATTTTTTCACTTCTTCATCTTGCCAACTCTTAGGTGCGGTAATCCCGCTATAACCCAAATTGACCTGCCCAGAATAATCGGATCTATCCTTTTTACCGGCAGTAGAAACCTTGCCCAAAGTGTAGTCTTTTTCCTTAGCGAACAAAGACTCTTGGCAAATCAAGCTGGCAGTTAAAGCCAACAGAACTTTTTTATGCAACACCAACTCCTTGCGTTTTGAGAGATTTAAAAGTTGTTTAAACTTTTTAAGTAAAATCACACCAACGAAAATAGCAGTCGTAGGTAATAAAAACTAAAAAAACTTAATAACATTCAGGATTTTATGATAAAATTCTTAAATTTTTATTAATCCCACCCATGAAAATCTTTTTTTTTTGATTTTGCTGATTTTACTCAATCTCTAGTGAAAAATCCCCATTTCTGACACACGACGAGCCTATATGCGTTCTCAAAACGCACAAGACATTTTTTGACGCTCAAAGCGGTTTAACTTTTCATCTAAACACTGCCCCTTTTTTCAACTTTTTATCGTTTGGTTTGAAAAGCGATCAGTAACTCCTTGCAAAAGATCGCTCCTTGTCTTTAATCTTGCAGCGATTAATGATGAGATCCAAGATTTCTAAAACCTGCCTTTCTTCTTCGTTATTGTGTTTGGTGCTCACCGTGGGGTTGTATTCGGTTACCTCAACGGCCCCTAATCGGTCTTTAAAATTTTCTAAAAGCAAGCCCAGTAATTGCTTTAATTCATCAAAACTCAGTCCGTTATTTTCACGCACGCCGGTAGAAGTGAAAAGCTTGCCATCCATAATGTCTAAATCCAAGCTAAGGTAAATAATATCCACCGCTTTTAACAATTCTTTGGTTTTTTGAACCACTTCTTGCATGTTTTCTCTTATCGCGCCCACGCTAAATAAAGGGATTTGCAATTCCTTAATCACATCTCTTTCGCTCTGTTCGGTGCTTCTTACCCCAAAATACACCAAACATTTAGGATCAATTTCTAACCCTCCCTTTTCTAACCCCAAAGAGCAGAGCTTTTGCCATGCCTTTTCTTCGCTCTCGCTCATGCGATTAACCCCGCTATGGACACGATTTAAAACCATGCCTAAAGGCATGCCGTGAATGTGCTTTGTATCACTGTCATAAGCCGTATGAATATCCGCATGCGCGTCTAAATACAAAATCCCTATTTTTTTGTCTTTATGAACGCTCCTAAAGGCTTGGAAAATCCCAAACATGTTCGCATGCTCTGAGCTTAAAATCAAAGGGAATTCTTTTTTCTCAAACACTTCTTTCATGCAAGGGATCAGATTTTCTTTACAAAAAAGGTAGTAATCTTCAAAATTCTTAGCGTATCTAAACTCCTTATAAAGCACGCACCGCTCTTGAGTGATCGTTTGCATGCCTTTAATCACATCGCCATGCGTTTCGCTCAAAACCTCTCTCAAACGCCTAACCCCTTTATCAGTGCCTCTTTTTGACGCTCCTAATTCCGCTTCCAATCCTACTAAAATCATTTTATAACTCCTTTAAATTCCTTTTTCTTGCTGATAGCCCCATTTGTCCTTACTCAAATAATACGCCCCATAGCAAAGCCCCATAAACACTAGCGTAAGATACCCTCCAATGCGTTCATTCGCATCCATATACGCCCCTATAAGCCCCACCAAGCACCCGCTGATGCCAATGATTTGGATTAAGGGATTAAGGGGGGCTTTATAAGGCAGATCTTTTAAGGATTTCCCCAAAGCCAGATACTCTTTCCTGAAGCGGTATTGCGCTACGCTGATGCTGATCCATACAATAATCACCATAAAACTCACCACATTGATCAAGCTTGCCATGATTTTTTCTGGTGCAAACGCTTCGGTGAGCATGCCAATAAGTGTAACCCCTAAAGATAAATATAAAGCATAAGTGGGCGTGCCAGAGGCGTTAAGTTTAGCAAAAAGAGGGAAAAACATCTTTTTTTGGCTTAAGCCATAAATCATCCTCCCTGAAGCGTATAACCCAGAATTAGCGGTGGATAAAATCGCAGTGACGATGACAAAATTCATAATATCTGCTGCATAAGGGATACCCACGCCCAAAAAGGGTAAGGGGATTTTTTCTAAAGCGCTCACAAAAGGGCTTTGCGTCAAACCGCTATCCGTCATGGGCAAAAACACCGATACCACAAACACCGCCCCTAAAAAGAAAAACACGATCCGCCATAAAGTCGCCTTAATCGCTTTAGGCATGACTTTTTTCGCGTCTTTAGTTTCTCCTGCTGCAACGCCGATAATCTCTGTGCCCGTGTAAGCAAAAATCACCGCTAAAATCGCCCCAAAGAACGCCCCCACTCCTTTAGGGAAAAAGCCTTTTTCTAGCCCTTGAGTCTCCCCATTAAAATAGAAATTAGCAAACACGCCTTCAAATCCATGCAAATAAAACGAATAAACAATGCCAATGCACCCGAGCATGATAAACACAAAGACCGCTAAAACCTTAATGGTGCTGAGCAAAAATTCGCCTGTGGCAAAAATTTTAACCGAAAAGAAATTCAATAGAAATAAAAGCGCAATGCATGCGATGACCCACACATACACAGGAACAGTCGGAAACCATCGTTGCATAAGCAAGCCTATGGCAATGTATTCCACTGCCACGGTTAAAACCCAGCTCAGCCAATACATCCAAAAGACCATATACCCGGTGCTTGGGTTAATGAAACGGCTCGCATAATCCCCAAAACTCCCTGTAGTGGGATACACGCTCGCTAATTCCCCTAAAGATAAAACAATAGAATAGACAATAATCCCTCCAATCAAATACGCTAAAAGCGTGGCTAAAGGGCCCGCACTAGCGATATTCCCCCCTGTGCCTACAAAAAGCCCAGTGCCAATCGTCCCCCCTAAAGCGATCATCATCAATTGGTTGAAGCCAATGTCCCTACTTAAGGTTGTGTTGTCTTTCATAAACGCATCCTTTAATCGTTAAGTGAATTATATTTTAAATCCCAACCAACGATTACAAAATAATAAGAAAATGAATAACAAACAAAATTAATTTCATTGTGTAAAAGAGTAAGACTATTTAGCTTTTTAAAAGAAAGATACCCAATCGTTTAATGGAGTGAGTATAATCATAGCTGACACTACTATTTAAAGGATTAACATGACTATTGGGCTAGTTAAAGAAAGCATGGATTTAGAATCACGAGTGGCTTTGGTGCCTGATGATGTGGCGCTAATCATTCAAAAGGGCGTGGAGGTTTTAGTGGAAAATAAAGCCGGTGCTAATAGCGGTTATAGTAACGAAGCGTATGAAAGCGTGGGGGCTAAAATCGTGGATTCTAAAACAGCGTGGGGGCAGGATTTGGTGGTCAAATGCAAAGAGCCTTTAGAGCATGAATACCCTTTACTAAAAGAAAAAGCGGCTCTGTTTAGTTATTTGGATTTAGCGTATCAAAAAAGCTTGTGCGAAATGTTTATAGATAAAAAAATCACTTCTATTTGCACTGAAACCATTGCCGGGCCTAAAAACGACTACCCTATTTTAGCGCCTATGAGCGTGGTGGCTGGGAGGTTGGCCGCGCATTTAGTCCAGCATTATTTACTGGCTTTAGAGCATGTTAAAGGGTTTATGGGTAAGGGGGTCATGCTAGGGGGTTTATCGGGCACGCAAAGGGCTAAAATTGTCGTGGTTGGGGGCGGTGTGGTTGGTATGGAGAGCGCGAAAGTCTTAAGCCAAATGGGGGCTAAAGTAACGATTTTAGAATTAGACTACGCTAAATTGCAAAACCACCCCTATTACCATTTGTATGATTTAGAAGTTTTAAGCGTGAATGAAGCCAATATCATTCAAGCTTTAAATGGAGCGGTGGGGCTAGTGGGAGCGGTGTTAGTTACAGCGAGCCAAACCCCTAAAGTGATCTTAAGAAGGCATTTAAAATACATGCAAAAACAAGGGGTAGTGATAGATGTGGCTTGCGATTTAGGGGGGTGTATAGAGACCATACGCCAGACAAGCCATTCTGACCCGGTGTATGTGGAAGAGGATTTGTTGCATTATGGCGTGCCGAACATGCCAGGGATTGTCGCTAAAACGAGTTCTACGGCTTATAGCCATGCGAGCGTGCCGTATTTGTTGTATTATTTAGAGCATGGCTTAAAAGGTTTTTTAACAGCCAACGCTAAAATCGTGGCAAACACCCTTGGAGGCTTGAGCGCTTATAACGGCTATATCACTCAAGAAGGCATCGCTAAAACTTTCAATCTGGCGTTCAAATCGCCTTTAGAGATTTTAAAGGAGCTTTGAAGCGAGCTTTAAAAAGAGCATGGCGATAAACCATGCGTCTTAATGTGTGGAAATATTTCAAAAAAAAAAAAACACTTTTTAATGTTATAATCTACCCTAAACAATACAAGGGGTTTTTATGGCAAAAATTGAAAGCAACGATCTCAACCTAAGGGATATTTTAAAAGACGAACTCTACTATCAAATCCCAATCTACCAACGCCCTTATCAATGGACAGAAGAAAACTGCGAAAAGCTTTTAGACGATTTGTTTTTCAATTATGAAGATGACAGAGAAAGCGATTATTTTTGCGGCTCATTAGTTTTAATTCTAATCAGCGAAGATCCTAAAAAAGCCAAAACCTATGATATTGTGGATGGCCAGCAACGCTTAAGCACTTTCATTCTGCTGGCAAAAGTTTTAGCCACCCTCTATTCTGAGCGTTTAACCGAAGAGAGCAAAGACTATTTGCAAGAAAGCTTGATTACTAAGTATGGGAAAAAAGATCGGTTGAATTTTAACGCTATGGGGTTTAATTCTAAAAAAGATTTTCAATACGCCTTAACTTCTTTCAATGATGTTCCCATAAGCAACAATAAGAATAATTACCTAAAAAATGCGATCTGTTTAAAAAACTACCTTAGAAAAAAAGAAATTGAAGACATTAACGATTTCATTGAGTGGTTGTATTTTAAGGTCGTCTTTATCACCATCACTTGCCCCGATGCAGACAAGGCGTTAAGGATTTTTAATGTTTTAAACGCTAGGGGTTTGGCTTTGAATGCGACGGATATTTTTAAGGGGGAATTGTTAAAACACGCTAAAGAGCATGAGCGAGAAGAATTTGTGTCTCGTTGGAATGATCTGCATCAAAAATGCTCGGACAATGATTTAAAGATAGAAACCTTATTCAGCTGGTATTTAACCTATCTCAATCCGGTAACTTCTAAAGAAAAAACGGATAAAAGGCTTGTTACTTGGTTTAACAAGCTTAACAAAACCCCCTTAGAATACCTTAAGGGCGTAGAAGATTTTTACAACGCTTATTGCGAAGTATTGGAAATGCAAGATCGGCATGCTCATTTGCTCTCGTATAAAGACGATGATTATTTATATGTTATTTTGTGTACCAGTTTGTTACACCGCTATAGCGATCAAGACATAAAGGCTTTAAAGGAATTGTTAGTCAAGTTTTACTACCAAGATTGGGTTGCAGGGCAGACAAGCTCCACACGCAGCCAAACTTGTTGCAACATCATTAAAGCCTTAAAAGAGAATGAAAGCGTGGAGAGCATCGCTTCTATTGTAAAAAAATATTTAGATAATAATAATGTAACACAACACTTTAAGGAAAACCTAGAAGATGACCATTTATACACGAAATTCTACTTTATCAATGGTAAAACGGCTAAAAAAAATTCATGGGTCAAACCCATTCTTATTTTAGTGGAATATTTCATGAGCGATAACGCCAACCCCGCTTATATTAAAATGGATGACGATTTGCATGTTGAACGCATTTTGCCCCAAAACCCCGATCCTTCAAGCCAGTGGGTGAAAGACTTTAGCGAAGAAGAAAGAGAATTATACACGCATTCTTTAGCCAACCTCACGCTTTTAGGGGTCAAGAAAAACACCAAAGCTTTAAGCCAAGCTTTAAACCAAGCTTTAAACCAAGATTTCAAAGAGAAAAAAGAAATCTACATGGGGAAAACTATCATGCTAGACAATAAGAAAACTTTTAAGGTGATGACTTGCTATGATATGACTAAAAACGATGTGTGCCGCTACACAGAATGGACGCCCAAAAGCTTAGAAAAAAGAAAAGAAGAGTTGATTCAAAAAATTGAGAGCGTGCTAGCACTCTAGGGATATGCCCCTAGAAAGTGAACACGTAATTCACATACCACGAATACACGCGCCTAAACCCTATATCCAAATTTTTTGCAGTGATATAGGGGTTTTTCTTTAGCATGGGGAATTTCACGCCCGCTTCAATGCTGGAATGTTTTAAGATCCTTAAACGAGCCCCCACATTGAATAAAAATTGGAAAGAAGTGGCTTTTTTACTCACCAAAGCTTGCTCCACTAAAATGCCTTCAAAGCTTGGCGTCGCCATAAGCCATGAATTACCGGCTAATTGCACCCCACCAAAAGCCCCCAAACTCATGATGCCGTTATTGATGACATTAACCATTAAATCCATAGCCCCCCCATAAGTGAGCATGTTTGGCTCAAAGGTTTTAGGATCAGCAAGGCTCGTTAAGCGATTGATTTCTTGTTTCCCAAGAATTTGACCCGCCAATTGCGCCGCTTCACTGTTATAATTAGGGTTTTTAAGCCTAATAGAATTAGCATGAGCGTAGTCAAAAAACCCATAAAGGCGTAAGCCAAAGTATTTCCCAAAGAAAAACTGATACCCTAAAAGCGCATCAAAGCCCTTGATAGTAGCGTTAGTGGCTTGTTTTTGAGAATTAATATCCGCATGCATTTGCGCTTGTCCTTGCAAATAACCCGCTCCTATAAACACGCCATTGCCATCCATGGCTAATAGTGCGTTCATAGAAGCAATCAAAGCTAATAAAGATTGAGAAAAAAATTTTTTCATGTGTGATTCCTTAAAAATAATTTTTTGTTACTTAAAAAGAATACCCAAAAAACAATTAAAAAAGTTTAAAAAATGAAACATTAACCACAATAAAAACTTTTCATGAACTTTACACAAGATGATAAAAAAGCAATTAAAACCCCCTTTTTTAAAATTTTGTTTCAAGCTTTAAGCTACAATATACACATGAAAGATTCACATCAAACTATCGGCGTGTTTGTGCGGCCCACCCATTATCAAAACCCTCTTTTTAACGAGCTAGAGCAGGCTAAAGAATGGGTTTTAAAGCTTTTAGAAGATGAAGGGTTTGAAAGCTTTATGATTGATAGCCTTGATGGGGCAAAAGATGCACGATTGATAGAAAAAGCTGATGCGTTTTTGTGTTTAGGGGGCGATGGCACGATCTTAGGGGCGTTAAGAATGACGCATTCTTACAACAAGCCATGTTTTGGGGTGAGAATTGGGAATTTAGGGTTTTTGAGCGCGGTTGAATTGAACGGTTTGAAAGATTTCTTACAAGATCTCAAGCAAAACAGGATCAAATTAGAAGAGCATCTGGCTTTAGAGGGCCGTATTGGAAAAATCTCTTTTTATGCGATCAATGAAATCGTGATCGCTAAAAAAAAAGCTTTAGGGGTTTTAGACATCAAAGCATGTGCGGGCCATACGCCCTTTAACACCTATAAAGGCGATGGGCTTATCATTGCCACGCCCTTAGGCTCGACCGCTTATAATTTGAGCGCTCATGGGCCTATTGTGCATGCCTTAAGCCAGAGCTATATTTTAACGCCCTTGTGCGATTTTTCTTTAACGCAACGCCCTTTAGTGCTAGGAGCGGAATTTTGCTTGAATTTTTGCGCTCATGAGGACGCTCTTGTAGTCATTGATGGGCAAGCCACCTATGATTTAAAAGCCAACCAACCTCTATACATTCAAAAAAGCCCCACCACCACCAAACTCTTGCAAAAAAATTCAAGGGATTATTTTAAAGTGCTTAAAGAAAAGCTATTATGGGGGGAAAGCCCTAGCAAAAAAAGATAAAAGGGTAAAAAACAATGCGAGATTTCAATAACGCTCAAATCACACGCTTAAAAGTGCGTCAAAACGCTGTTTTTGAAAAATTGGATCTAGAGTTTAAAGATGGCTTGAGCGCGATTAGTGGGGCTAGTGGGGTGGGAAAAAGCGTTCTTATTGCGAGCCTTTTAGGGGCGTTTGGGCTTAAAGAGAGCAACGCTTCAAGCATTGAAGTGGAATTGATCGCGCCTTTTTTAGACACGGAAGAATACGGCATTTTTAGAGAAGATGAGCATGAACCCTTAGTCATCAGCGTGATTAAAAAAGAAAAAACGCGCTATTTTTTAAACCAAACGAGCCTGTCTAAAAACACGCTCAAAGCGTTATTAAAAGGTTTGATCAAACGCTTGTCTAACGACAGATTCAGCCAGAATGAACTCAACGATATTTTAATGCTCTCCTTATTAGATGGCTATATCCAAAACAAAAACAAGGCGTTTAGCCCCCTTTTAGGCGTGCTTGAAGAAAAATTCACCCATTTAGAGAAGCTAGAAAAAGAAAGGCGATCGTTAGAGGATAAAAAGCGTTTCCAAAAGGATTTAGAAGAGCGTTTGAATTTTGAAAAAATGAAATTAGAGAGGCTGGATTTAAAAGAAGATGAATACGAACGCCTTTTAGAGCAGAAAAAATTGCTCTCTAGTAAGGAAAAATTGAACGATAAAATCGCTCTGGCATTAGAGGTGCTAGAAAATACCCACAAAATCACGCATGCTTTAGAGAGCGTGGGCCATAGCGCGGAGTTTTTAAAAAGCGCTTTATTAGAAGCGAGCGCTCTATTGGAAAAAGAGCAGGCTAAATTAGAAGAGTGCGAGCGTTTGGATATTGAAAAAGTGCTAGAAAGGCTTGGCATGCTAAGCGGGATCATTAAGGATTATGGGAGCATTATGCATGCTAAAGAACGATTAGGGCATGTTAAAAACGGATTGCATAACCTAAAAGAAATTGACCATCATTGCGAAACTTACCACAAAGAAATAGAGCGATTGAAAGCCGAATGCTTGAAATTGTGCGAAGAAATAAGCGGCTTTAGAAAAGAGTATTTAGCCGGTTTTAACGCTCTTTTAAGCGCTAAAGCGAAAGATTTGCTCTTAAAAAGCCCTAGTTTGGTTTTAGAAGAAGCTCCCATGAGCGAAAAAGGCGCTCAAAAACTCGTTTTACATTTACAAAATTCCCAATTAGAGACTTTAAGCTCTGGGGAATACAGCCGTTTGAGGCTGGCGTTCATGCTTTTAGAAATGGAGTTTTTAAAGGATTTTAAAGGCGTGTTGGTGTTAGATGAAATGGATTCTAATTTGAGCGGTGAAGAGAGTTTGGCGGTCTCTAAAGCCCTTGAAACCTTGAGTAGCCATTCGCAAATCTTTGCCATTTCGCACCAAGTCCATATCCCAGCGCTCGCTAAAAACCATATTTTGGTGTTTAAAGAAAACCACAAAAGCCTTGCAAAAACCCTTAGTAACGAAGAAAGGGTTTTAGAAATCGCGCGCATGATAGGGGGGAGCGAGAATATAGAGAGCGCAATTTCTTTCGCTAAGGAAAAATTAAAGGCGCAAGAATGAAATTTTTTCTTTTAAAGAAATTCAGCGAATTTTTAAACGCTCAAACGCATTTTAGCCTCAAACGCTTGAATGCGTCTAGCTTTTTATTAGAGACTTTTTCTAAAGAAAAACACGCCTTTGTTGTAGATTTGAATGCGCCTTATATCGGTTTGTCTAAAAAACCCCCAGAGAGCGTTTTAAAAAACACCCTATCGCTAGATTTTTGTTTGAATAAATTCACTAAAAACGCCAAAATTTTACAAGCAAGCATCATTGATAATGATCGGATTTTAGAAATCAAGGGCGTTAAAGATTTAGCCTATAAGAGTGAAAATTTTATTTTGCGTTTAGAAATGATCCCTAAAAAAGCCAATCTCATGATTTTAGATCAAGAAAAATGCGTGATAGAAGCCTTTCGTTTTAATGACAGGGTCGTTAAAAACGATATTTTAGGGGCATTGCCTCCTAATATTTACGAGCATCAAGAAGAGGATTTGGGTTTTAAGGGATTGTTAGACATTTTAGAAAAAGATTTTTTATCCTATCAGCACAAAGAATTAGAACACAAAAAAAATCAAATCATCAAGCGATTAAATATTCAAAAAGAACGCTTGAAAGAAAAATTAGAAAAACTAGAAGATCCTAAAAATTTACAGCTGGAAGCGAAAGAATTGCAAACTCAAGCCTCATTGTTGCTCACTTACCAGCATTTAATCCATAAGCATGAAAGTCGCGTGGTTTTAAAGGATTTTGAAGATAAGGAGTGCGCGATTGAAATTGATAAGAGCATGCCCTTAAACGCTTTTATCAATAAAAAATTCACTCTCAGTAAAAAAAAGAAACAAAAATCGCAATTCTTGTATTTAGAAGAAGAGAATCTAAAAGAAAAAATCGCTTTTAAGGAAAGTCAAATTAATTATGTTAAAGGAGCGCAAGAAGAAAGCGTTTTAGAAATGTTTATGCCCTTTAAAAATTCTAAAATCAAACGCCCGATGAGCGGGTATGAAGTGCTGTATTATAAGGATTTTAAAATCGGTTTAGGGAAAAACCAAAAAGAGAATATCAAGCTTTTACAAGACGCAAGAGCGAATGATTTGTGGATGCATGTAAGAAATATTCCTGGATCGCATTTGATCGTTTTTTGCCAAAAGAATACGCCCAAAGATGAGGTCATTATGGAATTAGCCAAAATGTTGATTAAAATGCAAAAAGACGCATTTAATAGTTACGAAATTGACTACACGCAACGAAAATTTGTCAAAATCATCAAAGGAGCTAATGTCATTTACTCAAAATACCGAACTATTAGTCTAAAGGACACTTAAACACTTAAGGAGGTTAGCATGGGTGTTTCCGCTTTAGGCAATGTAACTTATATCAACCAAAACGCTCCTTTAAATTCTGCTATCCAACAGGGTGCAAGAAGTGATATGTTGGATTTAGCGCAAAGCTTTCAAAGTAAGCTTGAATTAGCCCAAGAAACAAGGGCGTTAGAAAACATGCAAGCCATTAGCGATAAAGACCCTAAAGAAGGCTCTAAAAACCGCTATCCAAACAGCCAAAGGGCTAAGGCGTTTGGCTTGGAAGAAGAAGAAATTGAATTGTGGCATGAAGAGCATTTGCTGGATATTGTGGGGTAGGGTCAAACTAAAGGGTCAAGATAACTTAAGCGGATTTTTCTAATTTGGTTTAAGTAAAACTTGGTGTAGGTTTTACTTAATTATTGTATTTATACTTTTTTTCTGCTATTAAAATAATTTAAACAATAAAAATATTTTTTATGTTGACTTACTATTATATTTATGATATTGTAGAACCTATGTCAATGGAAGCTATAACTTTAAAAGCGTATAGCAAAGGCTCTCTAAAGGGGACTATGAAACGCTCTTTTGGGATAAAAAAGACAGAAATTCAATTGACAATTCCAAATTAAACATACTAGACTTAAAGGATAACAAGATGAAACAAGCGTTACAAGAAAAAAGTATCAGCCCATGTTTAGTGGATGATTATCGCTATCTAAACAAAGGCATACCGAATTTTTTTGATTATAAAAAAGTCAAAGCCGATGAGAGTGAAAAAGGATACGAAAAGAGACACAAGGCAAACGCTATACCGATGTAAATGGATGGGTAAGATTTAGAGATAGCATAAGCCTTGAAAAAAATTTAAAAGGAGTAAAATATGGGATTTAATTTTAATGCAACAACTAACTATAATTGGCATTTTAATTCAGAGATAACTAATAAACCAATCGCAGGTTTCTTAACGCATCAAAAATATTTAGATAATTTACTCACTGCAGTCAATAACACTAGTGAAACTTTACTAGTAGGGCAACCGATAACACTCAAAATCAGTGCCACACTAAAAAGCAGTTTGGCAAGAATAGATCAAGATATATTAGAGATTAGTGAAACGCCTATAGAAACAAATGAGATTCTAAATGGTATTTTTATTGGCAAGCTTGCTACAAATGAAAATGGAACATTGCACCCAACGCAGACAAGCTATGTAGCCGAAATAGGCAGCGGCGTGGAATTATTCTTACCATGCGATTTAAGTTTTCTAGGGCAAGCAAGTAGGCAATTTATCAGTTGGGATAAAACCAATCAGTACTACACTTTAGAAACGACTGGCGTGGAAAGTCTTGGTTCGCAAAAAGTGTCTTTAAGAAGCAATGTAGTGGAGGGCAAGCAGATCGTATTTGATACAAATAATCCAACGCAGACAATCTTTAAAGACTGCTATGTTACGAGCAACCCCCCATGTTAATATGGCTATTTAGGCACTAATTTAGCTTGTGTAGCAAAAGAGAGCAAAACAACAGTGGAGGAGAACGAAATGAAAATTAAAGCGATTTGTTTAGGTTTAGTAGTAATGGGGGCGTTAGCGTTTGCTAGCGATTATATTTTTGGTTATACAACAGAGGGTGAGCCCATTTACAAAAAAACAATTGTTGAGGCCATTATCAATACGGATAAAAGAATAAAAGAGGTAATGAATGCTATGGTAATGATGACCAATGAAATTAAAAAGAACCACGAAATGTCTACACTAAATTCGGTTATGATAAAAGAAAGTGGCGATACTATTTTGGCACTAGTGAAGAAAGTTAAAAAGCTAGAAAAAGAAGTAGCACAGCTAAAAGCCAAGCAAAAGAAGTAGAACCAATAATCCCACACCAACAAGGGCTTATCTTGGTATAATCGTTGCATGAGTATGAAAGATTTAAATAACAATGAAGTCAATGTTATACAAGAATACAAAAAGATATACGATGAGTGCGAAGTAGCCGATAAAGTAAAGATATTAGGCAATATTCAAAAGTATCAAATAGATATACTTAAATTTCGCCCCTAACCAAGCCCCATTAAACAGCTTTCGTTTAACTGGTCGCTTTTATGATATTGAACAAACCCTTTGTCCTTTCAAAAAGAGAAAACGGCGGTGGAGTCTCTTGGTGTCTGGCTCTTGGGGGTCTTTTGATAAGAGTGTTAGCGCATTTGGAAAAATCAATCAAATCCATTGTGGTTTTGATGTAGCTGGGCAAGTTTAACAGGCATATTTCAAAGAGTTTATAACTCGCTAAAGCGTCCGCATAGGCTCTGTGGCTGACTTCTATGCCAAACCCTAAAAGCTCTTTTAAAAAGCTCAAAGAATAACGCATGGACAAAATGGCGCGTTTGGATAAATCCAAAGTGCAAAGCTTTAAATTTAATAAGGGGCAATGCAATTTTTCTACAAAATAACGCCCCAAAAAGTTGTAATCAAAATTAGCGTTGTGGGCCACAAACACGCTATTGCCTAAAAAAAGCCGCAATTCTTGCAAAGCTTCATGCGCGCTTGGGGCGTTTAGGGTGTCTTCATAAGCGATGCCTGTAAGCTCAGCGATATAATCAGGAACGCTTTTGACTTTCACAAGGGTTTCAAAACGATTAATAATTTCCCCCCCCTTCACTTGCACGGCCCCGATTTCTAAGATCTCATGTTTTAGGGGGCAAGAGCCGGTGGTCTCTAAATCAATAAAGGAAAAAACCTCATCTTTAAGGGGGGTTTTAAGGTTTTTGAGCGTGATTAAATTTTCGCTCGTTTCTATGAAATTAAGCCCGCATGCTTTTAAATATTCCAAATTGATTTCATCATAAATAAGGCGAGAGAGCGATTTTTCTAGCATGCCCAAGCTTAAATCCTGGTGCTTTAAGCGAGCGATTAGGGCTTGAATGTCTTTATGCAAGAGATTTATTGGCATTCTGTAAGCCTTTAATAGCCAGCTTACGATCTTTAGATTTAAAAATATAACTCCCTGAAACCACCACATCCACGCCCGCTTGTTGGAGTTCAAAGATATTTTTATCATTCACGCCCCCATCCACTTCTAAAAGGCAGCTCGGGTTGTAGCGTTTGATCAATTCCTTGACTTTCAGGCATTTTTCTAGCACCAGATCTAAAAACTTCTGCCCACCAAAGCCTGGATTCACGCTCATTAAAAGCACTAGCCCCACGCTTTCTAGTAAGTATTTAATACTCTCTTCATGCGTGTGGGGGTTTAGAACAACGCCTGGCGTGATGCCTGAATTTTTAATGAGTTGCAACACCCTGTGGGGGTGTTTTTCATTTTCTGCATGAATGCTGATGATTTGCGGTTTTAAAGGGGCGAATAATCCCACAAAAAAGCTCGCGTTTTCTACCATTAAATGCACGTCTAAAGGCACTTGGCTCATTTGAGTAACATTCTCTAAGATCACAGGCCCCATGGTTAAATTAGGCACATAATGCCCATCCATCACATCCACATGCAAAAAATCAGCGTTACTCACGCTCTCTATCTCTTTGGCTAAATGCATAAAATCAGCGCTCAAAAGGCTCGGAGCTACTTTCAAAATACTTCCCTATTTTCAATGTTTTGAAGTAAAATATTAGCATCTTTAATCAAATCATAAAAGGGTTTTTATGGATTACAAACATTTTAAATGCAAGCATGCGAACATCGTTATAGAAATCATCAATCTTTTAGAAAAAGGGGTTAAAAAAGCCCAAGAGATTTTAGAAAAGCCGGACGCTGGGAGTTACACTAAGTTAGAAAACAGCAGCGGGGATACGCCTATTAAAGCGGATTTAGCCCTGGATAAATTTTTAGAAGAGACCTTTTTGAGTTTAGAGAATGTCAAAAGCGTTTTTAGCGAAGAAAAAGAAATGCCCGTTACTAAAGAAAACGGCTCTTATCTGATCGCTTATGACCCCTTAGATGGGAGTTCAGTCATGGAAGCGAATTTCTTAGTAGGCACGATTATAGGGGTTTATGAAAAGGATTATAAGGCGCAAAATCTAGTCGCAAGCCTTTATGTGGTTTTTGGGCATAAAATAGAATTAGTGGTGGCTTTAGACAAGGTTTATCGTTACGCTTTTTATCAGAACAAGTTCCATTTTATAGAAACCATCGTTTTAGAAAATAAGGGTAAAATCGTCGCTAGCGGAGGCAATCAAAAGGATTTTTCTTTGGGCTTAAAAAAGGCTTTAGAAGGGTTTTTTGCAGAAAATTACCGCTTGCGATATTCAGGATCTATGGTGGCTGATGTCCATCATGTGTTGGTTAAAAAGGGCGGAATGTTTTCCTACCCGCAAAAGAAATTGCGAAAGCTTTTTGAAGTCTTTCCTTTAGCCTTGATCATTGAAAAAGCTAAAGGGGAAGCGTTTTATTTTGATAAGGGGGTTAAAAAGCGTTTGCTAGAACAAAGCGTGGAAAGCTACCATGAAAAAAGCGAATGCTATTTAGCCAGCCCGCATGAAGCTCAGATTTTAGAAAAATATTTAAAGGGAGAATGATGCAAAATAGCGCTAAAAAATTAGAATATGAAGAGCGTTTTAATGACGCTCTTTTGAAATTACAAGCATGCCAAGAAGAAAAGCAAGTAGCGAGTTGCTTGAAATGCGAGAAGGTTTTAAAATGCGAGATCCGCAACAGCTATGTGGATGCGGCTTATGAGAGCATGAGTTTAGGCGAAGCTGGCGGGTTTGATTTCAACTAAAATGGGATTAAAATGGCTAGTAATGCTACCTTGCAAAAGAATTTAGACGCTTTTTACACCCACCCCAAAATCGCGCGATTTTGTTTGGATTTATTAAATAGTTGGCAATATCCCCAAGTCTCACTCTTTGCCAAGCTTGATTGAAGCCTTTCAAGCGTTTTCTTTGGCTCAATAGTTCAAAGCTTAAAGCTTTTTTAACACTCTCTTTTTTAAGAATGAGGGCGTCTAAATTATAAAGATAACGATCCAAATCGCTTAAAATGTTAGCTATAGCGATTTGTTCGTTTAGAGGGGGTAGGGGGATTAATAAATTTTTAATTTTGTTTGGGCTAACTTCTAAAAAAGTGCTACCACTTGCCAACTTTAATAATTTATTTTTTAGTGTTAAAATTAAATAGTATAAAAATTCATTATTGATTTTTTCTAATGGTATTAGCGATTGAAAACCTTGATTTGTTGTAGCTATCTCTTTAAGAATGACTAATATCACCCCTGAAGCCAAAAACACCAACAGGCATTCTGTTTTATTGGTAGAAAAAGAGGGCCGTAATTTGGCTAGGAAATACCATCAAGTTTTAGTAGAAGAACTCACCATCATCAAACAAGGTTATAGGACTTTTAGTTCTAAGAATATCGCTATCCCTAGCGGATTTTGGTACCACTATGATACAAGCCTAACGGATAGCTATGAAAACGCTAAAAGCGAATGCTTTTATATCCCTAATGATAACCAAAACTATCCCTTACAAGAAATGAGAAGAGATTGTAAAGAATATGAGCGGGTTGAAAAGCAAGTGGTTTTTAAGAACAATAAAAACACTGAGTTGAATGAATTGCCTAAGTATCTTAACAACGCTAAGAAGTATTGAAACTGCCCTTAAAATACCAATATAAAATACTCGTAAAAACACCGGTATTTTGGATAAAAGGTTTAAGAAAACAAATTTCTAAACGGCTAAAATTGGTTTTTTATTAGAAGCGATAAGGGTTTTATAGGCGTTGGAGAAATGAGATGAAATTATTATTACAATTATGGCAAACACAACAATAGATCTGGGTTTAAGATGATCTCTTAGGGTTGTTTGCTGGTTTGCTGGGTAAATCCATGCTGTCCATATGAAACAGCCTATAATTGAAACAGCCTATAATCCATAAAAACAATCCAAATACCCCATTTCGCTTCTCGCACCCCTAAAAACAACAATATGCAAAATTTTAAATTATTTTACATGAACTCCTGGAGTTTGTTCGCTTGCGCCATCCATTCTGCAAGGCTTTCATAATCGTTATTTTCTATCCAAGCCTTAGCTTGCGCGATTTCTTTTTCGCATTTTTCAATCGCTTCTAAGACATTGTCTCGGTTTTGTTTGAAAATATCTTTCCACATTAAAGGCGAGCTTTTAGACAGACGGCTCATGCCCCTAAAACCCCCACCCGCTAAAGATAGAATCATCTCTGGATCGTTTTGCTTTAAAACGCTATTGGCTAACGCATAGCTCAAAACATGGGGTAAATGGCTGATATAGGCCACATGGGTGTCATGCTCGCTAGATTTCATTTTAATCAAGCGCGCCTTAATGCCTAAAAAGATTTCTTTAGCGATCTCTACTTGCTTGGTCCCTGAATCTTCTAAATCGCACAATATCACCAAAGCGTTTTCATACAGCCCCTTAACGCTCGCTTTAGGGCCATAAAACTCTGTCCCGCACATGGGGTGCGCGGCGATGAAATTTTGACGGATGCTTTTAGGGATATTGTGAATGATTTGCGCTTTTGCCCCCCCTAAATCAATAATCGTTGCACTTTTTTTAACAGAAGTCATTTTTTTCAAACATTCAATGATGCCCTCAACTGGAATGGCTAAAAAAATCACATCGCATTCTAAAATCTTTTCAAATTCCACGCATTCATCTACAAGCCCCAAAGTCAAAGCCAATTTAGCATGCAAAGCGTTATGATCATAGCCTGTAACGCTTTTAAAACGCCCCCATTCTTGCAAGGCTAGCCCTAAACTCCCCCCCATAAGCCCTAAACCAATAATGCCTGCTTTCATGCCAAATTCTAAAGTAAGGTTTTTTCTAACACTTCAGCGATGTTTTTCACCGCAACGATGTTTAAATTCTCTCGCACTTCATTAGGGATCTCGTCCAAATCCCTTTCGTAATTTTTAACAGGAATGAGAGCGGTTTTAATGCCGGCTTTAAAAGCGGCGATCAATTTTTCTTTCAATCCCCCTATGGGTAAAACTTCCCCGCTCAAAGTCAATTCGCCCGTCATCGCCACTTCGCTTCTTGTAGCTCGGTCGCACAAAATGCTCGCCATCACGCTCGCCATAGCGATCCCAGCGCTTGGGCCGTCTTTAGGCGTAGCCCCCTCAGGGACATGCAAGTGCAAATCATAAGCGTTATAAACTTTCAGCGCTTTTTTCTTTTTCTTATTCTCTGCATCGGCCTCGCTAGGGATTTTGGGTGCTTTTAAGGTTTCGTTATCCAACAAGACTTTGACAACAGAAAAGGCAATAATGGCGGATTCTTTCATCACGTCGCCCAAACTCCCGGTGAGTTTCAATTCCCCCTTACCCCTGATCTTGACCGCTTCAATTTTAAGCACATCACCGCCCACTGGAGTCCATGCCAAACCATTGACGATACCGATTTTATTTTCTTCATCTATGGGGTCAATTTCAAACACCATGCGTTCTAAATACTCTTTAAGGTTATCAGGCGTGATAGAGACGCAAAAATCTTTACTCTCACCTCTTTTTTCGTTTTCTTCATTTCCGCCTTTTTTATCTTCGCTTTTTTTGGTTCGCCCTTTTTTGTGCGGGTTATCTTCTAGGTATTTTAAAGCCACTTTACGCATAATCGTTGCGATCTGTCTTCGTAAATCCCTAACGCCCGCTTCTCTGGTGTATTTTTCAATAATGAGTTTCAAACACTCATGGCTAATATCCACTTCGCTAGGCTTTAAGGCATGCTTTTCTAATTCTTGGGGGATGAGGTAGTTTTTAGCGATCTCTTCTTTTTCGCTAGGCGTGTAGCTGGACACGCTGATAAATTCCATTCTGTCTCTTAAAGGAGCCGGAATCCTGTCAATATTGTTAGCGGTAGCGATAAAAATCACTTGCGACAAATCAATGCTAAAATTCGCGTAATGATCCCTAAAGGCGATATTTTGCTCAGGGTCTAAGATCTCTAATAAAGCACTCGCTGGATCGCCCCTAACGCTCCGATCCACCTTATCAATTTCATCTAAAACCATGACTGGATTCATCTTTTTGGCTTCAATAAGCCCTTGGACAATGCGCCCGGGCATGGAGCCTATATAAGTGCGTCTGTGCCCTCTTAATTCATTCACGTCTTCTAATCCTCCTAAAGCGATCCGAACTAAAGGGCGCTCTATCGCTTTAGCGATGGAATTAGCCAAACTCGTTTTACCCACGCCAGGAGGCCCATAAAAGCATAAAATCGTGCCTTTAGCTTTGTCTTTTTTTTCTGGTTTTTTCTTGTGGCGCATTTCTAAAAGCTGCATGGTGGCAAAGTATTCTACAATACGCTCTTTAGGCCTTTTTAAGGAATAATGATCGTTATCTAGTTGCTCTTTGACATGCTTAATGTCAAGCGCTTTTTTTTCATATTGCCCAAAAGGCACATCTAACATGGTTTCAATGTAATTTTGTAAAGTCGCGCTATCAGAGCTATCCGCATGGGTTCGGCTCAGTCGGTCAATTTGCTTTTTGATTTCCTTAAACGCTTCTTCTTTCAAAAAAGGCTTGATGCTTTCTAGTTTTTGGTAGTATTGGTTTAAATCTTCATCTCGCTGTTTGTCTGTGCCAAGTTCTTTTTGGATTTGTTTGAGCTGCTCTTTTAAGAAATATTCCTTATTGGTTTGCTCCATTTTTTGATGGACTTTGGACTTGATTTCTTTTTGGAGCTTTTGGGTTTTAGTCTCTTCTATCACAATATCAATCAAATCCAACAAGCGCTGTTCGGTGTTGTTGTTGGCAAAAAGAGAATACGCTTGATCTTTTTTTAAATGCAAAGCTGCTGCGATTAAATCAGCGATGCGGTTAGGATCGTCATTGTCTTCTAAAGCCTTAATCAAATCCGGAGGGAAGAGTGAGCTCACATTGGCTAGAGTGATCACCTTTTCTTTTAATACTTCCACGATCGCTTGAATGTTTTCTTTATCGTATTCTAAATATTCAATGGGGCTTATTTGAGCTTCTAAAAAGCCTTGCTCGTTTTCTTTGGCAGGCTCTAAAATACGCCCCTTAGCGATGCCATTAAAGAGCAATTTCACGCGCCCATTAGGCATGTTGGCTTCACGCATGACAGAGCCTATCACCCCCACATCATAATAAGGGGCTTCATTATCGTTCAATTTGTCTTTTTGGCATGCAATAAAGACTAATGATTTGTTGTTTTTAGCGTAAGCCACCGCCTTGATGCTCGCATTATTTTGTAAGAAAATAGGGGCTATCATAAAGGGGTATAAAAAAGTGTCTTCTTCTACCAATAAAGGCAGAATTTTAGGAAAATCTTCAGTCATTTTTCATCTCTCTGTTATAAATTTGTATGGTTTTGAAATATCCTACCAATCAAAAATTAACACATACCAAGGCATGTGCGATGGTTTGGGTTTAGTCTCTTTTTCTAAAGTCTCATCTATCCTTTCTAAATAGCGTTTCACGCCCTCAGGCTTGTGGCGTTTTTTATAGACATTCGCGATCGCGCGATTGAGCTCGTTTTGCCCTAAAATGAATTTGATTTGCATGTATTCCACATAGGGGCGGTAACGGCTGTTAGGGTATTTTTCTATAAATTCGCCTAAACTCACAATAGAATTAGAGATAAATTCCTGGTCTTTAGAATGGTTTTTGAAAGCGTAATAATGCGATTGCAATTTCAAAAAGGTCAAATAATCCACATTGTCTTTCGTCCCAAAGCGCTTGATGTATTCATCAAAGTAAAAAGACGCTAAAACATACTCTTTCTTTTTCATGTGCGCTTGCCCTAAGGCTAGCATCGCCTCTGGGACAAGGGGGGAATTGATGTGTTCGCTCTGTAAAGAAGAATAGTAATTGTCCGCTGTTTCTAAATTAGCAAAAAGGATTTCTCTCAAAATCCCTTGATACCAAAAGATCGCCGGTTTGTTGTATTCGTCTTTTTTTTTCTTTTTGTTCGCACAACCGGTGCCTATCACAATCACCGCCATTGCGATAAAAAGGAATGTCTTAAAATGTTTTAAACGCATGCCGCCTGTCTTATAAAGTTAAATTTTTGAACCACTCATGGTTGTTTTTTCTTATTCTTAGCCCCACCCAATAGCGTAAGCACCATTTCTCCAATCATACACACCGGGCACCACCCATTACTATAATTAGATTTGCTGGGATTGTTTTTCTTGATTTGTGGTTTTATTTTACTCATCTCTCACTCCTTAGTTATATTTTGATAATTATTCAGTTAAACTTTCATCGTTATTCAGTCATTGAATTATACCCAAAACTAGCAAAAATTGATTTTACCAAAATTGTTTGATATAATACAGATTTTTAGTTTAGAAATCATTGAGCGCTGGTTTTAAGGCGGTCTTTTATTCTTTAAGGAGAAGATCTTGTGCTTTTTTAAAGGGAATGCAATCGCCTATGATTTTTGATGTGAAAGCGCCTATCTTAGGGTTTGAAACCATTCATAAAATGCGCTTGCAAAAGATTGATGAAATCTTTTTGCGTTTGAATAGCGCAGAAGATGATTCCGTGGTGTCTTTCACGCTGGTCAATCCCTTTGCTTTAAGAAAATACGAATTTGAAGTGCCTACCCCCTTAAAAATCCTTTTAGAATTAGAGGGAGCCAAGAGCGTTCTGGTCGCTAATATCATGGTCGTTCAAACCCCCATTGAGCTTTCCACCGTGAATTATTTAGCCCCTTTAATTTTCAATTTGGACAAACAGCTCATGGGGCAAGTGGTTTTGGATTCTAACAAATACCCACACTATCATTTAAGAGAGAATATTCTGAGCCACACGCATGAATGATATATGAATAATGCATGAGCGGTGTCTGTGTAAAGCGTTTCTTTAAGCTTATGGCGCAATGCATCGGTGTTTTTGCAAATGCAAGCGAGCGGTTTTCTTATGGTATAATAGCGGTTATTTTTATAGGATAACCAACGCTAAAAATAGCACTTTAGTTGAATCCAAAACAAGGAGTTTATTTTATGGAACAAAGCCATCAAAACTTACAATCTCAATTTTTTATAGAGCATATCTTACAGATTTTACCACACCGCTATCCCATGCTCTTAGTGGATAGAATCATAGAGTTACAAGCCAATCAAAAAATTGCCGCTTATAAGAATATCACTTTTAATGAAGACGTGTTTAACGGGCATTTCCCTAACAAACCCATTTTCCCGGGCGTTTTAATCGTAGAAGGCATGGCGCAAAGCGGAGGGTTTTTGGCTTTCACTAGCTTGTGGGGGTTTGACCCTGAAATAGCCAAAACAAAAATCGTGTATTTCATGACGATTGATAAGGTTAAATTCCGCATTCCTGTAACCCCAGGCGACAGATTAGAATACCATTTAGAAGTCTTAAAGCATAAGGGCATGATCTGGCAAGTGGGCGGCACGGCTCAAGTGGATGGCAAAGTGGTCGCTGAAGCCGAATTAAAAGCCATGATCGCAGAGAGAGATTAGAAAATGAGTAAGATTGCAAAAACAGCCATCATTTCTCCTAAAGCAGAGATTAATAAGGGCGTAGAAATTGGGGAATTTTGCGTGATTGGAGATGGCGTCAAACTAGATGATGGCGTGAAACTCCACAACAATGTAACCTTACAAGGGCATACTTTCATTGGGAAAAACACTGAAATTTTCCCTTTTGCCGTGCTAGGCACACAGCCTCAAGATTTAAAATATAAGGGCGAATACAGCGAACTGATTATTGGAGAAGACAACCTTATTCGTGAATTTTGCATGATAAATCCCGGCACTGAAGGGGGGATTCAAAAAACCCTTATTGGGGATAAAAACCTGCTCATGGCTTATGTGCATGTCGCCCATGATTGCGTGATTGGCAGCCATTGTATTTTGGCTAATGGCGTAACTTTAGCAGGGCATATTGAAATAGGCGATTATGTCAATATTGGCGGTCTTACCGCAATCCATCAGTTTGTGCGTATCGCTAAAGGGTGCATGATAGCCGGTAAGAGCGCTTTAGGCAAAGACGTGCCGCCTTATTGCACCGTAGAGGGCAATCGCGCTTTTATTAGGGGGTTAAACCGCCACCGGATGCGCCAATTATTAGAGAGCAAGGATATTGATTTTATTTATGCACTTTATAAAAGGTTGTTTAGCCCTGTCCCCTCTTTAAGAGAGAGCGCTAAATTAGAGTTAGAAGAGCATGCCAATAACCCTTTTGTGAAAGAGATTTGCTCTTTTATTTTAGAGAGTTCTAGGGGCGTGGCGTATAAGTCAAGCGAATATTCTAGCGAAGAAAAACAAGAGGAATAACATGAACGAAACGCTTTATTGCAGTTTTTGCAAAAAACCAGAATCCAGAGATCCCAAAAAACGCCGCATTATTTTTGCGAGCAACCTGAATAAAGATGTGTGCGTGTGCGAATATTGTATAGATGTGATGCATGGGGAATTGCACAAATACGACAATTCTTTATTAGCGCTCAAAAGAGACCGATTGAGGCGAATGGAATCTAGCGCTTATGAAGAAGAGTTTTTGCTCTCTCACATTCCAGCCCCTAAAGAGCTTAAGGCAGTTTTAGACAATTATGTGATAGGCCAAGAGCAGGCCAAAAAGGTTTTTTCCGTAGCCGTGTATAACCATTACAAACGCTTATCTTTTAAAGAAAAACTCAAAAAACAAGACAACCAAGACAGCAATGTGGAGTTGGAGCATTTAGAAGAAGTGGAGTTGAGCAAGTCTAATATTTTACTGATCGGCCCTACAGGTTCAGGCAAAACTTTAATGGCGCAAACTCTCGCTAAGCATTTGGATATTCCTATCGCTATTAGCGATGCGACTAGCTTGACTGAAGCGGGCTATGTGGGCGAAGATGTGGAAAATATCCTTACAAGATTGTTGCAAGCGAGCGATTGGAATGTCCAAAAAGCCCAAAAAGGCATTGTGTTTATTGATGAAATTGATAAAATCAGCCGTTTGTCAGAAAACCGCTCCATCACTAGAGACGTTTCTGGCGAGGGCGTTCAGCAAGCGTTGTTAAAAATCGTTGAAGGCTCTTTAGTGAATATCCCCCCCAAAGGCGGTAGAAAGCACCCTGAGGGCAATTTCATTCAAATTGACACGAGCGACATTTTATTCATTTGCGCCGGAGCGTTTGATGGGTTAGCTGAAATCATTAAAAAACGCACCACGCAAAACGTGTTGGGTTTCACTCAAGAAAAGATGAGCAAAAAAGAGCAAGAAGCGATCTTGCATTTAGTCCAAACCCATGATTTGGTAACTTATGGGCTTATCCCTGAGCTTATCGGCCGTTTGCCGGTTTTAAGCACGCTAGATAGCATCAGTTTGGAAGCGATGGTGGATATTTTACAAAAACCTAAAAACGCCCTAATCAAGCAATACCAGCAACTTTTCAAAATGGATGAAGTGGATTTGATTTTTGAAGAAGAAGCCATTAAAGAAATCGCTAAACTCGCATTAGAGCGAAAAACCGGGGCTAGGGGACTAAGGGCGATCATTGAAGATTTTTGTTTGGATATTATGTTTGATTTACCCAAGCTTAAGGGATCGGAAGTGCGTATCACTAAAGATTGTGTTTTAAAACAGGCTGAACCTTTGATCATTGCTAAAACGCATTCTAAAATTCTTCCTTAAGGAACACGCTTATAAATTTAACGATAAAGGATTAGAAAGGGCATGATTTTTAGCAAATTGATCGGTTTGTTTTCGCATGATATTGCCATAGATTTAGGCACGGCTAACACGATCGTGTTAGTCAAAGGGCAGGGCATTATTATCAATGAGCCTTCTATTGTGGCGGTGCGCATGGGATTGTTTGATTCTAAAGCTTATGATATTTTGGCAGTGGGGAGCGAGGCTAAGGAAATGCTAGGCAAAACCCCTAACAGCATCAGAGCGATTCGCCCCATGAAAGATGGCGTGATTGCCGATTATGACATTACCGCTAAAATGATCCGTTACTTTATTGAAAAAGCGCACAAACGAAAAACATGGATCCGCCCGCGCATCATGGTGTGCGTGCCTTATGGGCTGACAAGCGTAGAAAGGAATGCGGTTAAAGAGAGCGCTTTAAGCGCTGGGGCTAGAGAAGTCTTTTTGATTGAAGAGCCTATGGCAGCCGCGATCGGGGCAGGCTTACCCGTGAAAGAGCCGCAAGGGAGTTTGATTGTAGATATTGGCGGTGGCACGACTGAAATTGGCGTGATCAGCCTTGGGGGGTTAGTCATTTCTAAAAGCATTAGAGTGGCTGGGGATAAACTGGATCAAAGCATCGTGGAATACATCCGCAAGAAATTCAATTTATTGATAGGGGAGCGCACCGGCGAAGAGATTAAAATTGAAATCGGTTGCGCGATCAAATTGGATCCGCCACTTACGATGGAAGTGTCAGGGAGGGATCAAGTGAGCGGGTTGTTGCACACGATTGAATTGAGCTCTGATGACGTGTTTGAAGCCATTAAAGATCAAGTGAGGGAGATTTCTAGCGCTTTAAGGAGCGTGCTTGAAGAGGTGAAACCGGATTTAGCGAGAGACATTGTGCAAAATGGCGTGGTGCTTACCGGCGGTGGGGCTTTGATTAAGGGCTTAGACAAGTATTTGAGCGATATGGTTAAACTCCCTGTGTATGTGGACGATGAGCCTTTATTGGCGGTAGCCAAAGGCACAGGGGAAGCCATACAAGATTTGGATTTACTCAGCCGTGTGGGTTTTAGTGAATAATGCATGCGTTTTTATTTCAAATTCCTTTGGCTTTTAGGGATTTTTCTTATTTTTTATTTTTTAGACATTAAAGGCAGCTCTTCTTATATCAGCGACCGGATTAAAAACGCCTTGATGAGCGCGAAAAACAGCTTACTGGACAATGTTCAAGCGTATTTTTTTCAAGCCCAAAACATTAAGGAATTTCAAAAAGAACGCCTAGTTTTAGAAGCTTTAAAACTAGAAAACGCCGATTTGAAAGAGCGTTTGAATAGTATTTATCCTTTAGAAAATCCAAAAATGACTTACACCCCCACTTTCATGACTTCATTCATCAGTTTAGAAGACACGCGCAGCGTCTCTCTCAACCCTATTGTGAATTTAGAAGAAAACAAGATTTATGGCCTTGTCTCTCACAACCAAGCCATAGGCATTGCCGTGCTAGAAAAAGGGCGCTTGAACGGGTTTTTGAACGCTCACAAGCGGTGTGCTTATAGCGTGATGGTAGGCCAAAATCAAGTTTTAGGCTTTATAGGGACTAATTTCAAGCAAGAATTAATCGTGGATTTCATTGTCCCAAGCGCTGAAATCAACATAGGCGATCAAGTGCTAACGAGCGGGCTAGACGGGATTTTTGGAGCGGGGGTGTTTGTGGGCGAAGTTTCAAGTATTGAAGATCATTACACTTATAAAAGCGCGGTGTTGAAAAACGCTTTTTTAAGCGAAGCCAAACTTTTAAGGCATGTGTTTTTAAGCGGTGTGAAAAACTAACGCTCTATTCAAGGCTGATTCAAGCGCGTTTTTAACCCCTTTCAATGAAATCAGGCCAATCCTTTAAATCCAGAAAAAAATATTCTAGTTTCCCTTTTTCAATCCAAAGATCCCTGTAACGCTCCCCCACATCATCCTTATCCCCATAAAATTTTAAAACCACTTTGATTTTGAGATTGGGATTGTCTTTTGGGTTAAAAACCTTATCTTTAAAAAGTTCATACGCATCTGCCTTATGTTCGTAATCAGTGTGTTTGCTCCCTTTAGGATCAATGAAGCAAATGATCTGCGTGCCGCCTTTTTGCAGCCAAAAGATAAAATCAGGGAAAAAGCGCCTTTCTGTAGCGTTGTTTATATAAGGGATAAACAAATTGTCTAAATGCTCATCAATCTTGCTGAACGCCCAAAAATCATAGTTTTCTTGCAGCGTTTCGGTAATCTTTAACAATTCTTCTAAAAAATCGCTCTCGCTCTTTACTTTAACCACATGCTTAAGCCAATCGCAGTTTTTGGCTTTAATGAGTGGGGTGTAGTAATGCTCTTTGAGCTTTAACAGCTCTGCATCACCAACTTTGAACGTTCTGTCTTGTTTGTGTTTGTCTGTATCATAAGGATCGATCTCGCCTTGCACGATTTTCATTCTTAGAGTTTCTTTATCCAAAGGCGCATACTCTTTCACTTCTTGGATGGTTTTCATTAATGCTTCTTTTTTACCCGCCTTAACTTGAATCCTTTTAAAATGCACGATTTTCTCATTATCTAGGGCGTTAAACTCGTCTTTAGGCACTTTTTGATTAGGGTATAGCTTGCCTTTAATTTCAGAAATCATGTAATCTAAATCTTTATAATGCCAGGTTGATACCTTTTTAAAATGCGCTGTTTGTATCATGTCTTTTAACAGCTCGTAATCTTTAGGGTTATAAATTTCATGCTTTAAAATAAAATGCTTTTCACTCATTAAATGAAAATGCTCTTTTAAATCCTTAAAATTTTTTTCGCTCATCTTAAACGAAGCACTTGGAGAAATTTTAAGAGCGTTGGTTTGTTCTTTTCGGTAGCAAGGCACGAATAATGCGTGTTTTATGGGCGTTTTTTCTAATTTGATTTCACGCCAAGAACCTCTATTCTCACCCTTATTTTCGCTCTCTTTTTGGAACTTTAAAATCGCTTCAAGGCTTGCATGGTTAGTGGGTATCACAAAAAGCGTTTCCAACATTGCAGCGTGTGGTTTCAAGTCTTTTTTAATAGCTTCATCTATGTCTAAATACGCTAACCTTTGGCGTTGGTTTTTGACGCTTTCAATCCTTACGCCCCTGCCAAAAGATTGTTTCACCAGCTTTTTAGCGTCATCATCAAGCCCTATATTTAAAAATAAAATCACGCTAGGCCTTGTGCTATCCCACCCGGTGTCAAAAGTGCGAGACCCCACTAAAATATTGATACTGCTTTTATCAATCTGACTGAAATAGCTCTCTTCTTTAAAGCTCAAATTCTTGCTCACCACCTTCACGCTCTTTAATTTTTCACAAATCCATTCGGTAATATCGCCAATTTTGATCAAGCAAAAGACTTTGTCGCTCGTGTTGAGCTTGAAAGCGATTTCTTGGTTGTTTTTAGGGTTAATAATCACTTCAATATGCCCATTACTGGCATAAAAAACCTCTTCTTTTAAGACTTTAAAATCCATGCCCTTTAAACCCTCTTCAAAAACCTCAATTTTATATTTTTGATATTTTTGATCTTTATCATCGCTAAAAAGGAATTCCGGATTCTTTAATTCCTCTAATAAATCGTCTTTAGCCTTTGAAAAATCGCTCTCATCGTCATTTTCAATCACGCGCGCTAAAGTTTTAAAAAAGATTTCCGCATCGCTGTTTTTAACATTCACAGAATGCGTGAAAACGAGCATTAAAGGGTCGTAAAAATAGCCTTCTGTTTTATAGCGTTTTTGCATGCCCAAAAGCAATAACGCTTTTAAAAGAGCGATTTCTTTTTCCCTATCGTTTAAATCTTTTAATTCCTTAAAAGCGTTTAAATTGTTTTTCTTCAATAAAACAGACTCTTTACCATAGCCAAGCTTCACCCACTCGCCCACGCTTAAATTATACACCGCAGTGATGAGATCGCTTTCTTCGGTGAAAGTGGCGCTGAAATTGAATAAAAACCCTTTTAAAGACAGCAGACTAAAAATCGCTTGCCTTTTGCTTTCAGACTTGTTCCCCTTATGCGCTTCATCTAAAATCACATAGTTTTCCCCATTATCCCAATAATCCTTATAATTTAAAAGGTTTTCTTTGCTTTCTTCATCATTCATTAAATCCGCGCGGTAATAAAAAAGAGCGATTTTTTCTATGAAAGAATTTTTTGGAGCGTGGTAAAAATCCTTATTGGTAACGCTTTTAAGGCTTTTGAAATCAATTTGTTTAAAATAGTCTTTACTCCGGTTGTATTTTTCAATTTCTTTTTCAAATTGCTTGATTAAATGCTCGTTCGCGCTAAAAAACATGATATTTTTCTTAGGGATTAAACCCATTCTTATAGCCACGCTTAAAAGCTCTACCAGTTTGATAATGACAATCGTTTTACCGCTCCCTGTGGCCATGTAAAAGGCTAAGCGGTTGATAAAATTTTCAAAACTCACGCAATGATTTTCTACCTTAAAATGGCTCTTTAACAAAGGGTTGAGTTTCTTTTTAGCGAAATCGCAATTAGCGAATGAATAATGTTTTTGATAAAACGCGTAAAATTCTTTTTTATTTTCTTTGAAATCCCTAAAATAAGCGACAAGCACTCTAAAAGCGTTAATCAAGGCTTGCTGTTGGTAATCTAAAAGCTCCTTATTATTATCAAAGCTTTTAAAGTCTAGCATTTCTAACGGATCGTTAATTTCGTTAGCGTTCAATTCCTCTTCAGCGAGTTTTTGAGCGACAAAAATTTCATTATCGGTGGTTAAATCTTTTTTCTTTGCCATGATTCTTCCTTACCAAATGAGCGCTTCTTTTAACGCTTTTAAAATTTCTACTTCTTTATCATTCCCTTTAAATTTCACCACTTTTTCATTGAAAAACTCCACTCCAACGCCGTGTAAATTTTCCAAAGTCTCTTTAATATCCACGCCCATTTTTTCTAGCGCTTCAATATTCAGCGTGTAAGACTCGTTTTTACACTCCACTAAATCGCTGTATTGTTCATCATAAGCTAGGGGTTTGTCATTGTCTTCATACTTGATTTTTCTTAAAATCTCTTCATAGCTTTCTAATTCATAAACTTTCACCACCCCACCTCCATCAAATTCTTTAGCCGCACCGCTTTTAAAACCGCCTATAACCTTTTTAAGGCGAGGCAAAATCACGCTCTCAAAATGCTCCCCCATTTCAATACCAATATACTTCCTTTTCAACTTGTGTGCCACCGCGCAAGTCGTCCCGCTTCCGGCAAAAAAATCACACACGAGATCGTTTTCTTGGGTAGAAATTTCTAAAATGCGTTGGAGTAGGGCTTCGGGTTTGGGGGTGTCAAAAAGTTTTACATTATTAAAGAGAGCTAGCAATTGTTTTGTGGCGTCTTGATTATGTCCTACTTCTGTATATTTCCATATTGTTAAAGGTGTTGTGCCTTGCTTGACTTCACTTAAAAAGCGTTTCAAACTAGGAACATTGTCTCCATTTCTTCCAAAATAAATACGATTATCATCTACAAGTTTTTGAAAATTTTCTTTTGAAGTCATCCAACACCGCCCTTTTGGTGGCGTTACAACTTTTCCACTTGGCGTAGTGATAGGATAATCATAACTTGCCATATAAGTTTTTACCAAACAATCACTAGGTTTCCACGCACCCCTTTCATCGTTATCTAAATTTTTATAGCGTGCATTCATCTCGCTTGTGCGTGGTAATAAATTAGGTCGCCAAATTCCTTTATCTTTGGCATATAGTAAAATAAAATCGTGATTATCAGAGAACCATTTCGCATCATTTTGTGGAGAATACTTTTTTTCCCAAATAATCGTATTTACAAAGTTATCACCCCCCCCATTAAACACTTCGTCCATCAACACTTTCAAGTAAGCCTGTTCGTTATCATCAATGCTCACAAACATCACGCCTTTATCATTCAATAGAGCGTGCGCAAGCTCCAGGCGGTTTTCCATCATAGTAAGCCAACTGGAGCGCTTGAAATTATCCGCATAAACAAATTCATTGTTTTGCGTGTTGTAAGGCGGATCAATATAAATGCAATCAATGGCTTCTTTATAGCGGTTTTTAAGGGAGTTTAGGGCTTGATAATTTTCGCTTTTAATGAGCGTGCCGTTGATTTCATCTTCGCTGAATAAGCTTTTAACCTCTTTTTCTAAATCTTTAAAATAGATAGTGTCTAGGGGCAAGAACTCGTTTTCTAAAAGATTGTCTGTGGTTTTTAAATTCAAGTCTTGCCATTCTTTAACTTGTTTGGGGTAGTTTGGGTGGTTTGTGATTTTACTCAAATCGTAGTTTTTGGCTTTGAGTTTGTCTAAACTTACAATGAAATGCGAGTTTAACACCAAGCGGGGTTTGTTCCAAATCTTACAGAGTTCGTTTTCAAATTCGCTCACTAATACAATCACTTCTAAAGCCACTTCTTTAATAATGTTGATCTCATTAAGGCGTTTTAAATCAAATGCTGTCATTTCTTTAAAAAGGTATTCAAACAGATACAAATCCAACTGCTCTTTTAAAAACCCTTGCGCGTTTTTATGGATGAAATAATCCATGCTGCCTTGCTTTTTGAATTTGACAAACGCTTTTTTTAAAATTTCTTCATCAAGTTTGACGCCTTGATTGGAGCATTTTTTTAGGATTTCATTCGTTTTGGTTTGAGTCCCCTTACTGCTAAGAGTAACGCTAAAATTCAGGGTGTTAGTTTTTGTGTCTATATCTTTTAAATCAAAGACTAAATCCACTTTTTCATTATACTTTTTGCTTTCTAGTAAAGAAGTGTCAAAATTAAAAAGAATGCCCTCTAATTCAAAGCAAAAATCCTTATAGATCGTTTCGCTTTTCACGTAATAAAGATCTTTAGTTTTATAAAATAAGGTGGTGTCTTTTTTAAGGGAGCATTTTTCATAACCGCTTTTGGTATAAAGATTATCGTAAAGGGGCGTGTCGTTGAAATAAATCCCTCCATTAGCGCTGAAATAACGCTTGAAAAAGCTATAGAGTTTGTCAAACAATTCTTCTTTGAGATCGTTGTTGTTTTGGCATTTTAAATTGATGAGTTTTTCTAATTCTTGTTTTTTGCTTTGATAATACTGGCTTTTAGCCTTCATGAGGTTGATCATGCCGTTTTTCATTGCTCTAGGGCTAGAATCTAAAAGGCTTTCTTGTTGGTCTTCAATCTTAACGCCTATAAAAAGGTTTTCTAAAACTTCATAAAATTGCACTTCGTTCGTTTTCATCATCACGCTCCTTAAAAACATAGGAAGTATTATAACAAAGCCCACCCATTAAGCGCTACAATACCCCCATGCAAAAAAAGATTTTTTTACTAGAATACGATTACCTTTTAAGCGAGAGCGTTAGGGAGTTTGACTTGTTGAAAATTTAGATTGCCTTGACTGACTCATTTTTTTAAAATACCCCTATTTCATTGTAAAATTATCTCTGTGAAACCCATTGAAGTTTAATAAAAGGTAAAAATAAGATTGAATATCAATAAAGTGTTTTATCACAGCAGCACCAACATGAATGAAGTGCCAGATAATAGCGTAGATTTGATCATCACAAGCCCGCCTTATTTCAACATCAAAGATTACGCAAAAAACGGCACACAAGATTTACAGCATTCAGCCCAACATGTTGAAGATTTGGGGGCGTTAGAAAAATATGAAGATTATCTTTTAGGTCTTTTAAAAGTTTGGCTTGAGTGCTATAGAACGCTAAAACCCAATGGTAAGTTATGCATTAATGTGCCTTTAATGCCCATGCTTAAAAAGGTTTTAAACACGCACTATAACCGCCATATTTTTGATTTGCATGCTGATATTCAGCATTCCATTTTGCATGATTTAAATAATACGCTAAAAAACAAGCCTAAAATGTTCTTACTAGATGTCTATATTTGGAAACGCGCAAATCCCACTAAAAGATTGATGTTTGGGAGTTACCCTTATCCTAGAAATTTTTATGCGCAAAATACTATAGAATTTATCGGCGTGTTTGTCAAAGATGGCAAGCCCAAACAACCCACAGAAGAACAAAAAGAACAAAGCCAATTGACTCAAGAGGAGTGGGTGGAATTTACCAAACAAATTTGGGAAATCCCAATCCCTAATAAAAACGATATTGCTTTTGGTAAGCATGCGGCTTTAATGCCGGCTGAATTAGCAAGGCGTTTGATTAGGTTGTATAGTTGCGTGGGCGATGTGGTGCTAGATCCATTTAGCGGGAGTGGGACAACCTTAAGGGAAGCAAAGCTTTTAAAAAGAAATTTTATAGGTTATGAACTCTATGAAAATTATAAGCCCTTGATTGAGCAAAAATTAGGAAACTTGTTTGATTTTGAATAAGATTTATATAGAAGATGTTTTCACCTTTTTAGACAAATTAGAAGATAAAAGCGTTGATTTAGCCATTATTGATCCCCCCTATAATCTTAAAATTGCTTCATGGGATAGTTTTAAAAATGATGAAGAGTTTTTAATATTTTCTTACGCTTGGATTGATAAAATGCTGCCCAAAATCAAAGACACAGGGAGTTTTTATATCTTTAATACCCCCTTTAATTGCGCTTTATTTTTAGCGTATTTGCACCATAAAAAAGCGCATTTTTTAAATTTTATCACTTGGGTTAAAAAAGATGGGTTTGCCAACGCCAAAAAGCGTTATAACCACGCGCAAGAAAGCATTTTATTTTATAGCATGCACAAGAAAAACTATACCTTTAATGCCGATGAAGTGCGCATTGCTTATGAATCCACCGAACGCATCAAGCATGCTCAAAGTAAGGGGATTTTAAAAAACAACAAACGCTGGTTCCCTAAC
The DNA here is from genome assembly GCF_017594925.1 of Helicobacter pylori. Classification (GTDB taxonomy): domain Bacteria; phylum Campylobacterota; class Campylobacteria; order Campylobacterales; family Helicobacteraceae; genus Helicobacter; species Helicobacter pylori_DP. Next base: position 44,630 of record NZ_JAALNT010000002.1, read on the forward strand.
CCTAAGGGCAAATTGTGCCTTGATGTGTGGGAAATCACTTCACAAAGGCATGTTGAAAAAGAGAAGGGTAAAATCCTTAAGCCAAAACACCCTAGCATCAAACCTAAAGCACTCATTGAACGCATGATAAAGGCTAGCTCTCACAAAAACGATTTGATTTTAGATTTGTTTAGTGGCAGTGGCATGACTAGCTTAGTGGCTAGAAGTTTAGGGCGTAATTTTATAGGGTGTGAGATCCATGCTGAATATGTGCATGAGAGTTTGGAAATATTTAGGTATAATGAATACAGATAAAAAAGGATATTTAACATGCAAAAATTAGAAAAAATTTTGCTAGAAATCACACAGCTTGACCCTAGCAAGGAGTGTTTGAAATTCTTAGCCAATCGCATAAAAAGCTCTGATTATAGGGGCTTACACTTATCCCAACACCATCGTTACGATCAAAATAAGATTAAAATCATTATTCAAGCTATTTTTAATGAAGTAGGAGAGGATTTTTTACAGATTCGCACCACCGATATGAGCAAACGCCCTAGCAATATCATAGGCGAAGAGGTTTATACAAAAGTGGTTGATAGTATCTGCAAGTCTGAAATATCTCAAGATAATTTAGGAAAAAAGAATCAAGTAACCCAAGATAGCTTAAGGAAAAATCTTTTTGTAGATATGCATAGAATGGGGTTGATTGAACGCTACAATAAAAATAAGGAACCTACAAACCCCTACATTCAAAGCAATATTAAATATATCAGTTTAACTCCCTTAGCTATAGAATTTTTAAACGCACAAGATTTGTTAAGAAAAAATTTTTGTTACACGCAAGCTTTAGAAAATCTTTTACAAGGTTTTGGGGCAGAATGCAGAGAGATGATGATAGAGCTTGAAAATCATTATTTAGACATTGAAGAAATGATGTTTTTTGTTACATTTTTAAATATTGAAAATTTTACTAGAAGTGAAATCATAGAATATGTTAGAGAATATAGGAGCTTAAGCCGTATCCAAAAAGAAAAATTAAAAGAGTTAGCACAAAATTATTGCAACCCTAACCATTTTAACGGGAACAAGTTAGAAAAGAGAGATTATCATAATTGGAAAAATCAAGCCCAACAGATTTTTAGCTTGCTAGAACAAAGCGTGTTTTTTGAAACCAATAAAGAAAGGCTTATTTTAAAAACGCTCAATGAAGAAAACAAACAAAACGATAAAAAACTCAAACGCTCTATTAAAGAGAAAACCCTTTATTTTGAAAAACATGGCGTTAAAAAAGAAAAGGGCTTTGAATTGCACCATATTGTGCCTTTATGCTTGGCTCGCTCTATAGAAGAATTTGATCTTTTGGATAAATGGGAAAATTTAATCTATATTGACGCTTTTAACCATGCAAAAATATCTCAAACGCAAAATAAACATATTTGTTTGTATTTTAAAAATTGCGATGTGGTTTTATCTAAAGGCTTAAAAGAAGAACAAGAAAGCCTTTATTTTACTTATATTGAAAATGTGTTATATAAACTTGATTTACAAAATGCCATGTTGGAATACAATAAAGATTTATTGCATTCTAAAAACGGCTGATGAAATAAGGCGGTGTCTTTTTTAAGGGAGCGTTTTGCATAACCGCTTTTGGTATAAAGGCAATTAGCGCTACAATACCCCCATGCAAAAAAAGATTTTTTTACTAGAAGACGATTACCTTTTGAGCGAGAGTATCAAGGAATTTTTAGAGCATTTGGGCTATGAAGTGTTTTGCACTTTTAACGGGAAAGAGGCTTATGAAAGGCTCTCGGTTGAGCGCTTTAACCTCTTGCTTTTAGACGTGCAAGTGCCTGAAATGAATAGCTTGGAATTGTTCAAGCGCATCAAAAACGATTTTCTAATCTCTACGCCTGTGATTTTTATCACCGCCTTACAGGATAACGCTATTTTAAAAAACGCCTTTAATTTAGGAGCGAGCGATTATTTGAAAAAGCCCTTTGATTTGGACGAATTGGAAGCGCGTATTAAAAGATTTTTCAATGATGATCCCATAGAAATCATGCCTAACATTTTTTACCACCAACACGCTTTGAACATTAAAGGGAAAAAGGAAATCCTAGCGCCCAAAACCGCCCAACTTTTAGAATACTTTTTAGAGCATAAAGGGCAAATCATCAGCTCTCAAGCGTTAGAAAACAACTTATGGGAGCAAGCGATTGATGATTCCACCTTACGCACTTATATTAAAGTGTTGCGCAAGCTTTTGGGTAAAAATTGCATAGAAACGCATAAGGGGGTGGGCTATCGCTTTAACCCACTATGAAAAAAAATCCCTCAAGCTCTTTTTAGGGACTTATTTAGGCTCTTCGTTTGTGTTAATGCTAGTGATTAGCGTTTTAGCGTTTAACTATGAAAAAAACGAAAAAATCAAAATAATACGCATGGACATGGACAAAATGGCTTCTAAGATCGCTAGTGAAGTGGTTGCATTGCACATGCAAACGCATGGGGATTATCACAACGCTTTAAACGCTCTGATTTCACGCTATAAAGACGCTTCCATAGCGCTTTTTGATAGTAAAAAGCGTGTTTTATATTCTAATATCCCTGAAAGCGCGGATTTGATCAAAACCCATAAAGAGGCGGGCTTTTTTAATTTTAAGGGGGAGTATTACCTGTTTAGCGATGAAACTTTCGCCCATTTAGGCGTGGTTAAAATGCTTTTTAAAAATTCTAAACCCCTTCATTTTTCTTCTTTGTATCGTAACATTGTTTTAGTGTTTGTCATAGCGTTTTTATGCGTGATAGGGGTTTCTGTGTTTTTGGGGCGTTTGTTTTTAAAGCCCATTAGGAATGAAATCACGCGCATCGATCATTTTTTAAAAAACACCACGCATGAATTAAACACCCCCATGAGCGCTTTAGTCTTGTCTTTAAAAACCTTAGAAGACAACCAACAACACCGCCGCATTAAAATCGCTATCCAGCGCATGAGTTTTTTATACCGCTCGCTCTCTTATTTGGTGATGCAAGACATTGAGCGCGAGTCTTTTGTGCTTTTAGACTTAAAAGCCCTGATTATTAAAGAAAATACGCTTTTTAGCGAGATGATAGACTACCACAAGCTGGAATTTAAAAGCGATCTAGTAGAGGTGGCGTTTAAGGCTAAAGAGCAGGATTTCCTTTCGCTTTATAGCAATTTGCTCATGAACGCGATCAAATACAGCGTCATGCATGGGTATATCCACATAGAGCTAACATGCGAGTTTTTGAAAGTGAAAAATTTAGGGTATGAAATCCCTAAAGACAAGATCACCGAATTAAGCGTTCGTTACGCGCGTTTCAATTCTAGCGTGTTGGGTTATGGTATAGGGTTAGATTTAGTGAAAAAAGTGTGCGAAAAGTATAAAATGCGTTTAGAAATTCATAGCGAACCCTCTTTAAAAGGAACGTTTTATGAAAATTCGTTTTGCGTTCAATTTCAAGGATAAAGATGCTTTCAGTGTATGAAAAAGTGAATACCCTAGACAAAAGGGCGCTTGAAGAATTGTTTTTAAGCGAAGACATTTTAATGGAAAACGCCGCTATGGCTTTAGAAAGGGCGGTTTTACAAAACGCTTCTTTGGGTGCTAAAGTCATTATCCTTTGTGGGAGTGGGGATAATGGGGGCGATGGTTATGCTCTAGCTAGGCGTTTAGTGGGGCGTTTTAGAGTGCTAGTTTTTGAAATGAAATTAGCCAAAAGCCCCATGTGCCAATTGCAAAAAGAAAGGGCTAAAAAAGCAGGGGTAGTCATCAAAGCATGGGAAGAAAAGAATGAAGATTTAGAATGCGATGTGTTAATAGATTGCGTGATAGGGAGCGCTTTTAAGGGCGAATTAGAGCCGTTTTTAAACTTTGAAAGCCTTTCTCAAAAAGCGCACTTTAAAATCGCTTGCGACATTCCTAGCGGGATCGATTCTAAAGGCAGGGTGGATAAGAGGGCGTTTAAAGCGGATACGACTATCAGCATGGGTGCTATCAAATCATGCTTATTAAGCGATAGGGCTAAAGACTATGTAGGGGAATTGAAAGTGGGGCATTTGGGGGTTTTTAATCAAATCTATGAGATCCCAACAGACACTTTTTTACTAGAAAAAAGCGATCTCAAACTGCCCTTAAGGGATAGAAAAAACGCTCATAAAGGCAATTACGGGCATGCGCATGTGCTTTTAGGCAAGCATAGTGGGGCGGGGTTATTGAGCGCATTAAGCGCGTTAAGTTTTGGATCTGGAGTGGTGAGCGTTCAAGCGTTAGAATGCAAGATAACTTCTAATAACAAGCCTTTAGAATTGGTCTTTTGTGAAAATTTCCCTAACCCATTGAGCGCGTTCGCTCTTGGCATGGGGTTAGAAAATATTCCAAAGGATTTTAATAAGTGGCTTGAATTAGCCCCATGCGTTTTAGATGCGGGCGTTTTTTATCATAAAGAGGTGTTACAAGCCTTAGAAAAAGAAGTGATCTTAACCCCTCACCCTAAAGAGTTTTTATCGTTGTTAAAATTAGTGGGGATCAATATAAGCATGCTAGAATTACTAGACAATAAACTAGAAATCGCAAGGGATTTTTCTCAAAAATACCCCAAAGTGGTTTTGCTTTTAAAGGGGGCTAATACCCTGATCGCTCATCAAGGGCGAACTTTTATCAACAATTTAGGGAGCGTGGCTTTAGCCAAAGCTGGGAGTGGCGATGTGTTAGCGGGGCTGATTGTAAGCCTACTTTCTCAAAATTATACGCCTTTAGACGCCGCTATTAACGCAAGCCTAGCGCACGCCCTAGCGGGTTTGGAATTTAAGAACAATTACGCTTTAACGCCCCTAGATTTGATAGAAAAGATCAAACGATTATAAAAGGATAAAAATGGATCATTTAAAGCATTTGCAGCAATTGCAAAACATTGAAAGGATCGTGCTTTCAGGCATTGTGTTGGCCAATCATAAGATTGAAGAGGTCCATAGCGTTTTAGAGCCTAGCGATTTTTACTACCCGCCTAACGGCTTGTTTTTTGAAATCGCTTTAAAACTGCATGAAGAAGATTGCCCCATTGATGAGAATTTTATCCGCCAAAAAATGCCTAAAGACAAGAAAATCGAAGAAGAAGATCTGGTCGCTATTTTTGCGGCAAGCCCTATAGATAATATTGAAGCCTATGTGGAAGAGATCAAAAACGCCTCCATTAAACGAAAACTTTTTGGCTTGGCTAACACCATTAGAGAGCAAGCCCTAGAAAGCGCGCAAAAATCCAGCGATATTTTAGGCGCTGTGGAGCGAGAAGTCTATGCGTTATTGAATGGCAGCACGATAGAAGGCTTTAGAAGCATTAAAGAAGTGCTTGAAAGCGCAATGGATCTTATTACAGAAAACCAAAGAAAAGGGAGTTTGGAAGTTACTGGCATACCGACTGGCTTTGTCCAGTTGGATAATTACACGAGCGGTTTTAATAAGGGGAGTTTAGTCATTATAGGGGCAAGGCCGTCTATGGGTAAAACCAGTTTGATGATGAACATGGTCTTAGCTGCGCTCAATGACGATAGGGGGGTAGCGGTTTTTAGTTTAGAAATGTCTGCGGAGCAACTCGCTTTAAGGGCGTTATCGGATCTCACTTCTATTAACATGCATGATTTAGAGAGCGGGAGGCTTGATGATGATCAATGGGAAAATTTAGCCAAATGCTACGATCACCTTTCTTGCAAAAAACTCTTTTTCTACGATAAAAGTTATGTGAGGATAGAGCAAATCCGCTTGCAACTACGAAAGCTTAAATCCCAACACAAGGAATTGAGTATCGCTTTTATTGACTATTTGCAACTCATGTCAGGAAGTAAAGCCACTAAAGAACGCCATGAACAGATCGCTGAAATTTCAAGGGAGCTTAAAACCTTAGCCAGAGAGTTAGAAATCCCTATCATAGCACTAGTCCAACTCAACCGCAGCCTAGAAAATCGAGACGATAAACGGCCCATTCTTTCGGACATTAAAGACAGCGGGGGGATTGAACAGGACGCTGATATTGTTTTATTTTTATATAGAGGCTATATCTATCAAATGAGGGCTGAAGACAACAAAATAGACAAACTCAAAAAAGAAGGCAAAATTGAAGAGGCGCAAGAGTTGCACCTAAAAGTTAATGAAGAAAGGCGTATCCACAAGCAAAATGGCAGTATTGAAGAGGCTGAAATCATCGTGGCTAAAAACAGGAATGGGGCTACAGGAACGGTTTATACGCGCTTTAACGCTCCTTTCACGCGCTATGAAGACATGCCCATAGATTCCCATTTAGAAGAAAACCAAGAAACTAAAGTGGATTATGATATAGTTACAACTTGAAAGATAAAACCTTTCAGGGGGCGTTTGATTTGCTTTCAACCCCCAAAGAATACTTATGGTGTGGGGTTGTTTTAAGCCTTTTATTGGCGATCAACCTTTATTTAGAATACTTGAATCACCAAAAGCTTGATTTTTCAAAACCTACAAGCCTGAACGCTCAAATCTTATTACAATACCCTAAAACTAAAGATCAAAAAACCTATTTTGTCTTAAAACTCCAATCTAAGGGCATGATCTTTTACACCACCATTAAAGAGCCTTTAAAAAACCTCCAATACCGCCACGCGCAATTTTTTGGCAAGATCAAGCCTTGTTCGTTCTTAGAGTCTCTAAAATCATGCTTTTTTCAAACTTATTCTTTTTCTTTAACGCGAAAACAAGATTTCAAATCGCATTTGCGCCATTTCATTGACAGCACCCATTCCAACGCTTTGGTGGGCAATTTGTATCGAGCGCTCTTTATAGGGGATAGCTTGAATAAAGACTTAAGAGACAGGGCTAACGCGCTAGGGATCAACCACTTACTAGCCATTAGCGGGTTTCATTTAGGGATTTTGAGCATGAGCGTGTATTTTCTTTTCTCTCTTTTTTATACCCCCTTACAAAAACGCTATTTCCCTTATAGGAACGCTTTTTATGATATAGGGGTTTTGGTGTGGGTTTTTTTGCTAGGGTATTTATTACTATTAGATTTTTTACCCTCTTTTTTCAGGGCGTTTTTAATGGGCTTATTAGGGTTTTTGGCATGCTTTTTTGGGGTAAGGATTTTGAGTTTTAAACTTTTGATTTTAGCGTGCTGTATCGCCATAGCGTTACTCCCTAAATTGCTTTTTAGCGTGGGGTTTTTGCTTTCTGTTTGTGGGGTGTGGTATATCTTTTTGTTTTTAAAACACACTCAAATTTTTTTTAAAGATTCTTCTTTTTTAAAGCGATCGTTTCAAGCGATCGCTTTAAGCGTGTTAGTGTTTTTGAACATGCTCATTATCGCGCATGCCTTTTTCCCTATGTTTTCGCCCTACCAGCTCTTTAGCATTCCTTTAGGCTTGATTTTTATCGTGTTTTTCCCTTTGAGTTTGTTTTTGCATGCGGTGGGTTTAGGGTCTTTGTTGGATCATTTTTTAAGCATGCCTTTAACCATCCCTACGATTTCGGTTCCTTCGCCCTTATGGCTTTTGGGGGCACATTTATTTTTAACGATTTTAAGCGCGCGTTTTTTTAAGGTTTATTTAAGCATGAATGTTTTAAGCATGGGCTTTTTCTTGTATTGTTGCTATCAATATATTATAATGCCTAGCTCAATTGTGGGTTAGAAAAGTCATTTTATTAGGGATCAAATAATTGCTTAAAAAAATCACGCACCAAATCAAAGCTTTAAGCGAATTGGTCGCATTAGAGCATACGATATTTTCTAGCATGTTTTTACTCATGGCTATGGTCATAAGCTCCTATCAAAAAAATCAAACGCTCTTTTTTGGCTTAGAAACCTTAATCCTTTGTTTTTTAGCCTTATTAGGGGCGAGAAATTTCGCTATGGGGTTTAACCGCTTGGTGGATAGAGACATTGATAAGGATAACCCAAGGACGAAAAACCGCCCGAGCGTGGATGGCAGAATCAGCGTTAAAGGCATGGTGATTTTTAGCGTTTCAAACGCTCTTTTATTCGTGGGAGTGAGCTATTTCATTAACCCTTTAGCTTTCAAACTTTCGTTACCTTTTTTGATCATTTTAGGGGGGTATTCGTATTTCAAGCGCTTTTCTTCTTTGGCGCATTTTGTCGTGGGCTTGGCTTTGGGTTTGGCCCCCATTGCAGGAAGCGTGGCGGTTTTAGGAGCGATCCCTTTATGGAATGTCTTTTTGGCTTTAGGGGTGATGTTATGGGTGGCTGGGTTTGATTTGCTCTATTCTTTACAGGATATGGAGTTTGATAAAGAAAGGGGCTTGTTTTCCATTCCTAGCCAATTAGGGGAAAAATGGTGCTTGAACCTTTCAAGGCTCTCGCACCTTGTGGCGCTGATCTGCTGGCTTTGTTTTGTGAAATGCTATCATGGGGGGCTTTTTGCGTATCTAGGTTTAGGGGTTTCAGCCTTGATTTTACTCTATGAGCAGATTTTAGTGGCCAGAGATTATAAAAATATCCCTAAAGCCTTTTTTGTGAGTAATGGCTATTTGGGGGTGGTGTTTTTTATTTTTATCGTCCTTGATGTGGGGTTTAAGCATGCATGAGTTGGTTTTAAGATCCCAAGCTTTAGGGTTTGAAACGCGCTTAGTCCAGTGCGATTTATCGTTTTCTTATGAAAGGTTTATTTCTAAAAGTAAACGCTCTTTAGCGGTGTTAGAAGAATTTGATTGGTTAAATTCTGGCTTTGATTTTTCACGCTTGAACGTTGAAAATGACACTCTGGAATTGCTCAAAGCGCTGTATTTTAAGCTAGAAAAATTAGAAAGCCTGCTTTTAAAAGAAAATCTGCTTGAATTGGAGCAAAATAACCGCATCATCGCTTTAGGGCATGGGCTTATTTGCTTAAAAAAACAAAGCCTGATAGCGTCTCAAACTTACTATGGGCGTTGCGTGTTAGAGGGGAAAATCCTAGCCTTTTTTGGCGTGGCTAGGGATAAAGATTTTTTAGAAATCACTCGCATGCATGCCCTAGACATTAAGCGTTATGATTCTTTCATTGTCCATAGCGAAAGAAAAGGCTTGAAATTATGAACGGGAGCGGTAATGTTATCTTCTAATGATTTGTTTATGGTCGTTTTAGGGGCGATTTTATTGGTGTTGGTGTGCTTGGTGGGGTATTTGTATCTTAAAGAAAAAGAGTTTTACCACAAAATGAGGCGTTTAGAAAAAACCTTAGACGAATCCTATCAAGAAAATTATATTTATTCTAAGCGTTTGAAAGAATTAGAGGGGCGTTTGGAAGGTCTTTCTTTAGAAAAAAGCGTTAAAGAGGATAGCTCATTAAAAACGACCCTTTCACACCTTTATAACCAGTTGCAAGAAATCCAAAAATCCATGGACAAAGAGCGCGATTATTTAGAAGAAAAAATCATTACTTTAGAAAACAAATTCAAAGACATGGGGCATTATGCCGTTAGCGATGAGATCAATGAAAAACAGGTTTTAAAAATGTATCAAGAGGGTTATAGCGTGGATTCTATTTCTAAAGAATTTAAAGTGAGTAAGGGCGAGGTGGAATTTATATTGAACATGGCAGGGTTAAAATGGTAGCTTTAAGCAACGCTCTTTCAAGGGTTTTTGGCTCTGTGGCTGGCTATAAATTCCCTTCTTTTATCCAAAAAGGCATCAACGCCCTTTACGTTAAGATCTTTAAAATTGATTTGAGCGAGTTTGAGCCTTTGGAAAATTATAAGAGTTTGAACGCCCTTTTCACGCGCTCTTTAAAAAAAGAACGCCCCTTTGACAAAGCCCCTAATATTTGCATCGCGCCGTGCGACGCTTTGATCACCGAATGCGCTTTTTTAGACAACGATACCGCCTTACAGATTAAAGGCATGCCCTATAAAGCGCATGAATTAGTGGGCGAAATCAACCCCTTAAGGCTTTCTTTTTTCTATGTGAATTTTTACCTTTCGCCCAAAGATTACCACCACTACCACGCCCCTTGCGATTTAGAAATTTTAGAGGCTCGTTATTTTGCGGGGAAATTACTACCGGTCAATAAACCCTCATTAAACAAAAACAACAATCTGTTTGTGGGCAATGAAAGGGTGGTGCTTGTTGCAAAAGACATTCAAGGCAATAGGTTGTATTTTGTAGCGGTGGGGGCGTTAAATGTGGGTAAAATGCGTTTCAATTTTGATAAGAATATCCAAACTAACGCTAAAGTCCGTTTCACGCAAACCTACTCTTATAACCCCCCCATTAAGGTTAAAAAGGGGGATAATTTAGGGAATTTTGAAATGGGCTCTACGATCGTTTTATTCATTCAAAACACCGCTTTTAAAGATTTGAAAGAAAAAAGCGTGAAGTTTGGGGAAAGTATAGGGGAATTTCATGCCAACTGATTTAAAAACTTCTATTGTGGAATTATTGAACGATTTAGACGCGCTTTTAGTGGCTCATTTCTATCAAAAAGATGAGATTGTAGAATTAGCCCACCACACAGGCGATAGCTTGGAATTAGCTAAAATCGCAAGCCAGAGCGATAAAAACCTCATCGTGTTTTGCGGGGTGCATTTCATGGGCGAGAGCGTGAAGGCCCTAGCCTTTAACAAACAAGTGATCATGCCCAAACTCTCATGCTGTTCTATGGCGAGAATGATAGACAGCCATTACTACGATAGGAGCGTTCATTTATTGAAAGAATACGGCGTTAAAGAATTTTACCCTATCACTTATATCAATTCTAACGCTGAAGTGAAGGCCAAAGTCGCTAAAGATGACGGCGTGGTCTGCACCAGCAGGAACGCTTCTAAGATCTTCAATCACGCTTTAAAACAAAATAAAAAAATCTTTTTTTTACCGGATAAATGCTTGGGGGAAAATCTGGCCCTAGAAAACGGCTTAAAAAGCGCGATTTTAGGCGTAAATAGCCAAGAAGAAATCAAAAACGCTGATGTGGTTTGTTATAACGGCTTTTGTTCGGTGCATCAGCTTTTCAAATTAGAAGACATTGAATTTTACCGCCAAAAATACCCGGATATTTTAATCGCTGTCCATCCAGAGTGCGAGCCTAGCGTGGTTTCTAATGCTGATTTTAGCGGATCAACGAGTCAGATCATAGAATTTGTAGAAAAGCTAAGCCCCCATCAAAAAGTCGCCATAGGCACTGAAAGCCATTTAGTCAATCGCTTGAAAGCCAAGCGTAACCATCAAAACACTTTCATTCTTTCTAGCACGCTCGCTCTCTGTCCTACCATGAATGAAACGACTTTAAAAGATTTGTTTGAAGTCTTAAAGGCTTATAAAAACCACAGGGCTTACAATGCGATTGAATTAAAAGATGAGGTGGCGCGTTTAGCCAAACTCGCTTTAACTAAAATGATGGAGTTATCCTAATGGAGATTAAAACTTTTTTAGAATGCGCCTTAAAAGAAGATTTAGGGCATGGGGATTTGTTTGAAAGGGTGTTAAAAAAGGATTTTAAAGCCACAGCCTTTGTTAGGGCTAAACAAGAGGGCGTGTTTTCAGGCGAAAAATACGCTTTAGAGTTGCTTCAAATGACCGGGATTGAATGCACTCAAACCATTAAAGATAAAGAGCGTTTCAAGCCTAAAGACACTTTAATGGAGATTAGGGGGGATTTTAGCATGCTTTTAAAGATTGAGCGCACCCTTTTAAATCTTTTGCAACACAGCAGCGGGATCGCCACTTTAACGAGTCGTTTTGTAGAAGCTTTAAATTCTCATAAGGTGCGTTTGTTGGACACGAGAAAAACCAGACCCCTTTTAAGGATCTTTGAAAAATATTCCGTGCTTAATGGGGGGGCGAGCAACCACCGCTTAGGGCTAGATGACGCTTTAATGCTTAAAGACACGCATTTAAAGCATGTGAAAGATCTCAAAAACTTTTTAACGCATGCCAGAAAAAACTTGCCTTTCACGGCTAAAATTGAAATTGAATGCGAGAGCTTTGAAGAAGCCAAAAACGCCATGAGCGCGGGAGCGGATATTGTGATGTGCGATAACATGAGCGTTTTAGAGACGAAAGAAATTGCCGCTTATAGAGAGGCGCATTACCCTTTTGTTTTACTAGAAGCGAGCGGGAACATTTCACTAGAGACCATCAACGCTTACGCCAAAAGCGGCGTGGATGCCATTAGCGTAGGGGCTTTAATCCATCAAGCCACTTTTATTGACATGCACATGAAAATGGCTTAAGAACTTTAAAAAGGGGTTATTAGCATGCTAAAAGAATATTTAGAAAGCATTAAAGATCTTACGCCTGAAAAGAATGAACTCACGCACCGTCGCCCTTTAGAAAACTTGCTTATAAGTTTAAAAGACAATTTCAATAAGGAATTTAAGATTGAACATGAGCCTAAAAAAGACAAACAATGTGGTCAGCCTGATTTTCGCATCTCTTATCAAGGGCTTAACATCGGCTATATAGAAAATAAAAAGGTAGGGACTGATCTTAACCAGCTCTTAAAAAACAAACAAATCCTTAAATATTTAGAATTGAATCCCAACCTCATGCTCACCGATTACCTTAATTTCGTGTGGGTAGGAAAAGATGAAGAGAATAAGCCTTCAATTAAAAGACAAATTTCTATCGCTAGCCCTGATGAACTCTCTAAACCCCTAAAACCCAACCCGCAAACCGAGTGCGATCTGATTGAATTGTTCAAAAGCTTTTTCAATCACGAAGCGGCCCCTATCACTAACGCTAAAGATTTCGCAACGCATTTAAGCACGCCTACCAAGTATTTAAAAGACGCTTTAATCCAATACCAAAAAGACACGCAAGTTTCTAGCATTTTTAAGAATTTTAAAGAATATCTTTATGAAGAATTGAGTTTTGAAGACTTTAGCGATGCGTTCGCTCAAACGCTCACCTACAGCCTTTTTATAGCCAAGCTCAACCACCCTTTTGAAAAAATTAATTTGGATAATGTGAGAAGCTCCATTCCTGAAAATTTCGCTGTGATCAGAGAAATGGCGGATTTTTTAAAGAAGCTTGATGCAATCCAAGAGATCCAATGGCTTTTAAATGAAATTTTAAACTTGATCAATCATGTTGATATGGACTCTATCCTTAAAGATTTGAATGACGATAAAGACCCTTATTTGCACTTTTATGAAACCTTTTTAAGCGCTTATGACCCTAAATTACGAGAGAAAAAGGGCGTGTATTACACCCCAGATTCTGTGGTGAAATTCATCATTAACGCTTTGGATAGCCTGCTCAAAACGCATTTCAAAGACGCTCCCTTAGGCTTAAAAAGTGCTTTAGATAACGAAAACATCAAGCTCTTAGATTTTGCTACCGGCACAGGCACTTTTTTATTGGAAGCGTTCAGAAAAGCGCTAGAAACGAGAAAAACAAGCGATGGAGGCACCTCCACTAAAGAGGACAAATACCAAAACCTTTTGAAGCAATTTTATGGGTTTGAATACTTGATCGCTCCTTATGCGATCGCTCATTTGAATCTCAGCCAAGCCTTTAAGGAGGAATTTAAAAAGCCTCTCAAAGACAACGACGCGCTTAAAATCATTTTAACCAACACCCTCATACAGCCTAGTGAAATCGTTGCTTATCGTGGGCTAAACCCGATTTTTGAAAAAGAGCTTTTAAACGCCAAAGAAATCAAAAAAAATGAAAACATCCTTATCATCACCGGTAACCCCCCTTATAGCGGGGCGAGCGAGAATAAGGGCTTGTTTGAATGGGAAGTGAAAGCCACTTACGGTATAGAGCCTGAATTTCAAACCATAGAAATAGAAAAAACGGTTAAACTTGCCGATAAAATCCAAACGCTTTTAAAGAACATTCAAAAACAAAAAGAAAGCGGCAGTAAAAACGCCCTAAAGGAACTTAAAAATCTCCACTCTAAATACAAATTGCAAAAGGAGAAAAACCCTAAATGGCTCTTAGACGATTACGTGAAATTCATGCGTTTCGCTCAAAACAAGATCGAATTATTAGGGCATGGCCTTTTTGGCTTTATCTCTAACAACGCCTTTTTAGACAACCCTACTTTTAGGGGGTTAAGGCGCTCTCTTTTAGAATGCTACGATGAGCTTTATATCCTAAACCTGCATGGAAACGCTAGGAAAAAGGAGAAAACCCTACAAGGCGCAACAGATGAAAACGTTTTCAATATCATGCAAGGTGTGTCCATTAATCTCTTTGTCAAAAAGGCGCAAGCCACCAAGCAAAAAATCCACTATTACGATGTGTATGGCGGAAGGGCTGAAAAATACGCCTTTTTAGCCCAAAACGATTTGGATAGGATTGAATGGCTTGAGCTTGCCCCAAGAGAGCCTTTTTACTTACTCATACCCCAAGAAACGCCCTTGTTAGAGGAATACGAACAAGGCTTTAGCGTCCAGGAGATGTTTCAAATTGGAAGCACCGGTATTTGTTCGCAACGAGACCATGTCGTTTTTCATAAGGATAAAGAAAGCTTGCTCAAGCTTCTAAAAGATTTTTCAACCTTAGAACCTAGCGAGTTACGCAGAATTTATAATATTAAAAAAGATGGTAGGGATTGGCGTTTAGAATATGCCATTAAAGATGTTAAGGCAAACGCTAACAATTTAGAAGAATACATTGTTTCGTGCCAATACCGCCCTTTTGATTTTTACTACACTTATTATACCGGTAAATCAAAGTCTTTTATCGCTTATCCACGAGGCGAAGTCTTCAAGCACATGTTACCCCCCCCCCCAACAAACCCTAAAACACCCAATCAAACGCGCCAAAATGTCGCGCTAAACACCCCACGACAGCTAAAAAACAACGATAAAAGTTGGACGCAATGCTTTATAAGCTCTAGCATTAATGATCAAGGGTTAAGCTCTGGGGGCAATGGAGCTGGGGTTAATTACCCCCTCTATCAATTCAAACACCCCAACTACACCGAAAATTTTACGCCAGAGTTTAGAAGCTTTATAGACAAGCATTATAGCCACCATTTTGAGCCGTTAGAGGTTTTAGGCTATATCTATGCGTTATTGTATTCCCCACATTACCGCAAGCGTTATGAAGACTTTCTCAAAGCCGATTACCCTAAAATCCTTTTCACAAACAATAAAGATTTGTTCAGGGTTTTAAGCCTTTTAGGGATTGAACTAATCGGCTTGCATGTCTTAAATAAAGAAAGCCTGAATCACAGCTTTGACAAATTAAAAGACGCCACCATAGGCGAATCCTACTACAAAGAAGAGCATGATCGCATCATCAAAAAACCCTCTCATAACGAACCAGAACAACGGCTTTATATCAACCATAGCGCTTATTTTAAGGGGGTGAGTAAAGAAATTCATGATTATAGAATAGGGGGGTATGGCGTTTTAGACAAGTATTTAAAAAGCCACAAAAACGAGCCTTGCGACTTTGATCATGTAACTAATATCATTAAAGTCATCGCGCGCACGATTGAAATCCAAAAAACGCTTGGATTTTTAACGAGCGATTTGCCCCATTTAAAAGGGAATGACAGCGAAGCGTTAATGCAAGAAATCTTGCAAAATCCACCCCCCCCCCCATTTAATACCAATATCGCCCTTATCTTATCGCGCCAAGCCAAAGCCATCGGAGATTTTGACTTTGATGCCGCATTCATCAGCAAAGAAACAAGCGACAACAATATCTATCGCAGAGGCGGAGGATCGGCTTTCCCCTTATTCTGTATTGCCTAATCTTGCTCTCATTTGCGATAGAGGCTCTAAAGTAAGCCCCATTTCTAATGTTTTTGTAACGGGCATGCTTTGCGATTTGCATTTGAACGGATCGGGGAGTTATGCGTTTTTGTTGTATCGTTTAACATAGGTGGGGATAGGTAGCTTCTATCATTTGATGCATTTGATGAGAACAAAGCTAAAGACTAAACATTAAGATAGCCTTAAAACGCTTGTGTTAAAATGGCTAGAGTAGCAGATATAAAAGGTTAATTAATAATGGATTTTTTAAAAGAAAACTTAAACACTATCATAGAGGGGGATTGTTTAGAAAAATTGAAAGACTTTCCTAACAGAAGCGTTGATTTTATCTTTGCTGACCCCCCTTATTTTATGCAAACAGAGGGGGAATTGAAGCGTTTTGAAGGCACAAAATTTCAAGGCGTTGAGGATCATTGGGATAAATTTGGCTCTTTTAAAGAATACGATACCTTTTGTTTGGGTTGGCTAAGAGAGTGCCAAAGGATTTTAAAAGATAATGGCAGTATTTGTGTGATGGGGAGTTTTCAAAATATTTTTAGAATTGGTTTTCATTTGCAAAATTTAGGGTTTTGGATACTCAATGATATTGTTTGGCACAAGAGTAATCCGGTGCCTAATTTTGCTGGCAAGAGACTATGCAACGCCCATGAAACGCTTATTTGGTGCGCTAAACACAAAAACAGCAAAGTTAGCTTTAATTATAAAACAATGAAGTATCTCAATAATGACAAACAAGAAAAATCGGTTTGGCAAATCCCTATTTGCATGGGTAACGAAAGACTAAAAGATGCGCAAGGTAAAAAAGTGCATTCCACGCAAAAACCAGAAGCGCTTTTAAAAAAAATCATTTTAAGCGCGACTAAACCTAAAGATATTATTTTAGATCCCTTTTTTGGCACAGGCACAACAGGGGCTGTGGCTAAATCCATGAACAGGTATTTTATTGGCATTGAAAAAGATTCTTTTTATATTAAAGAAGCGGCAAAACGCCTGAATAACACTAAAGATAAAAGCGATTTTATCACTAATTTAGAATTAGAAACTAAACCCCCAAAAATCCCTATGAGTCTTTTAATTTCTAAACAACTATTAAAAATCGGGGATTTTTTATATTCATCTAACAAGGAAAAAATTTGTCAAGTTTTAGAAAACGGACAAGTGAGAGATAATGAAAATTATGAAACTTCTATTCATAAAATGAGCGCTAAATATTTGAATAAAACCAACCATAATGGTTGGAAATTTTTTTATGCGTATTACCAGAATCAATTTTTATTGTTAGATGAATTGCGTTATATCTGCCAAAAGGACTCTTAATGGACTATCAAACCTTTAACGAGATTTTTAATCGGTTTGTTTTTGGAACATCTAAAGCAAAGTTACTTGAAAATATTGCCGAAAACCCTGAACGCTATTTGGGGATTTTTAGACCCACTAAGCCTAAAACAAAATTATTACAAAATTTATTGACTTCCCATGAGATTAAGTTTGGCGATGCGTTTGAATGCTTAATAGAACAATATTTAAAAGAGCATAACTTTTCACCTTTATCTAAAAAAATCCCTTATTACAATAAGGATAAAGAAAAAAGGGAATCTTTAGAATTAGATCAGTTGGCTAAAAAAGATAACACCTATTATTTTATAGAACAAAAAATGCGAGATGACCATGACAGCGCCAAAAAGAGAGGGCAAATAGACAACTTTGAAAGGAAATTAGAGGCTTTAATCCATCGTTATGGCGAAAACATTCAAGGCTATTTTTACTTTATAGATGAGGGTTTGAATAAAAATCAAAATTATTATAAAGAAGAATTGCAAAAATTATCTGTTGATTATGGCGTGCCTTTGAGCTTGTGTTATGGTAAGGAGTTGTTTGAAAAACTTAATATTCCGCAAGTTTGGGATGAGGTTTTAAACCATTTAGCGCGATGGCGTGAAATTTTACCTGATTTACCCAGTTTGAATTTTGATGAAAATCCTTTAGAAAGCTTTAAAGAAATCAAAGATTTAGCGCCAAGCGTTTATAGGAAGCTTTTGGATAATGATGAAATTTTCAATCTTGTGTTAATTTTATTCCCAGAACAAAAAGTTTTAAAAATGTTAGTAGAGCATTTTAGACAACAAAATAAAACAATTTATCAGCAATTAGCGTCAAAGTTAGCACAAAAGTTATTGTCTTTGCGATAGAGGCTCTAAAGTAAGCCCCATTTCTAATGTTTTTGTAACGGGCATGCTTTGCGATTTGCATGTGAATGGATCGGGGAGTTACGCGTTTTTATGTATACCGATTAGGCTCAAAATGAGTGAACGAATGGGCATGTTATCTAAATTTTAGATAGAATAAACGCAAAAATTGAATAAAACCTTAAAGGTGATTCTTTCTAATCTCAAAAATGGGTGGTGCTATTAACAATGACAAAACGACTTTTTAAAGGGTTGTTAGCGATTTCTCTTGCGGTGAGTTTGCATGGTGGTGAAGTTAAGGAAAAAAAGCCGGTCAAGCCGGTCAAAGAAGATCCGCAAGAATTAGCGGCTAAAAGGGTGGAGGCGTTCAGTCGTTTCTCTAATGTGGTTTCAGAAATTGAAAAAAAGTATGTGGATAAAATCAGTATTTCTGAGATCATGACTAAAGCGATTGAGGGCTTGCTCTCTAATTTGGACGCGCATTCAGCGTATTTGAATGAAAAGAAGTTTAAGGAGTTTCAAGCTCAAACCGAGGGCGAATTTGGGGGGCTTGGGATCACGGTGGGCATGCGCGATGGCGTTTTGACCGTTATTGCTCCCTTAGAAGGCACTCCCGCTTACAAGGCTGGGGTTAAATCAGGCGATAACATTTTAAAAATCAATAACGAAAGCACGCTGAGCATGAGCATTGATGATGCGATCAACCTCATGCGCGGCAAGCCAAAGACCCCTATTCAGATCACCATTGTGAGAAAAAACGAGCCAAAACCCTTGGTGTTTAATATCGTTAGGGATATTATCAAGATCCCCTCTGTCTATGTGAAAAAGATTAAAGACACGCCTTATTTGTATGTGAGAGTCAATTCTTTTGATAAAAATGTTACCAAATCGGTTTTAGAAGGCTTAAAAGCTAACCCTAAGGCTAAGGGGATCGTGTTGGATTTAAGGGGGAATCCTGGAGGGCTGTTAAACCAGGCGGTAGGCTTGTCTAACCTCTTCATTAAAGAGGGGGTTTTAGTTTCTCAAAAAGGCAAAAACAAAGAAGAAAATTTAGAATACAAGGCTAACGGCAGAGCCCCTTATACCAATTTGCCTATAGCGGTGTTAGTCAATGGCGGTTCAGCGAGCGCGAGCGAGATCGTAGCAGGAGCGTTGCAAGATCACAAACGAGCCATCATTATCGGTGAAAAAACCTTTGGTAAGGGAAGCGTGCAGATGCTGCTCCCTGTCAATAAGGACGAAGCCATTAAAATCACGACCGCACGCTACTATTTGCCGAGCGGGCGCACCATTCAGGCTAAGGGGATCACGCCTGATATTGTGATTTATCCGGGTAAAGCGCCAGAAAATGAAAATAAATTCAGCTTGAAAGAAGCGGATCTAAAACACCATTTAGAGCAAGAGCTTAAAAAACTTGATGATAAAACCCCTAATTCCAAAGAGGCGGATAAAGACAAGAAAAATGAAGAGGAAAAAGAGGTTACTCCTAAAATGATCAATGATGATATTCAGCTAAAAACCGCTATTGACAGCTTGAAAACCTGGTCTATCGTTGATGAGAAAATGGATGAAAAAGCGCCTAAGAAGAAATAAAAACTCATGGGGTTTTTATTTGAAAAATCGTTAATGATTTTTTTCGCCCACTCAATCAAAACCCTTAAAATCATCAGTTTGATTTTAAGCCTTTTGGTAAGCTTTTGGACAAGCTTTTTGGTTGCCGAGAACGCTCATGAGCCAGAAGAGATCAAAGCTAAAGTGGCTTATGTGAAAATCCCCCAATTAGAAGATTTGGAAAACAATCCGGTTTATATCGGTCAAATTATAGGCGTAACTTATGATTTATTGCTGTTTGACGCTGAGTTTTTGGAAGCCAAAATCAAAGACGGGTTGGATAAAACCCAAATTGAGCTTTTAAATAAGATGCCTAAATGGAAAAAGGTGGAAAAAGAGCTTTTCAGAGCGACTTATTATTACAAGATTAAGGGCATAAAAGCGATTATTCCGTCCTTAGAAGTGAGCGCGTTTTCCAATAAAGACAAATACATCGATCATTCCATAGCCCCAAAAGTTGCTTTGCAGGTAACGGATTTGTCCAAAAACCCTCGTTATGCGAATGTCATGGCTAAAGATTTACAAGTTGTGCAATACAAAACTAAAGACTATGACGATAAAAACAATATTTTGGTGATGGAATTAGCGTTCAAAGAGGCTAATTGGGAAGATTTTCACATCAAAGAAGCACTAAAACAGGGGTTTGATAACGCCTCTTTAAGCCAGATCAAGGCTAAAGAAGGGAGCGTTTTTTATTATTGCGTGCTGCCTAAAACCCTTCAAAACCTTTCTTTTGATTATTTTTCGCTTTCAAATAGGCAGTTTAAAACGCTGTCTTTTTCAGCCATTCCCACTCAAGACACTACCGGTATTCAAAGCGATCTCATCCCTAAAAACAATTTTTTAGTCTTTTCTAATGTGGCGCTGCTTGCTTTGTGCGTGTTTTTTTTGGTGTTGTTTTTCATTTTTGGGCACAAACTCATTTTTTTAGGGTTTGGGATTTTGTGCTTAGGGTTTGTTTTGTATCACCTTTTATTCACGCAAAAATCAGCCCTATTGCTCGCTCATAAAAAAATCCGCATTCTGCCCACGCAAAATTCCACCATTTTAGGGCTTTCTAAAGATGAAATGCCCATTAAAATCTTAGGTTCGCATGATGATTATTATAAAATCCTAACGCCGCATGAACAAATAGGATGGGTCAAAAAAGATGAAGTCAAATAAAAAATCCAATCATTTAAGAGCGATTTATAGGGCTTTAGTAATCGCTATAGGACTAGCTGTTATCATTGTTTTCAATTATTTTAACCGCAAAAACAATAACGCTCGTTCTAGCCGTAGGGCTTGTTCGTGCTTTTTTTCCCTTACCAGGGTTACTTTAGAAAAAATAGGCGCTTTTGATACGGACGCTAAACTCATTGTCTTAAACCACCAAAGCTTACTGGACATCATTTATTTAGAAGCCTACCACCCTAGCAATATTTGCTGGATCGCTAAAAAAGAGCTGGGTGAAATCCCCTTTTATGGGCATGCCTTAACGGATACCGGAATGATCTTAATTGACAGAGAGGATAAAAAAGGGATAGTGAGTCTTTTGAAAGCGTGTAAGGAAAAACTAGACCAAAACCGCCCTTTAGTGATTTTCCCTGAAGGCACTAGAGGCAAAGGAGGAGAAAAATTCCTCCCTTTCAAGCAAGGGGCTAAAATCATCGCCGAAAAATTCCAGCTCAAAATCCAGCCGATGGTGTTAATCAATTCCATTAAAATCTTTAATTCCAAACCCCTAGAAGCCTATAAAGCGCGCACCCGTTTAGTTATGCTAGAAAGCTATACGCCTGATTTTAACTCGCCCACCTGGTATGAAGAATTACAAGAACGCATGCAAAAAGAGTATTTAAAACACTACCACGAACTAAACGCATGAAGCTTTTTGACTACGCTCCTTTGAGTTTGGCTTGGCGGGAGTTTTTGCAAAGCGAATTTAAAAAACCTTATTTTTTAGAAATAGAAAAACGCTACTTAGAAGCCCTAAAAAGCCCTAAAACCATTTTCCCTAAAAGCTCTAATCTGTTTTATGCGCTCAATCTAACGCCCCCTAGCGCGGTTAAAATCATTCTTTTAGGGCAAGACCCTTACCATTCCACCTACCTAGAAAATGAACAAGAATTGCCGGTGGCGATGGGGTTGAGCTTTAGCGTGAAAAAAAACGCCCCCATTCCTCCAAGTTTAAGGAATATTTTTAAAGAATTGCATGCGAATTTAGGCGTGCCTGTGCCTTGTTGTGGGGATTTGAGCGTGTGGGCTAAAAGGGGCATGCTGTTATTGAACGCCATTTTAAGCGTGGAAAAAAACCAAGCCGCTTCGCACCAATATATTGGCTGGGAAGCTTTTAGCGATAGGATACTGATGCGTCTTTTTGAAACGATCTCCCCTTTAATCGTGGTGCTATTAGGGAAAGTCGCCCAAAAAAAGATCGCGCTAATCCCTAAAAACAAACACATTATCATCACAGCCCCTCACCCCAGCCCATTATCTAGGGGGTTTTTAGGGAGTGGTGTTTTTACAAGCATCCAAAACGCCCACAGAAAAATTTACCATAAGGATTTTGATTTCAGTTTATGATTGATGCTTAATGAGACAGAACCCCTTAAGAATACCTTTATTTAAGAGCATTTGTGATAGAATGTTAATTTTTAAATAAAGGGAAAACATGCCAATTAGAATCGCTATCAATGGGACCGGGCGCATCGGTTTGTGCGCTATAAGAGTTGCTAGCCAAAGAAAGGATATAGAAATTGTCGCCATCAATTCTACCGCTGAATTAGAAACTCTTTTGCATTTGATCCGCCATGACAGCGTGCATGGGCATTTTGAAGCCCAATTAAACGCCAATAGAACCCTAAATATCGGGCATAGTAAAAATATTTTAGTGTTGAGCGAGCGAGACATTAACAAGCTTGATTTTTCTGTCGCTAACGCAGAAATCATCATAGAATGCACGGGGAAATTCAATTCCTTAGAAGCTTCAAGCACTCATCTTAAAAACAGTGTGAAAAAAGTCATCATCTCCGCTCCCGCGCAAAACACCCCCACCTTTGTCTATGGGGTGAATCACACCCATTATCATAACGAAAGCGTGATTTCTAACGCCTCTTGCACGACTAACGCTACCGCTCCTTTATTAAAAATCTTAGATGAAGCCTTTAAAGTAGAAAACGCGCTTTTAACCACCATCCACAGCTACACTAACGATCAAAACCTCTTAGACACCAAGCACAAAGACATCCGCCGCGCTAGAGCGGCTAGCCTTAATCTTATCCCCACAAGCACCGGCGTGAGCAAAGCCATTTCGCTAGTCTTACCGCATTTAGGTCCTAAAGTTACAGGCCTTGCGATTAGAGTGCCTACCCCTAATGTGAGCTTGGTGGATCTATCTTTAAATTTTAAAAAATCCGTGAGTAAAGCAAGCGTTCAGCATGCGCTTAAAGACGCTTGTAAGCATGCCTTTAAAGGGGTTGTGGGCATTGATGAAGAAAGGCTTGTTTCAAGCGATTTTATTTCTTCGCCTTTTAGCGCGATCGTGATTGATGATCAAATCATGACAATAGGCGAAAAAAATGCTAAAGTATTGGCATGGTATGATAATGAGATGGGTTATAGCGAGCGCTTGATAGACATGGTGCAATATATAGCACAAAATTAAAAGAAAGGATTTTTCATGTTAGCTAAAATGTCGTTTATGCAAAATGTTAAAAACATTCAAGAAGTGGAAGTGAGCCATAAAAGGGTGCTTATTAGAGTGGATTTTAATGTGCCTTTAGATGAAAATTTGAATATTACCGATGATACGCGCATTAGAGAGAGCTTGCCTACCATCCAATATTGTATTGACAACAAGGCTAAAGATATTATTTTAGTGAGCCACTTGGGCCGCCCTAAAGGGGTTGAAGAAAAATTGAGTTTAAAACCCTTTTTAAAACGCCTTGAAAGACTTTTAAATCATGAAGTGGTTTTTTCTCAAAATATCGCGCAACTCAAGCAGGCTTTAAACGAAAACGCGCCCACAAGGATTTTTCTTTTAGAAAATATCCGCTTTTTAAAAGGCGAAGAAGAAAATGATGAAAATCTGGCTAAAGATTTAGCGAGTTTGTGCGATGTGTTTGTGAATGACGCTTTTGGCACGAGCCACAGAAAGCATGCCAGCACTTATGGCACGGCGCAATTCGCCCCTGTTAAAGTGAGCGGGTTTTTACTCAAAAAAGAAATTGATTCGTTTTATCAAGCGTTTAACCACCCTTTACGCCCTTTATTGTTGATTGTAGGGGGGGCTAAGGTCAGCTCCAAACTCACCCTATTAAAAAACATTTTAGATCTCATTGACAAGCTCATCATTGCCGGGGCGATGAGCAACACCTTCTTAAAAGCCTTAGGCTATGATGTGCAGGATTCTTCTGTGGAAGACGCCCTAATCAATGACGCCCTAGAGTTATTGCAAAGCGCCAAAGAAAAAAAAGTCAAAGTCTATTTGCCCATAGACGCTGTAACCACTGATGACATTCTCAACCCCAAACACATCAAAATTTCACCCGTCCAAGACATTGAGCCTAAGCACAAGATCGCTGATATAGGGCCTGCGAGCCTGAAATTATTTTCTGAAGTCATAGAGAGTGCGCCCACCATTTTATGGAATGGCCCCTTAGGCGTGCATGAAAAACAAGAATTCGCTAGAGGTACAACCTTTTTAGCCCACAAGATTGCTGACACTTACGCTTTCTCGCTCGTTGGTGGGGGCGATACCATTGATGCGATCAATCGCGCGGGCGAAAAGGATAACATGAGCTTTATCTCTACCGGTGGGGGGGCGAGCTTGGAATTGTTAGAGGGCAAAATTTTACCTTGTTTTGAGGTTTTGGACAAACGCCATTAACTCTAAGGATCGCTTATGGTGAATGTGTTTTTCAAGCAGCAAAAATTCGTCATTAAAAAACGCTTTAATGACTTTAATGGTTTTGATATAGAAGAAAATGAAGTGTTGTGGTTTGAGTTAATCAACCCCACGCCTAATGAATTAGCCACTCTAAGCCAAGAATACGCCATCCACTACAACACGGATCATTCCCAACGAGTCTCATCAGTTACCAAATATTGGGAAGACAGCTCCAGCGTTACGATCAACGCTTTTTTCACCAATCAGGATGAAAATGAGACTTTTCATACGGAAATGGCGACCTTTATTTTGTCTAATAACATTCTTTTCACGATTTATTATGGGACTTTAGAAATCTTTGATTCTATCCAAAAAAAGGTTTTGGCTAGCCCTAAAAAATTTGAAGACGGGTTTGATATTCTAACCAAAATCTTTGAAGTGTATTTTGAAAAAGGCGTGGAATGTTTGGAGTGGATCAACAAACAAACGAGCCTGTTGCGCAAAAACATCATTTTCAAAGAAACTTCTACGCATGATGATATTTTAGTGCGCTTGTCCAATTTGCAAGAATTTAATGTGGCTTTAAGGGATTCTTTTTTTGACAAACGGCGCATTATCACCGCTTTATTAAGGAGCAATAAAGTGGATAGCGATACTAAAAATAATTTAAATATCATTTTAACCGATTTTAGCTCTTTGGTGGAGTCTACAACGGTCAATCTCAACTCGCTTGATAATATCCAAAACCTGTTCGCTTCTCAAGTGAATGTGGAGCAAAATAAAATCATCAAGCTCTTCACTGTGGCGACTATGGCGATGATGCCCCCCACATTGATTGGCACGATTTATGGCATGAATTTTAAATTCATGCCGGAGTTAGAATGGCAATACGGGTATCTTTTCGCGCTGATTGTCATGGCGATTTCTACGATTTTGCCTGTGCTCTATTTTAAAAAGAAAGGCTGGTTGTAGCCTTTTATGGAATTTTTATCCTCACTCTTAGACGCTCTTTCTACACCGCATGGCATAGTCTCCTTGGCTACGCTCACGCTTTTAGAGATCGTTTTAGGGATTGATAATATCATTTTTATCACGGTGATGGTCTATAAACTCCCCAAACACCAGCAAAATAAGGCCATGATTTTAGGCTTGGGCTTAGCGATGATCGCTCGTATAGGGCTTTTAGGGAGCTTGTTTTTTATCAGCCATTTGCAAAAGCCTTTATTCACTATAGCGGGCATGAGCTTTTCATGGCGTGATGTGGTGTTGCTTGTAGGGGGGGCGTTTTTGGCTTTTAAGGCGTTAGTGGAACTAAAAGAGCAGATTTACCCTAAAGAAAAACGCCAAGAAAAAGCGTTTGGCTTTTCCATCGCCTTAATAGAAATCATGTTTTTAGACATTGTCTTTTCTTTAGACTCTGTGATCACGGCTATTGGGATCGCTAAACACTTAGAAGTCATGGCGCTTGCTATTATTTTATCCGTAATCGTGATGATGTTTTTTTCCAAAATCGTTGGCGATTTTATTGAAAGGCATTATCGCATCAAAACTTTAGCCTTTGTGTTTTTGCTCGTTGTGGGCGTGTTTTTGTTTTTAGAAGGCTTGCATTTGCATGTTGATAAAAATTATTTGTATGCGGGTATTGGTTTTGCCTTGCTCATAGAATGCTTAAACATTTTCATAGAAAAGAAAATGAAAAAAAGTTAAAAAGCGTTTTTTAAAAACAAAATTAAAGGAGTTATTTGTAAAAGGCTTTCATGCTTTTATGAACAACTAAATTTTAATCAAAACTCATAAGCGCATAGGGGCATTTCGCAATGAAACCCCCTTAAAAAGAGGATTTGTGCCACCTAGTAAGCAAACACATAATTGAGATACACGCTATAGAGCCTTCGGTATTCTAGTTTCGCGCCCATGAAAGAATAATAGTTGGTGTTGATCGTAGGGATTTTAAAGCCTAGTTCAATGCCATGCTGAGCGGTATGATCGTTGCCTTTTTTCTTAGGCCTAGCGAGGTTCATTCTCAAGCCTAAGTCAAACAAAAATTGGAAGTTAGAAGTGCTGACATTAGCGTTATAAATGCCATTCATCATGGTCAAATTCACTTGTTGGGAATTAAGCCACGAAGTCCCGGCTAACGCAAAGCCACCAAAAAGCCCCACGGAAAGCTTGTTGTTCTTGCCTAAAAAGTTGGTGTTTTTATCGTTGATGAAGTTATAAAGCGCATCCATACCCACCCCATAAGTCCACACGTCAGAAGCCGAGTTGAAGAAGTTGGATTTGATATAAGCATGGTTGTAATCAAAGAAACCATAATACCTTAACCCCCAATTCCTTTTTTTACCAAAGAATTGTTTGTAACCCACTTGCACGCCGATCCCGTTCATCGCCCCGTTATTGTTTTGGTAGTCAATCACGCCGATGCGCCTAAAGGGGTTTTTGCCTAATTCTTGCGCGATGGTTTGGAATTGGTTGTATTTGCTGGTATCCAAAGAATAGGTGAGCAAACCTTCTGGGGAATTAGGGTTTTGAGCGGCATGCGTCATGTTTTGAAGAGATTTAGCGTTAGGCAAGTGAGAGATACCGCTATTGATTGCTGTAGAATCTTTATTCAGGGTGTTAAGGGCTTCTTTAAAATTCAAAATGGTTTGAGACAAAGCCTTATCCTGATTGACCTGGTTGCCATAATAAGCGGTGTGTTGCTCTAAGGAATTGAGAGTCTCTTTCACAAACGCGCAACCTGAACCCCAAGTGTTATTAGTGATCACGCCAGCCGATCCTGCTTTACATTCTTCTAAATCCCCTTGGATAGGCCCTTGAATGCTGTGGAAATTGTCCGCAACTTGCTTAGCTAAACCTAAAATCTCTGCTTGAGCTTCAGCCCTATTGAGCATTTCTTGAGCGAACTGCGTGTCTTTAGAAGTGTAGGGGTTGAAATTGTCTGGTTGCGTGATTTGGGTGTTTTCATTAGCGTTAAGCTGTTTGGTTTTTTCTAAAACGGCTTGAGCGTTTTTGATCATTTCGTTAATAGCGTTAAAAGAAGGGCCAAAAATATCCACTACATTCCCAGGCGTAGAACTCAACCCCCACGCTTTACCGCCATTGCTCGTTTGCACATGGGGGTTTTGAGTGGTAAGGACTTGCATGATAGTAGCGGCTTGTTGCAAAAGGTATTCAGCGTTATTGTGGTATGTCAATTGTATTGTAGGTGAGAATGCTGATCCGCCTGAATAAGAGGTTGGGATCTCTTTCCCATTCTCTGTATAATAATGCTCTATGATGTTGTTTTGTGTGGTGGTCTTATAATTGGTTTGTTGTATGTTGACTACCCCTGTTTTGGTGGTGTCATTCAAGGCAGGCATCCCACCCCCTTGACTTTGGTTTAAAGCGGTTTGGATGATCTGATAAGCTTGGTTGAGTTTTTGGTATTCGTCAATGGATAGGATGCCATTAGGGCCTGTCCCATACGCTTGATTGCAAGTGGTGGTGGTCCCATTAAGGGCTGGTGTGTTACCAAACGATTGGTAGCTTTGATTGTTGGTAGGGCCAGGGCCACAGCCAATAAAAAGGGCTATGACTTGCCACATGCCAACAGCCGCATTGAGCGCTAAAGCCACAGCTTGATAGGCGGGGGAAGTGGTGGTAGCGCTAGTGAGGTTGATCGCGCTTGAGCTTAGATTGTCAATCGCACCCGTGATAGCGCTAGGCGTGCTGGCTAGATTGACTAAGGAATTTAAGTAATTGTATTGGTTTAAAAGGTTGCTCAAATTATCGTATCTGTCCGCAAGATTTTGCAACGCTCCAGTGTTTTTCACTTTTTGAACCGCTTCACCGATTTGATAGCCCACGCTCATGTAAAATCCGTCATCTTCAGCTCTTGATAATGAGAGCATGAGAGAAAGAGAGAGCAAGAGAGATTTTTTGATTTTCATGTTTTTCTCCTTTTATTAGATTTTTCTTTGATACAAAGAAACTTCATATTATAAGCAATAAATGGAATTTTATGGCTAATTTTAGCTCTAAATTTTAGAGATTTTGTTTTTTTTTTTTTTGTAAATTGCGAAAAATAGGGGTTTTGGCCTAACTTTTAAGGCTTGAATCGCCCCTAAAAGAAAGGCTAGTTAGTCTTCTTTCAAGCTATAAGCGATAGGGATTTTTAGATGCACGGTTTCGTCTGGTTTAGGGAACAAATGCGCCGCGCTCTTAATGGCTTCTAAAGCCGCATGGTTTAAAATATCCGTCGTGTTGCTTTTGACGACTTTAATGTCTGTAACGCTCCCATCAGCATTGATCGTAAAGCTCACTAACACTTCGCCCTCAATGCCCCTAATTTGCGCCATTTTAGGGTAGCGGTTTTTAGAAGAAATAGCGGTTTGGATCTTCATTAAAAATTCGTTGCTTACCCCTGGGTTATAAGCTTGAGCTTCAGAAGTTGCACCCTCAGAGGTTTTGTTAGACTCTTCTTGCTTGTCTTTTTCTTTGACTACATCTTTAGTCGTTACTTGTTTAGGAGCGCTTTTTTCTTTAGCTTCCTCTTTAGCTTCTTCTTTTTTGGGTTCTTCTTTAGGCTCTTCTTTCTTAGGTTCTTCAACTTTAGGTTCAGGCTTAGGCTCGGGTTTTGGTTCAGGTTTGGGTTTTGGCTTTGGTTTAGGTTTTGGTTTTGGCTTGGGTTTGGGTTTGGGTTTAGGCTTTGTCTCTTTTTTGGGCTCTTCTTTTTTTGGCTTTTCTTTCTTGGGTTCTTCTTTAGGCTCTTCTTTGGGTTTAGCCGACTCAGCATTGGTCTTTGTATTGGAATTGGTGTTAATGCTGGCTAAACTCATGGTAACCTTAGTGGTCCCAGCTTGTGCTAAAGGCTCTGGGGCGTCTTCGTGCAGTAAAAAATAGCCAAACCCTATAGCGTATAGGGCAAAAGAAATTAAAAAGCTAACACTCGTTGAAACTTTACTGAGCTTGCGTGGAGATGGAGAAATTTTCATGATTATGCTCTTTTAAAATATCCATAATGCTGATAAAAGTTTCAAAACGAGAGCTTTTGTCGCTTTTTAAGTCTATAAGGGTTTTAGGGTCTGTTTGTTTGACTACAGCGCTCAAAGCTTCTAAATTCGTCGGTTTGTCATCTACGAAAATATTGTCATGCTCATCTACGGAGATGACCACCACTTTTTGATCGTTTGACTGCGTTTTTTCCGCATTTTTAGCGTTAGGGAGATTGACTTTAATCTTACCTTGCGCGATAAAAGTAGAAATACTCAACACAATCGCTAGCAAAACGAGCATAATATCAATGAAAGGGACAACATTCAGCCCATCGCCTCTTCTGATGCTTTTCATTTTTTCATGATCCTAAATTTTTCACTCAAAACATCGGACTTTCTCAACAAGCTATTATAAGCGATCAAAGTGGGAATCGCCACAGCAAGCCCTAGAGCGGTCGCTTTTAAAGCTAAAGACAAACCTACCATGATCGTTTTAGCGTCCATCCCGCCGCTCATGCCCATGTCATAGAAAATTACCATGATCCCTAAAACCGTCCCCAATAAGCCCACATAAGGCGCGTTAGAAAAAATCACATAGAGAATGGTTAGATTCTTGGTTAAATCCAAATTTAGGGCATCTATATCATCATAAGCTTTCAAATCGACTTTAGAATAAAAAATAACCCTTTCAATCACAAACCACAAAGCTAAAAAACTGGCCACGCCAAGCACCGCAAAAACAAATATGTCCACATAATCTTTCAACATTCCCACTGAAAAACCGCCCATAAAAACTCCTTGTCTATGATAAAACAATTCCCTTAAGATTAAAGCAACATGCGATACAGCCATACTAAAGAGCATGCGCTCTTTAAGAAGCATTCGTTCGCATAAATGCTCCAAAATGATAAAAGAATGTTAGTTTGTTGATTATATTGTTTTAATAATAACAAGTCAATGATAATTAAGATAGTAATTGTAATTAAATTCAAACGCTCTTATGGCCAACCATTTAAATCCAATCTGTATTATAATTGTTCATTTTAAATTAATTCAATCATACTAGCATGAGCGGCTTTTAATAAACTCATGCCAAAAAAGGATTTTTCTCAATGGATACACCCAATAAAGACGATTCAATCATCCGCTTTTCGGTTTCTTTGCAACAAAATTTATTAGACGAATTAGACAACCGCATCATTAAAAACGGCTATTCTTCTCGCTCAGAATTAGTGCGCGACATGATCAGAGAAAAATTAGTAGAAGACAATTGGGCAGAAGATAATCCTAATGATGGGAGTAAGATCGCCGTGCTTGTGGTGATTTATGATCACCATCAAAGGGAATTGAACCAGCGCATGATAGACATTCAGCATGCCAGCGGGACGCATGTTTTATGCAACACTCATATTCACATGGACGAGCATAATTGTTTGGAGACGATTATTTTACAAGGCAATTCGTTTGAAATCCAACGCTTGCAATTAGAAATCGGGGGGCTTAGGGGGGTTAAATTCGCTAAATTGACTAAGGCGTCTAGCTTTGAACACAATGAATAGCGTCTTAAAATACAAAGAATTAGCGCTCTATGGAGGGAGTTTTGATCCCTTACACAAGGCTCATTTAGCCATTATTGAGCAAACTTTAGAATTACTGCCATTCGCTCAGCTCATTGTCTTGCCCGCTTATCAAAACCCTTTCAAAAAGCCATGTTTTTTGGACGCAAAAACCCGTTTTAAGGAATTAGAAATAGCTTTAAAGGGAATGCCTAGGGTGCTATTGAGCGATTTTGAAATCAAGCAAGAAAGGGCTGTGCCTACGATAGGAAGCGTGCTTCATTTCCAAAAACTCTACCGCCCACAAACGCTTTATTTAGTCATAGGGGCGGATTGTTTGAGGCACCTTTCTTCTTGGACTAACGCTACAGAGCTTTTAAAAAGGGTGGAATTAGTGGTTTTTGAAAGGATTGGCTATGAAGAGATCCAGTTTAAGGGACACTATCACCCTTTAAAGGGCATTGACGCGCCGATTTCTTCTAGCGCGATTAGGGCCAGTTTGGGGGTTTAGGCGTGTTTTTTAATGTGGCGGTAGGCTTCTTGAATAATAGCGAAGCGTTTGGCATAAAGAGCTTTTTTTTCTTTCAGATCGCATAAATCAGGGTGGTAGGTTTTAGCCAATTCTAAATAGCGTTTTTTGACTTCGCTGAAATCTTCATGCTTGATAAACCCTAGCGTTT
This sequence comes from Helicobacter pylori, assembly GCF_017594925.1. Lineage (GTDB taxonomy): Bacteria > Campylobacterota > Campylobacteria > Campylobacterales > Helicobacteraceae > Helicobacter > Helicobacter pylori_DP. The sequence goes on from NZ_JAALNT010000002.1 coordinate 76,201, forward strand.
TATAGCATTCTTTTAATTTGCGTTCAGCCATAGTGGTGTAGCTGTCCTTGCCAAAGCCATTAGGATAGATGAAATCTAAGCATGCGTTATGGACGATCTTGTTTTCGTTGAGCGTTAAAATAAGTTCCCAAAAACGCTCTGAATCGCCCCTTATATGCAATTCATCTTGGGTTTCTAAAAACACATAGCCACTAAATTTTTGGCGTAAAAAGCGCTTAGCGATAGGGTGCTTGGTGATAAAAAGCGCGTATTCTGCCCTAAAGGTTAGAACTTTCACCTCTATTTTTTCTAAAAGCGTGTTTTGATTGATGATTTTGATGCGTATGGGCAAGCGGCTTTTTTGTAAAATCTCTTCTAAAGAATGCATGCTAATATCTTTCTCATGCGCGCATTCAAGGGCATGATAGACCCAATTGAGCAAGTAGTTTTTTTTAAAACATTCCGTGTCGTTTAAAATGAGTAGCGATGAAGAGAGCATGTGGCACTGGCTGAAATGTTTTTTAGCGTAGTGTAAAACTTTTTTCAATAAAGGGTGGTTGTTAGGGAGCGCGATTTGCGTGAATCTGGCTAACAATTCAATTTTGGCCATTACCCTTATTTTCTCCATGCGTTTTAGGTGGTTTTAAAAAATACTAGGCGTATTTTAGCATGCCAATGGTTAAAAAGGGTAGTTATGAATGGTTTTTGCGCTAGACTACAAGCCACATACTAATGATGAAAGATACAAAAATGAAAATAGCGGTATTACTCAGTGGGGGGGTGGATAGCTCTTATAGCGCTTATAGCTTAAAAGAGCAAGGGCATGAATTAGTGGGGATTTATTTAAAACTCCATGCGAGTGAAAAAAAGCATGATTTATACATTAAAAACGCTCAAAAAGCGTGCGAGTTTTTAGGTATTCCTTTAGAGGTGTTGGATTTTCAAAAGGATTTTAAAAGCGCGGTTTATGATGAATTTATCAGCGCGTATGAAGAAGGGCAAACCCCTAATCCATGCGCGTTGTGCAACCCTTTAATGAAATTTGGGCTAGCTTTAGATCACGCTTTAAAATTAGGGTGTGAAAAGATCGCTACCGGGCATTATGCGAGAGTCAAAGAAATTGACAAGGTAAGTTATATTCAAGAGGCTGTGGATAAAACTAAAGATCAGAGCTATTTTTTATACGCTTTAGAGCATGAAGTGATCGCTAAATTGGTGTTCCCTTTAGGGGATTTGTTAAAAAAGGATATTAAGCCTTTAGCCTTGAATGCGATGCCTTTTTTAGGCACTTTAGAGACTTATAAGGAATCTCAAGAAATCTGCTTTGTGGAAAAAAGCTACATTGACACTTTAAAAAAGCATGTTGAAGTGGAAAAAGAGGGCGTGGTGAAGAACCTACAAGGCGAAGTCATTGGCACGCATAAAGGCTATATGCAATACACGATTGGCAAACGCAAAGGCTTTAGTATTAAAGGCGCGTTAGAGCCGCATTTTGTGGTGGGGATTGACGCTAAAAAGAACGAGTTAATTGTGGGCAAAAAAGAAGATCTCGCCACGCATTCCCTTAAGGCTCAAAACAAATCTTTGATGAAAGATTTTAAAGATGGCGAATATTCTATCAAGGCTCGTTACAGGAGCGTGCCTGCTAAAGCGTTTGTGAGTTTGAAAGACGAGGTGATTGAAGTGGAATTTAAAGAGCCTTTTTACGGCGTGGCTAAAGGGCAAGCCTTAGTGGTTTATAAAGATGACATCTTGCTTGGTGGGGGCGTGATCGTTTAAGGCTTTTTGCGTTTATAGCCTAGTTGATCGCTTTTTTAAGCTCACTCTCGCTTAAAATTTTCAAAGCTAGGGAATCCATGCGGATCTAGGCGGATATTTTTAATAAAAGCCTTTTTATCGCTCAAATCACCGCTCAAATTGAAAGGCTTTGGCGTTTTGGCATGCTGTTTGGCTAAAAGGGCTAAAACTTGGGCGTTTAACGCCATGGTTTCATTCAAAAACGCCATTTGCTCACTCAATTCGCTTAGAAATTCTATATTCAAGGTTTTTAAAGTGTGCTCGTAATTGGCTAAGATTAGAGCATGCTTTTCTTTGTTGTTTTTAGCGTTTTTTAATTCCTTGTCTCGCTCTATAAGGGCGTTTTGGTAGCGTTGGCGCAATTGGTTAGCGCATGATTTGAGATTTTCTTTGTCGCATAAAAAGCGCGATTTTAAAGTTTCTAGGCGTTTTTCTAGAGGTAAAAAGGTTTTTAGGGCGTCTTCTTTAGCTTGGATTTGGCTTTGAAGCTTGTTTTTAAATTTTCTCAAACGCATGGCTTTATAGGCTTGAAAATCATGGTTCATAAGAGCGTTGTATTCTAGGGTTTTGTTATGGGATTGTTGATCCTGTATTTCATTTTCTAAAACCTGATCGCATAAGGCGTTTAAAGCGCTCATCAAATCCAGTTGCGAGAGCAAATGGGCGAGTTTAGGCTCTTTGAGTAAGAAAAGGGCGTTGTTTTGCTCTTGGACTTCTAAAGCGTTTGAAGCCTCTTCTAAATTCTTAACGTCGCTCAAATAAGGGCAATGCTCTTGCAAAAAAAGCGTTTGGGATTCTTTGATTAAGCGTTCTTGTTCCATGCTCTCTTTTAAGCGTTTTTCTAAAGCTTGTAATTTTTCTAATTCCAAAGCGCTTTGTTTCAATAACGCATCCGTGTCCATAAGGCGGATTTGGCTGGCGTTAAAAAAACGCCTCTGGCTAGTTAGGGTGCTGTTAGCCTTTTTGATTTCTTTAAGTTGATCTTGGTTGTTGGAAAGCACGCTTTGATAGATTCTTAAACTTTCATTGAGTTTATAAAGCATGTCTGAGAGCTGTTCGTTAGAGCGTGAGAGTTTGGCGTTTGTTTGAGAATCAAAAGTCATCATTATCTGTGCGTTTGAAAAGGTTAGAGAAAATAAGAAAAAGCAAAAAAATCTCATAAGGTTATCTTTATTACTATAGTTTCATCGTGTTATTTTATCTAAGTTTTGGCATGCACTAAAACACGCAAAATTATCGCTTTTAAGATAAAATAAGCGTTTTGATGCCATTTTTGGAGCGATCGTGGAATTGAGTTATTATGAAATTTTAGAAGTGGAAAAACACAGCAACCAAGAGACCATTAAAAAGTCTTACAGAAAGCTGGCTTTAAAATACCACCCAGACCGAAACGCCGGCGATAAAGAAGCCGAAGAAAAATTCAAGCTCATCAATGAAGCCTATGGGGTGTTAAGCGATGAAAAGAAACGGGCTTTATACGACAGGTATGGTAAAAAAGGCTTAAACCAAGCCGGCACGAGCCAAAACGATTTTTCTGATTTTTTTGAAGATTTAGGCTCGTTTTTTGAAGACGCTTTTGGGTTTGGCGCTAGGGGGAGCAAAAGGCAAAAAAGCTCTATCGCACCGGATTATTTGCAAACCATTGAATTGAGTTTTAAAGAGGCGGTTTTTGGCTGTAAAAAAACCATTAAAGTCCAATACCAGAGTGTTTGTGAAAGTTGCGATGGCACGGGCGCTAAAGATAAAGCCTTAGAGACTTGCAAGCAATGCAATGGGCAGGGGCAGGTGTTCATGCGTCAAGGTTTTATGAGTTTTGCGCAAACTTGTGGGGCGTGTCAAGGCAAGGGCAAGATCATTAAAACCCCATGCCAAGCGTGTAAGGGTAAAACCTACATTCTTAAAGATGAAGAAATTGACGCGATAATCCCTGAGGGCATTGATGATCAAAACCGCATGGTGCTTAAAAATAAGGGCAATGAATACGAGAAGGGGAAAAGAGGGGATTTGTATTTAGAAGCGCGAGTCAAAGAAGATGAGCATTTCAAGCGCGAAGGCTGTGATTTGTTCATTGAAGCGCCGGTGTTTTTCACCACTATTGCTTTAGGGCATACGATTAAAGTGCCGTCTTTAAGAGGAGGCGAATTGGAATTAAAAATCCCTAGAAACGCCAAAGACAGGCAAACTTTTGCGTTTAGAAACGAGGGCGTGAAACACCCTGAAAGCTCTTATAGGGGGAGTTTGATCGTGGTGTTGCAAGTGATTTACCCTAAAAGCTTGAATAAAGAGCAGCAAGGGTTATTGGAAAAATTGCATGCGAGTTTTGGCTATGAGGGCGAACCGCATAAAAGCGTTTTAGAAACCTGTATTTCTAAAATTAAAGACTGGTTTAAGTAAAAGGTTATTGGTGCGCGAGTTTCTAAAAGCCTTCAAAGACGCTTTCCCTCATACCATTTCTATCTTTTTAGGGTATTTGCTTATGGGAATGACTTTTGGAATGCTTTTAGTCCAGCATGGCTATGATTATAAAGTCGCTCTGTTCATGTCGTTATTCATTTATGCTGGGGCGGTGCAGTTTGTAGCGATCACGCTTTTAAGCGCGCAAGCGAGCTTGATGAATGTCGTTATTGTGAGCTTGTTAGTGAACGCGAGGCAGACTTGTTATGCGCTTTCTATGCTAGATAGATTTAAAAACACCCAATGGCGTTTGCCCTATTTAGCACATGCGCTCACGGATGAAACCTTTGCTTTATTGAATTTATACGCCCCTAAAGAGGGGGTTAGTGAAAAAGACTTTATTTTTAGCATTTCCTTACTCAACCACTCTTATTGGATTTTTGGCTCGTTAGTGGGTTCGTTAGTGGGTTCGCATTTTTCTTTTGACACTCAAGGCATGGAATTTGTGATGACAGCGATTTTTATCGTGCTGTTTATGGAGCAATACAAACGCACCACGAATCATAAAAACGCATGGCTTGGGATTATTATTGCGGTCGTTTGTTTAGCGCTCTTTGGGACTGAATACTTTTTGCTCATCGCTTTAGTTTTAATGGTGCTTGTTCTCATTGTTTTTAGAAAGCAGTTAGAATGTTAACGCATTCTATACTTATTCTTTTAGTTATTATAATAACGACTTACTTCACGCGCATTTGGCCTTTTATGGTGTTTAACGCTAAAAACCCGCCCAACGACTTTGTGCGTTATTTGGGTAGGGCTTTATCATGCTCAGTGATAGGCATGCTCGTGATCTATTGTTTTAAAGACATTCACATTTTAAAACCCCCTTATGGGATCAATGAGATCACCGCTTTTTTGTCCGTTATCCTTTTGCACCGCATTTTTAAGGTGTTTGTTTTAAGCATCACGATCCCTACCATTCTTTATATGGTTTTAGTCCAAAGCCATGCGTTAGAAAAGGCTTTTTTTAATTCTTAAAATGATATTTGATTGCTTTTAATTCCCGCATTCTTGATCACAAAATACGCCGTAGGGATAATAAAAAGCGTTAAAACAACGCTACTTATCATTCCCCCTAGCATGGGTGCGGCGATGGATTTCATGATCTCACTACCTGTGCCATGGCTATACATGATCGGAATGAGTGAAGCTAAAATGCTAAAAAAGGTCATCAGCTTGGGCCTTACCCTAAGCACCGCCCCATGCATGATAGCTTCTTTTAAGGCGGTAGTCGTTCGCTCTTTTAAAGGGGTTTTGATGAATTTTTGAAACGCGTCTTCTAAATAAATGATCATCACAATAGCCGTTTCGCTCGCCACCCCCAAAAGGGCTAAAAAGCCCACTAACGCCGCCACGCTCATGTTAAATCCCATGAGATTCATAAAAATCAACCCCCCCAAAAACGCAAAAGGCAGAGTGAAAAAGCATAGTAAGGAATTAGTGAAATTTTTTAAAGCAAAGACAATTAAAATAAAAATGATAAAAACGCTCACCGGCACGATGTATTGTAAGGTTTTAAACGCCTCTTCTAAATACTGGCTTTCGCCGCTAAATTCATAATAATACCCGCTAGGCAATTGGATTTTTTCTAGCGCTTTTATCGCTAGTTGTCTGTAAGTGTCAGAGCTGATACCATTTTGCGGCACAATATAAATAAAATTCACGTTCAAGCCCTTTTCGCTCTTTAGCACCGCCGGCGAGTTGTCGTAATACACATGGGCTAATTCCCTTAAGGGCATGTAATTGTAAGCGGTTTTGATGTAGAGGTTTTTTAATTTTTCAATGGTGTCTCTATCGGTGTCTTCTAAGCGTAAAGAAATAGGGTAGCTTTCTACGCCTTTAATCATGGTCGTGAGCGTGGATCCGCCCAGAGCGAATTTAATCGTGTCCAATACGGCGTTTTTGTTGATGCCATAACGAGCCAGATTTTCATCGTTCAAATCCAGCGTGATGTAGTAGCCGTTATTCGATCGCTCGGCAAAGACGGATAAACTCTCTTTTAGGGTTTTGAGCTGTTGCTCCATAAGGATCGCTAATTCTTGTAATTTATCCGTGTCATTACCATAGAGCTTGATGCCTAGGGGCGTTCTAATGCCGGTTAAGAGCATGTCCGTTCTGCCACGAATGGGGTAAGTCCATGAATTAGTCAAGCCTTTTAATTGCAGGGTTTTTTCCAATTTGTCCCTAACTTCTTTATAACTGAGCTTTTCTTTCCATTCGTTTTTTGGCTTTAATTCAATGTAGGTTTCTATCATTCCTAAACCGGCGGCATCGGTGCTGGTGTTAGCACGCCCCACTTTACCAAAAACCTGTTTGACAAAATCCAGTTGCTTGATAGCGGCATTGCTTTTTTTCAAATATTCTAAAGCGGTGTCAATGCCCACGCCATTAAGCGTTACTGGCATATACATGATTACCCCTTCATTGATTTGGGGGATAAATTCCCAGTTGAGTTTTTTATACGCTAGATACAAGCCCCCTAAACCTAAGATGCTCGCTATTAAAAAAGCGTATCTGAATTTAAGCACAACATTCAAACTCACGCCATAAATTTTCATGAAAAAAGCGTTAATGGGGTTTTTAGACTCTTCTAAAATCCGCCCTTTAATGAGCCATACCATTAAAATAGGGACTATCGTAATAGAAAGCATTGCTCCCACTAGCATGGCAAAGGTTTTGGTGTAAGCTAAAGGGGCAAAAAGCTTTTCTTCTTGGCCGGTGAGCGCAAAAATAGGCAAGAAAGAAACCACGATGATCATTAAAGCAAAAAATATCGCACCCCCCACATGCTTAACCCCTTGCATGATGGCATTAACCCTTTGGATATTGTCTTTCGTATCAATGCGCTGCAAATGCTTGTGAGCGTTCTCCACCATCACAATCGCCGCATCCACCATCGCCCCTATAGCGATCGCAATGCCCCCCAAACTCATGATACTCGCTTCAATATTGAAATAACGCATGAGCAAGAAACTGATGCACACGCTTAAAGGCAGAGTGATAATCACCACTAAAGCGCTCCTGAAATGCAGTAAAAAAATCGCAATAATGACTAGCACAATGACGCTTTCTTCTATGAGCGTGTGGATCAAATTGTCAATGCCTTTTTCAATCAATTCGCTCCTGTCATACACGCTGGTGATTTTCACATCAGGGTTACTCGCTTGTAAGGTAGCGATTTTTTCTTTAATGGCTTTAAGCACCTTATAAGTGTCAGCGTGATAGCGCACCATGACAATCCCGCCTACCACTTCCTTATCGCCGTTGAGATTGGCTGCTCCTCTGCGCGGTTTTGGCGTTAGCCTAACGCTGGCTATATCTTTGATTTTTAAAGGGATAGCCCCTTCTTTTTTAACCACAATTTCTTCTAAATCCTTCAAAGATTGGATATAACCATGCGATCTTATGATTTTTTCAAACCCGTTTTCTAAAATAACGCCCCCACCGGTATCGTTGTTGGAATTTTTAATCGCGTTAGCGACTTGCTCTAAACTCAAGTTATAGCGGATCAGAGAATCGTTTTGAAGCGTTACTTCATAATCTTTTACAAATCCCCCCACACTCGCAACCTCACTCACCCCATCAACCCCTAAAAGCGCGTAGCGGTAATAGAAATCTTGCAAGACTTTCAAATCGCTTAAATTCTTGCTATCGCTAGATAGAGCGTATTGATACGCCCAGCCAATAGAAGTGGAATCGCTCCCTATTTCCACTTTAGCGTCCTTAGGCAGATTATTCACTCGGTTTAGCTGCTCTAAAACCCTATCCCTAGCCCAATACAAATTGACGCCGTCTTTAAAAATGATGTAAATCAAGCCGCTTTCATAGCTAGAAATCCCCCTAACCGTGTCAATGTTAGCGATGCTCATGAAAGTAGAAACTAGTGGGTAAGTAACCTGCTCTTGCACGATTTTAGGGCTTTGATTGGGGTAAGTGATTTGCACGACCACTTGAGCGGGGCTTAAATCCGGCAAAGCGTCTAAACGAACGCTTTTTATCGCCCACAAAGAGGCTAAAAAAATGAGTAGAGTGAATAAAGTGGTAAGGAGTTTGTTTTTAACGCTTAAATCAATGATTTTTTCTATCATTCAATAATCCCCATTGTTTTGAGCGTCAGCGTCTAGCACGAATAAAGCGTTATTAGCGACTTCTTCGCCCGCTTCTAAACCCTCTAAAATTTCATAATTCCCATCGCTCAAGCGAACGGCTTTAATTTCTAACGGGCTTAAGCCAAAATCATCTTTTTTAAACACGATAGCTTTCCCCCCCTTAATCAAAACCGCTTCTTTAGGCAAAATCTTCATTTTTTGTGGTTTTTGAAAGATTTCTACTTGAGCGAACATGTTAGGGTAGTAAAGCTGTTTAAGATTAGGCACATTGAAGCGCGCTTCTAGCATTTTATCTTGCGCATTTATGATGGGGTTGATGTTTTCAAGCGCGATTTCTTGCTTGCCTTTAACCCCTTCTACGAACAAGATCGCTTGATGCGTGTTTTTTAAAAACTCTAAATCCTCTTGATTGACTTTAACAAGCGCCCACAATCGGCTTAAATCTATGATTTGAAACAACTCTTGCCCTTTTTTAATGAAACTCCCCTCATTGAGATTGGGGCTTTTTTTAAAAATAACGCCGTTGAAACGAGAGTAAATAGTGATTTCATTTTGGACTTTATGGCTACTGATGATTTTTTCAATGCTAAAGTTTTCTAGCCCTAGTAGTTTTAATTTTTCTTTAATCGCTCCCACTTGTTGGTTGAATTTCAATGACGATAACAATTCGCTTTGAACGCCCGCTAATTCAGGGGAATACACGCTCAATAACCTGTCGCCCTTTTTAATGGGGGTATAGGTTTTATTCGCATAAAGCTTTTCCACATAGCCATCAAAACGCAGGGTTTGAGAAAAAATCAGCGCTTCATTAGGCTCTAAAATCGCATAATAGCGCCGGCTTTGGGCGAATTCTTTTTCTATGACCTTAGTGGTGGAAATATTAAAACGGGTTTGGCTTTTAGCTTCTTTGGTTTCTTTAATTTCTTGAGTTTTTTGAGTGTTAGCGAATAAGGGGTTAAAAAATAAAATCAAGGCCAACAATAAAAGCCGTTTCATTCTAATCCTTTAAGGTTTTGTAAAGACAAATAAGCGCTATTTAGAGCGCTTAAGGTTTCAAGCTGGGTGATTTGGATAGTGATTTTGTCGTTAAAAGCGTTGTAATAAGCGTTGTAATCGCCATTAGATTTCAAGTCAAGCGCATAAATTTGCGCGATTTTTTCATTCTGCTTGATGATTTTATTGATCGATTCTAGGTTTTTTTGCAAGGTTTCTAATTTTTTAAGGAGTTTTAGGGCCAGGTGGCGCGTTTTGTTTTTGGTGTTTTCCACTTCGCTTTTAAACACCAAGCTTTCTTTTTTCTTTTGCTCCACTAATTTGGCTTGCTTGCCATAAAGGGGCAAAGGGATGGACAAGGCGACGCTAAACATGTCATAGTTATAGTATTGTTTGGAGCGGAAATAATACACCCCGGTAACATTCACGTCTTCTAAAAAGCTTTTTTTAGCCAAAGTGATGTCTTTTTGCGCTTTTTCTTCATCAAGCCTGGCGATCGCAATATCGTAATTAGTGGCGCTAATGTTATATAACTCTTGCTCCTTATTAAATTCAAAATTTTTAGGGGCAATACTTAAAAGCTCGTTTTCTTTAAAAGCCAATTCACCCATGGAATAATGGCTACTAGAGAGCGCTTCTTCTAAATTGTTTTTTTTGATTTCTAATTGCGATTTTAAAATTTCTAGCTTGGCGATCGCTATTAAATCGGGCGAACTGGAATGGTTGGCTTGATAAAGGGTGTTTTCTAAATTTTTAATCGCTGTGTTTAAAAGCTCTATTTCTTGTTGGTTTTTATAATTTTCAATGCCGCTTATCATTAAACTAATCGCTAATTGCTGCTTGGTTTTTTTAAGCTCTAATATCTTTTTTTGCTTTTCTAAATTAATCATTTTAGACTGCGTGAGTTTTTTACCATTTAAATCCACTTTTTGAGATAAACCCACGCTCATGTTTTGCATTAAGGTGCTATCCAGCCTGAAAAAATCGCTCACATTAGCGTTGTTATAGCCTAAATACAAAATAGGGTTATCCCACTTACTAACGGCTTTTTCTTGAGAACTTAAAGCGTCAATTTGCTCTTGTAAGGCTTGTATTTTTTGATTTTTAGAAAGGTATTTAGCCACAAAAGATTGGATCTCTAAATCTTTAGCAAAACCCAAACTAAAAAGCAGTAAAAAAGCACTTAAAAGGCGTATTGAAACGCCCCTTTTATAAAACGCACTTATAAAAGATAGCATGCTCTTATAAATCCAGGCTTGTTTTAGCGCGATAAACCTGGCCCTCTTTAGATTTAATATCCACCCTCACCTGCCATGTCCCGTTCATAGAAAGATTGGTTTTCGCTTCATAAAGGCCGTTTTTTTCACTCACTTGCGCCATTTCTTTCATCGCTGGCATGCCAGGCATTTCAGGCATCATAAACTGCACCCTAACGATAGCTTTTTCTAAAGCCTTACCTTTTAAAGTGGGGCTAAGCACAAAAGTGTTATCGCCTTTAATGGGGTTACCCACGGATTTGATTTTCACTTCCAAGTCATTGGCTTTTAGGGTTTGCTCCCATGCGTTCAAACTCATAACCCCCAACGCGCTTACTAAAAATAAAGCGGCTAACTTTTTCATCGTTTTGACCTTTACATTAATATAACAAGAAAATTCTTGTTGCGGACGAATGATAACCCTCTTTTGTGTAAAAATTGTGGAAATGGTTTTTAAAAAAAATGGGGTTTTAAGTAGAAGGTATAAGAGTTTATGCTATTTTTTTAAGGTTTTAAAATCAAATTTCAAAGGATTAGCATGCAATTTAGAATTGAACATGACACGATGGGCGAAATCAAAGTAAATGATAGCCAATACTGGGGGGCTCAAACGCAACGCAGTCTTGAAAACTTTAAAATCGGCACTGAAAAAATGCCTAAAGAACTCATTGGCGCGTTTGCCAAACTCAAAAGGAGTCTGGCGGTTGTCAACCACAAGTTAGGGAAATTAAGCTTGGAAAAATCGCAAGCCATTATCAAGGCGTGCGATTGCATTTTAAAAGGCGAGCTGTGCGGCGAATTTCCCCTAGCGATATGGCAAACAGGGAGCGGGACTCAAACGAATATGAATCTCAATGAAGTCATTGCCAATAAGGCTACCGAAATTTTAGGGGGCAATTTCAGGGAGAAAAAACTCATCCACCCTAACGATGATGTGAACATGTCTCAAAGCTCTAATGACACTTTCCCTACCGCAATGCATATTGTGAGCGTGCTAGAAATCACGCATAAACTGCTCCCTAGTTTAGAGAATCTGTTAAAAACCTTTAAAGACAAAAGCCAGCAATTTAAAGAGATTGTCAAAATCGGGCGCACGCATTTACAAGACGCTACGCCTTTAACTTTGGGGCAAGAATTTAGCGGGTATGCGAGCATGTTAGAGCATTCTAAACAACAAATTTTAGAGAGTTTGGAGCATCTAAGAGAATTAGCCATAGGCGGGACGGCCGTAGGCACAGGGCTAAACGCTCATAAAGAATTGAGTGAAAAAGTGGCTGAAGAATTGAGCCAGTTTAGCGGCGTGAAATTCATTTCTGCGCCCAATAAATTTCATGCGCTCACTAGCCATGACGCTATCGCTTATGCGCATGGGGCTTTTAAGGCTTTAGCGGCGAATTTAATGAAAATCGCTAACGATATTAGATGGCTTGCGAGCGGACCGCGCTGTGGTTTGGGCGAGCTTAATATCCCTGAAAACGAGCCGGGCAGTTCTATTATGCCCGGTAAAGTCAATCCCACGCAATGCGAAGCGATGACAATGGTGGCCGTGCAAGTGATGGGGAATGATACCGCTATTGGCATTGCGGCCAGTCAGGGTAATTTTGAATTGAATGTGTTCAAGCCGGTGATCATTTATAATTTCTTGCAAAGTTTAAGGCTCTTAAGCGATAGCATGGAAAGTTTCAATATCCATTGCGCGAGCGGTATTGAGCCTAACAAAGAAAAAATTGATTATTACTTGCACCATTCTTTAATGCTAGTAACCGCCCTAAACCCGCATGTAGGCTATGAAAACGCCGCTAAAATCGCTAAAAACGCCCACAAAAAAGGTATTTCTTTAAAAGAAAGCGCGCTGGAATTGAAACTCTTGAGCGCTGAAGACTTTGACAAATTCGTGGTGCCTGAAAAGATGATCGGACCTAAGGCTTGAAACCTTGGGCGGGCGTGCGAGATGAATCCTGAAAAAGCCACTCATTGCAAAGAGATTCGTAAGATCTTAAAAGAAGCGTTGCACGACAATAAAGATTTGAATCTTTATTTGGAATCTGGAAGCAAGCATGCCAAGCTAACTGATGGGGCGCATCATTTGACTATCCTCTCATCGCCAAGCGACAGAAAAAGCGTGAAAAACTTTGAAAAAGAATTAACAGAGTTTATTAAGAAGCTAAGAGAAAACAGGATAACGCATGGAACGTGTGAGTAGGAATTTTATACCGGTTTGGTTGCGTATCAATGATTTTAGGCATTGATGAAGCGGGTAGGGGGTGTTTGGCCGGTTCGCTTTTTGTGGCGGGGGTGGTGTGCGATGAAAAAACGGCCTTAGAATTTCTAAAAATGGGCCTTAGGGATAGCAAGAAGCTCAGCCCAAAAAAGCGCTTTTTCTTAGAAGATAAAATCAAAACGCATGGTGAGGTGGGGTTTTTCGTGGTTAAAAAAAGCGCGAATGAAATTGATAGCTTGGGCTTAGGGGCGTGTTTGAAACTCGCTATTGAAGAGATTTTAGAAAATGGTTGCTCTTTAGCCAATGAAATAAAAATAGACGGCAACACGGCGTTTGGCTTGGATAAACGCTACCCCAATATACAAACCATCATCAAGGGCGATGAAACAATCGCTCAAATCGCTATGGCGTCTGTTTTGGCGAAAGCTGCTAAGGACAGAGAAATGCGACAATTGCACGCTTTGTTTAAGGAATACGGCTGGGATAAGAATTGCGGGTATGGGACTAAACAACATATAGAAGCGATCATTAAGCTAGGGGCTACGCCTTTTCATCGGCATAGCTTCACGCTTAAAAACCGCATCTTAAATCCCAAACTTTTAGATGTGGAACAACGCCTTATTTAAAAGGGCGCTGAGATGGGTAGCGCTCGCTGAAGAAAGACTGATGCGTTTGGTTTTAAAGTAAGCGATTAAGTCTTCAGGCTGAATGAAAGGGAATTGCACCATGACATACACACGATGGTTGGTGGTATCCACGAACCTTTTAGCCAAAATGGATTTAGACGTTAAAAAATCAACAAGCCCGAATAAATAGCTGATAGAGTTATTTTTAACTTGAAGCACTTTAACAATGCGATGGTGTATTTTAGTGATTAAAACGCTTTCTAACGAGCTGTAAGCGTTCATTCTGGCCCTTAAAAGAGCGATTTCTTCAGCGTTTTGTTCAGGGGGCAATTGGTCATCATAGGGGATGTAGTTGGCGTAAAAATCGTTCCTTTTACCAGAAATAAAAGCCGATCCGACATATTGATTGGGCGGGTTCTTTTTGTCAAAAAGATTGACTTTAAGCCAACTAGGATAGTTGATCGTGTCCTTTAAACTATGAGCATGCGCTGTTTGAGCGAAGAGGCCTAGGGATAACAAGGCGCATAAACTTAATTTTTTCAATGCGTTCATTGTAGCTTCCTTTCTATAAAAAAAATATCCTACGCTTTTAGGGTAGGCGGTATTTCTCAAAAAGGCGAAATACTGGGATAGCTTATAGCGAGTTAGCTTAAGAAAAAATAAAAAATATTAAATAATCAATTAAAAATTTTAGTAATAATATTAAATACATAAATACATAAATACATAAATACATAAATACATAAATACATAAATACATAAATACATAAATACATAATAACTATTATACCAAAATAGATTGAATATCCAAAGAAAAATCAATGAAATTAAGGTGTTTGTAGGGGGTATTGGTTGCTGAAATAGGGGCGTTGATAGAAACCACCACGATATTTAAAAACCCATGCTCATGGCACCATAGAAGCTGTTTTTCTAAAAAATGGGGCGTGGGGAAAGCGTGGGCGATGAGGGCGAGCTTGCTGGTAGGATTTCGCAAGATAAAAATCCCATTATCATGGGAGTAAAGCTCATAATGGGGGAATTGCTTGTAAAGCTCTAAAAAAACCATGTTTTCAAAAACGCTTAAAAGCGAGGGGCTAGGAGTCAGGCTATAAGGCAAGGCAAAATCGCACAAATACAATTTGGTTTTATGGCTTTCAAAACTAGGGACTAAAAAAAGGATGCGTTGTTTTTCTAGCGCGTGTAACAATTTATAAAGGGTGTCTTTAGAGGTTTTAAGCTCTTTTTTGAATTGCGTATAAAGATAAAAAGCGCTCACAAACTTAGATTGATACGCACAGATTTTAGCCATTAAGGGGGCGTAAGCTTGAAAGGCTAGTTTGATATTTTCTTGTTTTTTTAGGATTTTTTCTTGTTCGTTTTCTGTAAAAAGCGAGTCTAAAGCGTTGCCGTCTCTTAAAAAGCGGTTAAACAGGGTGTTTTTAGGGGTGTTGGATTTGAAAAAGCTAATATATTCTTTAAAATTCAACCCTAACGCATAGCGCAAGCTAAAATTGGGCACTGTTATGGGGCTTAAATAATTAGGGATAAGAACGATTTTAGGGAGCTTAGGCAGGCTGAAATCCAAGCGCTCAATATGATCTAAAATGAGCAAGTCCATTTTCTTTTCTAAATGCCATTTTAGAAGCCATGAGCTTAGAATGTTTTGGTTCAAACGCATGTCATTGTAATTGAGATACACAGGGTTTTTGAAATTTTTCGCTAGTTTGAGGGCGAAAGTGGTTTTACCGGATTTCATCGGCCCTAAAAGACAGATTTTATCGCTTGAAGGCGCCTTTAAAAGCGGGTTGTTTAAAGCCGGCTCTTTAGGGGTTTCAAAAGGCCCAAAAGGGTGCAAGCAAGAAAGGGGCATGAACTTCCTTACAAAGGGGATTGGATTAAGATAATCGTAGCGCATTTTTTTATATTTCCTTATAAAAAGGAAGTAAAAATCTCTAAAAAGCCCTAAAAATAGCAAAAGTTATTGACTAAATGGCGCATTTTGAGTAGTATTTCAGTTTTTATTTTATTGTTTTATTCTGTTTTTAAGTAACGAATGAAACGAGTTCTTTTAGGAGAGTTTATGGAAAAAATCAGGTTGAAGCTCAAAGCTTATGACCATAGAGTGTTGGATCGCTCTGTTGTGGCTATCGTGGAAGCCGTAAAGCGCTCAGGTTCTGAAATTAGAGGGCCTATCCCTTTACCGACTAAGAATAAGCGTTACACCGTTTTGCGCTCCCCGCATGTCAATAAGGATTCAAGAGAGCAGTTTGAGATTAGGGTTTATAGCCGATTGATTGATATTATTTCGGCCACCCCAGAAACCGTGGATAGCTTGATGAAGTTGGATTTGGCTCCTGAAGTGGATGTAGAAGTAACCTCTATGGAAACGAAGTAGTCCTAACGCATTGAGATAATAAAATAAGGGTTAGATATGGAATTTTTAGTTCAAAAGATAGGCATGAGCCGCACGATTGATGCTAACAGCACACCTGTAACCTTGCTTAAAGTCTTGCAAGCGAAAGTGTGCCAGCTAGAAAACGGGAAAGCTTTAGTGGCCTATGCGATGCATAAAAAACACAATAAGGCGATTGAAGGCCAGCAAAAGAAATACCAACTCAGCAAAGAGTTTAACCACTTCGCTACCTTAAAAGCTTCCCAACAACAAGAGTTGGGCGATTTGGATTTGAGCGCTTTAGAAACGCTTAAAAGGGTTAAAGCGAGCTTTAAAACTAAGGGGAGAGGCTTTGCGGGGGTGATGAAGCGTTGGAATTTCCAAGGCGGGCCTGCAGCGCATGGGAGCCGTTTCCATCGCCGTCCTGGCTCTATTGGTAACAGAGAATGGCCAGGAAGAGTGCAAAAAGGTAGGAAAATGGCAGGGCATTATGGCAATGAGCTAGTTACTTGCCAAAACGAGGTGCTCTCTTTTGATAAAGAAAGTATGGTATTAGTGCTAAAGGGTTCAGTGGCCGGCTTTTCTGGGGCTTATGGACGCATTAGAGCGGTATAAAACCATACATTGAATATAATATAAAGGGTTTGATATGAGTAAGGCCATCGTTTTAGACAGCCATTTGAAAGAAAAGGGTAGCGTGGAGTTACCTAAAAGATATGAGGGTATCAACAGCCATAACCTCTATCTTTATGTGAAACATTATTTATCTTCTGTGCGCGCTAATACCGCTAAAAGTAAAAACCGTGCTGAAGTGAGCGGGGGCGGCAGGAAGCCTTGGGCGCAAAAAGGGGGCGGAAGAGCCAGAGCAGGGAGCATCACTTCGCCTGTGTTTGTGGGTGGGGGTGTCTCTCATGGGGCTACGAATGAGCGCAATTACAACCTTAAAATCAATAAAAAACAAAAACGCCTGGCTTTAGAATACGCTTTAGAAGAAAAAGCGCAAGCGAACAAGCTTTTTGTGGTGGAAAAAATCGCTATAAAAGGCGTGGTTGAAGACAACAAAAGAAAGCATTTGACTAAAGAAGCCAACCAAATGTTCCAGGCTTTGGAGCAACGAGACACTTTGTTTGTGTGCATGAACATGGACGAATACACCGAGTTAGCCTTTAGTAACCTTAAAAAATGCCTTATTGTTGATGTGAGCGAGTTAAACGCTTATCTTTTAGCGGCGTTTAGCTCTGTCGTGATGGAAGAAGCAGCGTTTCAGCATGTGGTGCAAGATAAGACAGAGGAGTAAAAAATGGCAGACATCATGGATATAAAGTCAATTCTTTACACTGAAAAGTCATTAGGATTGCAAGAAAAAGGTGTTTTAGTGGTCCAAACGGCTCAAAATGTAACCAAAAACCAGCTCAAAGAAGTGTTTAAAACTTACTTTGGCTTTGAGCCTTTGAAAATCAATTCTTTGAAACAAGAAGGTAAGGTGAAACGCTTTAGAGGGAAGCTTGGACAAAGAAAGTCGTTTAAGAAATTTTATGTGAAAGTTCCAGAGGGCGCTAGCATTGCCGCCCTTGGCGCGTAGAAAGGAGAAAGCGTTATGGCGATTAAAACTTATAAGCCCTACACCCCAAGCAGACGCTTCATGTCGGTGTTGGACTCTAAAGACATTACCGCAAAAAGCAGTGTCAAAGGCTTACTCACTAAGCTTAAAGCGACAGCAGGGAGAAACAATAACGGGCGAATCACTAGCCGCCACAAAGAGAGAGGGGCTAAAAAACTCTATCGCATTATTGATTTCAAACGCAATAAATACAATATTGAAGGGAAAGTGGCTGCGATTGAGTATGATCCTTACAGAAACGCGCGCATCGCTCTTGTAGTCTATCCTGATGGGGACAAACGCTATATTTTACAGCCAAGCGGTTTGAAAGTGGGCGATAGCGTTATTGCTGCTGAAGGCGGTTTGGATATTAAAGTGGGCTTTGCGATGAAGTTAAAAAATATCCCTATAGGAACGGTGGTGCATAACATTGAAATGCATCCAGGGGCTGGCGGGCAATTAGCCAGAAGCGCAGGGATGAGCGCTCAAATCATGGGTAGAGAAAATAAATACACCATTATTAGAATGCCAAGCTCTGAAATGCGCTACATTTTAAGCGAATGCATGGCGAGTGTTGGTGTGGTAGGGAATGAGGATTTTATCAATGTCTCTATCGGTAAGGCAGGGCGTAACCGCCACAGAGGCATTCGCCCACAAACTCGTGGTAGCGCGATGAACCCAGTGGATCACCCGCATGGTGGGGGTGAGGGTAAAACAGGGACAAGCGGTCATCCTGTATCGCCTTGGGGCACTCCAGCTAAGGGCTATAAAACTAGAAAGAAAAAAGCTAGCGACAAGCTCATCATTTCCAGAAAGAAACATAAATAAAGGTTAAAGAATGTCTAGGTCAATTAAAAAGGGTCCTTTTATAGACGACCACTTGATGAAAAAAACGCTCAAGGCAAAAGAGGGTAAGGATAACCGCCCGATTAAAACATGGTCTAGAAGAAGCACCATTTTGCCTGAAATGATTGGTTTTACTTATAATGTGCATAACGGAAGGGTTTTTGTCCCTGTGTATATCACAGAAAACCATGTGGGTTATAAGTTAGGGGAATTCGCTCCTACAAGAACTTTTAAAGGGCACAAAGGCAGTGTCCAAAAAAAGATTGGCAAGTAAGGGGGCAGAATGAGTAAAGCGTTATTAAGATTTGTGCGGTTATCTCCTACTAAAGCCAGATTGATTGCAAGACAGATTCAAGGCATGAACGCTGAATTAGCGATCGCTAGTTTGGAATTTACGCCCAATAAAGCCGCTAGAGTGCTTTCAAAAGTGGTGGCTTCTGCGGTCGCTAACGGCTCTTTAGACGCCAAGAGCGCTCTGATTGTTTCTTGTAGAGTGGATGCTGGCCCTGTGCTTAGGCGCTCCATTCCAAGAGCTAAAGGCAGAGCCACAGCCATTAGAAAGCCAACATCTCATGTATTCGTAGAAGTAGCAGAAGGAAAAGAAATGAAATCTTCTAAAAGCCATAAAAAAAATCAAGCAGAAGGTAAGTAGGGCATGGGACAAAAAGTTAATCCGGTAGGTTTAAGATTAGGTATTAATAGGAATTGGACTTCCAGATGGTTCCCTAGCGCTCGCACCGCTCCAAGCAATATTGATGAAGACAATAAAATTAGGAAGTTCCTTAAAAAAGAGCTTTATTACGCTGGCGTGAGCGAGATTGTGATTGAAAGAGCGGCTAAAAAACTGCGCGTTACGGTCGTAGCGGCTCGCCCAGGGCTTATCATTGGTAAAAAAGGCGTGGATATTGAAAAAGTCAAAGAAGGCTTAAAAACGCTCATTAAAAAAGAAGTCTCCATTAATATTAAAGAAGTCAAACGCCCCCAAGCTGACGCCCAATTAGCCGCAGAAAATGTAGCCACCCAGCTAGAAAAAAGGGTCGCTTTCCGCCGCGCGATGAAAAAAGTCATGCAAGCGGCGTTAAAATCCGGTGCTAAAGGGATCAAGGTGCGCGTTTCTGGCCGTTTAGCAGGGGCTGAAATCGCTCGCACCGAATGGTATATGGAAGGGCGCGTGCCTTTACACACCTTAAGGGCTAAGATTGATTACGGCTTTGCTGAAGCGATGACGGTATATGGTATTATTGGCGTGAAAGTGTGGATTTTCAAAGGGGAAGTTTTGCAAAAAGGCATCCAATTTGAGAAAAAAGAAGAGGCTAAAGAAGAAAGAGAGCCTAGAAGAAGCAGAAGAGGGAGGCAATAATCATGTTAATGCCAAAAAGAACAAAATACAGAAAGCAAATGAAAGGGCGCAATCGTGGGAAAGCCCATCGTGGTAACTCTATTGCGTTTGGGGATATTGCGATTAAAGCCATAGAGCATGGGAGGATTGATTCACGCCAGATTGAATCCGCAAGGGTGGCCATGACAAGGCACATTAAAAGAGCGGGTAAGGTGTGGATTAGAGTGTTTCCCGATAAGCCTTTGACCGCCAAACCTTTAGAAACGAGAATGGGTAAAGGTAAAGGCTCTGTGGAAAAATGGGTGATGAATATCAAGCCGGGCAGGATCGTTTATGAAATGCTAGGCATTGAAGAAGGACTAGCGAGAGAAGCTTTAGCGTTAGCTCAGAGCAAACTTCCTTTTAAAACCAAAATTGTAACTTGTGAGAGCGAAAATGAAATATACTGAATTGAAAGATAAAAGTATCAAGGAATTAGAAGAGTTGTTGCATGCTAAAAAGGCGGAGCTTTTTGAGTTGCGCGTTAAGTTAAAGACCATGCAATTGAGTAATCCTAACGAGATTAAGAAAGCTAGAAGGAATATCGCTCGCATTAACACGGCCATTAACGCATATTATTCTTCTAGCGTTGAGTAAAAAAAGGGTAAGCAATGAATACAAAAGAGCCGCATAAAAGGCTGGTGCAAGGCAAGGTTATCAGCAAGTTTGCTGAAAAAAGCGCTGTGATTCTTGTGGAAAGAAAAGTGGTGCATGAAAAATACCGCAAGATTGTTAAAAAGTTTAAAAAATACACTATCCATGATGAAAACAATCAGGTGAAAGTAGGGGATTTTGTGAGCGCGATTGAGTGCAGACCGCTTTCTAAAACCAAGTCCTTCACGCTTAAAGAAATTTTAGTGGTGGGAGTATAAGCATGATACAGAGTTTTACGAGATTGAATGTCGCTGACAATAGTGGCGCGAAAGAAATCATGTGCATTAAGGTGTTAGGAGGCAGTCATAAACGCTATGCGAGCGTGGGTAGCGTGATCGTGGCTTCCGTGAAAAAAGCTATCCCTAATGGTAAGGTGAAGCGCGGTCAAGTCGTCAAAGCCGTTGTGGTGAGAACGAAAAAAGAAATCCAAAGGAAAAATGGTTCTTTGGTGCGTTTTGATGACAACGCAGCAGTGATTTTGGACGCTAAAAAAGATCCTGTTGGCACAAGGATTTTTGGGCCAGTGAGCCGAGAAGTGCGTTACGCTAATTTTATGAAAATCATTTCTCTAGCGCCGGAGGTTGTGTAATGAAAAGCGAAATCAAGAAAAATGACATGGTGAAAGTCATTGCAGGAGACGATAAGGGTAAGGTCGCTAAGGTTTTAGCGGTGTTGCCTAAGACTTCTCAAGTGGTTGTTGAAGGGTGTAAGGTGGTGAAAAAAGCGATTAAACCTACTGATGATAACCCTAAAGGGGGCTTTATTAAAAAAGAAAAGCCCATGCACATTTCCAATGTGAAGAAAGCCTAAGGAGTTGGATACATGTTTGGTTTGAAACAATTTTATCAAAATGAAGTGAGGGCGAAACTCGCTCAAGAATTAGACATCAAAAACCCCATGCTTTTGCCCAAGCTAGAAAAAATCGTTATCAGCGTGGGTGCTGGGGCTTATGCAAAAGACATGAAAATCATGCAAAATATCGCGCAAACGATTTCTTTGATTGCAGGGCAAAAAGCCGTGATCACTAAAGCGAAAAAATCCGTTGCAGGCTTTAAGATCAGAGAAGGCATGGCGGTAGGGGCGAAAGTTACCTTAAGGAATAAACGCATGTATAATTTCTTAGAAAAGCTGATTGTGATTTCATTGCCCAGAGTGAAAGACTTTAGAGGGATCTCACGGAATGGCTTTGATGGGCGCGGGAATTACACCTTTGGGATCAATGAGCAGTTGATTTTCCCGGAAGTGGTTTATGATGATATTATGGTCAGTCATGGCATGAACATCACTATGGTAACTTCTACGGACAACGATAAAGAAGCGTTCAAGTTGTTAGAATTGCTTGGATTGCCTTTTGCAAAAGTGAGATAAGGGGTTAATATGGCTAAAAAATCAATGATAGCAAAGGCTCAAAGGAAACCAAAATTTCAAGTGAGAGCCTATACGAGATGCCGCATTTGTGGGAGACCTCATTCGGTTTATAGGGATTTTGGGCTTTGTAGGGTGTGCCTTAGAAAAATGGGCAGTGAGGGACTCATCCCAGGCTTGAGAAAAGCCAGTTGGTAAGGATAAGATATGGTAAATGATATAATTGCAGATTCATTAACTCGTTTGAGAAACGCTTCTATGCGCCGTTTAGAATTCACGCAACTTTATTACGCAAAGATCGTGGTTTCTATCTTAGAGATCTTTAAAGAAAAGGGTTTCATTAAAGATTTCAATGTCAAAGATAAAGACAAGAAACAATCGGTTTATGTGCAATTGGCTTATGATGAAAAAGGGCATTCAAAAATCAGCGAAGTGAAGCGCTTAAGCAAGCCCGGTCGTCGTGTGTATAAGCAAAAAAACGAGTTGAAGCGCTTTAAAAATGGCTATGGCGTGATTGTGGTAAGCACTTCTAAGGGTGTGATCACTAACGAAGAAGCTTACAGACAAAATGTCGGTGGCGAAGTGCTTTGCAGCATTTGGTAAAGGATTAAAAATGTCAAGAATCGGGAAAAGAATCATTGAAATCCCAAGCTCTGTGCAAGCGAGCGTGGAAGGGAGCAAGCTTCTTTTTAAAAACAGCAAAGAAAAGCATGAGTTAGAAACTCACAACCGAGTGAAAATCACGCTTGAAAACAACCAATTGAGCTTCCAACCTGTGGGCGAAGACGCACAGTCTAGGGCTTATTGGGGGACTTATGGGGCTTTAGCGAATAACATTGTAATAGGATTAAGCGCCGGTTTCAGTAAGACTTTAGAAGTCAATGGCGTGGGCTATAAGGTGGCCTTGGGTCATAAAACTTTGGATTTGAGCTTGGGTTTTAGCCACCCGGTGAAATACCCCATTCCAGCAGGGATTGAAATGGTGGTGGAAAAAAACACGATCACTATCAAAGGGAGCGATAAGCAACAAGTAGGGCAAGTCGCCGCTGAAATCAGGAGCTTCAGACCCCCAGAGCCATACAAAGGCAAGGGCGTGAAATACAGCAATGAAGTCATTATTAGAAAAGCTGGTAAAACAGCTAAAAAATAAATAAGGTGAAATGATGAACGCAAAAGCATTGTATAAAAAGAAAGCCTTAAGAGATCGCCGAAAATTAAGAATCAAAAGCAAGCTCTTGGGCGATAAATTAAGGCCTAGGGTGAGCGTTTTTCGTTCCAACCGCTATTTTTATGCGCAAGCGATTGATGATACTAAACAAAGCACCATAACGCATATTGACGGCAGGAAAATGGGCTTTAAAAACACGCAAGAAGACGCTAAAAAATTAGGCGCTCTCTTTGCTGAAGAATTGAAAAAAGCAGGGATTGAGCGAGCGGTTTATGACAGGAATGGTTACCTCTATCATGGCGTGGTGGCAGCGTTTGCTGAAAGCTTGAGAGAGAATGGGATCGCTCTATGACAGAAAGGAAAGGTATGGAAGAGATTAACAGAGAAGAGTTTCAAGAAGTCGTTGTGAATATTGGCCGCGTAACCAAAGTGGTTAAGGGCGGTAGGCGGTTTCGTTTTAACGCTTTAGTGGTTGTGGGCAATAAAAATGGGCTTGTAGGCTTTGGTTTGGGCAAGGCTAAGGAAGTCCCTGATGCGATTAAAAAAGCGGTAGATGATGCGTTTAAAAACCTGATTCATGTAACGATTAAAGGCACGACTATCGCTCATGATATTGAGCATAAATACAACGCAAGCCGTATTTTACTCAAACCGGCAAGTGAGGGAACGGGAGTGATTGCTGGGGGTTCAACGCGCCCTATCGTGGAATTAGCAGGCATTAAGGATATTCTCACCAAATCTTTAGGCTCCAACAACCCCTATAATGTGGTGCGCGCGACTTTTGACGCTCTAGCGAAAATCAAGGCGTAGTTAAAAAGGATATTGTAATGGGATTAGAAAATTTAAAACCGGCTAAAGGTAGCGTTAAAAAAATCAAACGAGTGGGCCGTGGTCAAGGAAGCGGCATGGGAAAAACGGCCACAAGAGGCGGTAAAGGTCAAACCGCAAGGACAGGTTATAAGGCTAAAAGAGGCTTTGAAGGAGGGCAACAACCCTTACAACGCCGTTTGCCTAAAATAGGTTTTAGGACTAAAGATTCTCATATCTATTCTATCAATGTGGAAAAGAATGAAGCGATTAAAAATTTAGAAGAAATCACTTTTTCAAGCTTGCGCGCTTTACACCATTTCCCCCTTTATATTGAGGGCGTGAAATTGATCGGTAAAGACGCTAAAAACTTGGCTTCTAAAATTAAAGATGAGAGAATCAAAACAAGCGGGCAGAAATAATGCCCCTGTTGTATCAGCTTGATTTAAGAGGAATAAGTTATGAATAAGGCCATTGCTAGTAAGATACTCATCACTTTGGGTTTTTTATTTCTCTACAGAGTCTTAGCTTATATCCCCATTCCTGGCGTAGATTTAGCAGCGATCAAGGCTTTTTTTGACAGCAATTCCAACAACGCTTTGGGGTTGTTTAACATGTTTAGTGGGAATGCGGTTTCTCGCTTGAGCATCATCTCTTTGGGTATCATGCCCTATATCACTTCTTCAATTATCATGGAGCTTTTGAGCGCGACTTTCCCCAACCTGGCTAAAATGAAAAAAGAGCGAGACGGCATGCAAAAATACATGCAAATCGTGCGCTATTTAACCATTTTAATCACCCTAATCCAAGCGGTGAGCGTATCAGTGGGCTTAAGGAGCATTAGTGGAGGAGCCAATGGAGCGATCATGATTGATATGCAAGTTTTTATGATCGTTTCAGCGTTTTCTATGCTTACAGGGACGATGCTGCTCATGTGGATAGGGGAGCAGATCACGCAAAGAGGCGTGGGGAATGGGATCAGCCTTATTATTTTTGCTGGGATTGTTTCAGGGATCCCATCAGCCATTTCAGGCACATTCAATTTGGTCAATACGGGCGTGATCAATATCTTAATGCTCATTGGTATTGTGTTGATTGTTTTAGCGACGATTTTTGCGATCATCTATGTGGAATTAGCCGAGCGCAGGATCCCTATTTCTTATGCGCGTAAAGTGGTGATGCAAAACCAAAACAAGCGCATCATGAATTACATTCCTATTAAATTGAATTTAAGCGGGGTGATCCCGCCCATTTTCGCTTCAGCTTTGCTCGTGTTCCCTTCTACGATTTTACAGCAAGCCACAAGCAACAAAACCTTGCAAGCGATTGCGGATTTTTTAAGCCCGCAAGGGTATGCGTATAATATTTTGATGTTCTTACTCATCATCTTTTTCGCTTATTTTTATTCTTCTATCGTGTTCAATTCTAAGGATATTGCGGATAATTTGAGGCGTAATGGCGGGTATATTCCAGGGCTTAGGCCTGGAGAGGGGACTTCATCGTTTTTGAATGCTGTAGCGAGCAAACTCACTTTGTGGGGTTCGTTGTACTTGGCGCTCATTTCTACCGTGCCTTGGATTTTGGTTAAGGCTATGGGCGTGCCTTTTTACTTTGGAGGCACGGCGGTGCTGATTGTGGTTCAAGTCGCTATTGATACCATGAAAAAGATTGAAGCGCAAATTTATATGAGCAAGTATAAAACTTTAAGCGCGGTAGGCTTTTAATGGCGATCTCTATTAAAAGCCCAAAGGAAATCAAAGCCCTAAGAAAAGCCGGGGAATTGACCGCACAAGCGTTAGCCCTTTTAGAGCGAGAAGTAAGGCCTGGGGTTTCACTTTTAGAGCTGGATAAAATGGCTGAAGATTTTATCAAATCCTCTCATGCTAGGCCTGCTTTTAAGGGGCTTTATGGTTTCCCCAACTCGGTGTGCATGTCTTTAAATGAGGTAGTCATTCATGGCATTCCTACGGATTATGTTTTACAAGAAGGGGATATTATAGGCTTGGATTTGGGGGTGGAGGTGGATGGCTATTATGGCGATTCGGCAATCACTCTCCCCATAGGCGCGATAAGCCCGCAAGATGAAAAATTGCTCGCTTGCTCTAAAGAGAGCTTGATGCATGCCATTAGCTCAATTAGAGTGGGCATGCATTTTAAAGAGTTGAGTCAGATTTTAGAGGGCGCTATTACAGAAAGGGGCTTTGTGCCTTTGAAGGGGTTTTGTGGGCATGGCATTGGTAAAAAACCCCATGAAGAGCCAGAAATCCCCAATTACCTAGAAAAAGGCGTCAAAGCTAATAGCGGCCCTAAAATCAAAGAGGGCATGGTATTTTGCTTAGAGCCTATGGTGTGTCAAAAACAGGGCGAGCCTAAAATACTAGCGGATAAGTGGAGCGTGGTTTCAGTGGATGGGCTTAACACAAGCCACCATGAGCATACTATCGCCATAGTTGGCAATAAAGCAGTGATTCTTACGGAGCGTTAATGGCAAGAGATGATGTTATAGAAGTGGATGGGAAAGTGATTGAGGCGTTGCCTAACGCCACTTTTAAGGTGGAATTAGACAATAAGCATGTGGTGTTGTGCCGTATTTCTGGAAAGATGCGCATGCACTATATTAGGATTGCTTTAGGCGATAGGGTCAAGCTAGAGCTTACGCCCTATAGCTTGGACAAGGGTCGGATAACTTTTAGATATAAATGAATTTAAGGGTTATTTCAATGAAAATATGTTAGTATAAAAGTTTTTAGTAGTGCCTAATTTTTTCAAAGGAGAAAAATCATGAAAGTCAGGCCATCAGTGAAAAAGATGTGCGATAAGTGCAAAATCATTAAAAGAAGGGGCGTTATTAGAGTGATCTGTGCTACCCCTAAACACAAACAAAGACAAGGATAAAGCATGGCAAGGATTGCTGGTGTGGATTTACCAAAAAAGAAGAGAGTAGAGTATGCCCTTACCTATATTTATGGGATTGGGCTTAAGAGTTCTAGAGAGATTTTAGAAGCGGTGGGCATTTCTTTTGACAAACGCGTGCATGAATTGAGCGAAGATGAAGTGTCTAGTATCGCTAAAAAAATCCAACAAAGCTACTCAGTAGAGGGCGATTTGCGTAAAAAAGTTCAAATGGATATTAAATCCTTAATGGACTTAGGGAATTATCGTGGGATCAGGCATCGTAAGGGTCTTCCTGTGAGAGGCCAAACCACCAAAAATAACGCTAGGACTCGTAAGGGTAAGAAAAAAACCGTGGGTAGCAAGTAGCGGATAAGGAGATGATGATTTAATGGCTAAGAGAAATGTAACGGCTAAAAAGAAAGTAGTCAAAAAGAATATTGCGAGAGGGGTTGTTTATATTTCAGCGACCTTTAACAACACCAACATCACGATCACTGATGAAATGGGCAATGTGATTTGCTGGAGCACGGCGGGCGGTTTAGGGTTTAAAGGCTCTAAAAAATCCACCCCTTATGCGGCCCAACAAGCTGTAGAAAGTGCTCTAAGCAAGGCTAAAGAGCATGGCGTTAAAGAAGTGGGCATTAAGGTTCAAGGGCCAGGTAGTGGGCGTGAGACCGCTATTAAGAGCGTGGGCGCGACAGAGGGCGTTAAAGTGCTTTGGATTAAAGACATCACCCCGCTCCCTCATAATGGTTGCAGACCCCCTAAAAGAAGAAGAGTGTAAGGAGGCTTTATGGCAAGATATAGAGGCGCAGTAGAAAGACTAGAAAGGCGTTTTGGGGTTTCTTTAGCTTTAAAAGGTGAAAGGCGGTTGAGCGGGAAGAGCGCGCTAGATAAAAGGGCTTATGGGCCAGGCCAGCATGGGCAAAGGCGCGCTAAGACTTCTGATTACGGGTTGCAATTGAAAGAAAAGCAAAAAGCTAAAATGATGTATGGCATTTCTGAAAAGCAATTCAGGAGTATTTTTGTGGAAGCCAATCGCTTGGACGGCAATACGGGTGAAAACCTTATCCGTTTGATTGAAAGAAGATTGGATAATGTCGTCTATCGCATGGGGTTTGCGACCACTAGAAGCTCTGCTAGGCAATTGGTAACGCATGGGCATGTGCTTGTGGATGGTAAGCGTTTGGACATTCCCTCTTATTTCGTGCGTTCAGGGCAAAAAATTGAGATCAAAGAAAAAACCAAGAGCAACCCTCAAGTGGTGCGTGCGATGGAATTGACAGCTCAAACAGGGATTGTGCCATGGATTGATGTGGAAAAAGATAAAAAATACGGCATATTCACCCGCTACCCTGAAAGAGAAGAAGTGGTTGTCCCTATTGAAGAAAGACTCATTGTAGAATTGTATTCTAAGTAAGGGGTTAGAGCATGAAAGTTATCAAAACAGCACCTTTGATCCCATCAGAAATTAAGGTGCTAGAGAAAGAGGGCAATCGGGTTAAGATTTCTCTGGCTCCATTTGAGTTTGGTTACGCTGTTACGCTCGCTCATCCTATTAGAAGGCTCTTGCTTTTAAGCTCTGTGGGGTATGCTCCTGTAGGTTTAAAGATTGAAGGCGTCCATCATGAGTTTGACTCTTTAAGGGGGGTTACTGAAGATGTGTCGCTTTTTATCATGAATTTAAAGAATATCCGCTTTATAGCTAAGGCGTTAGTGGGGCAGGATAGCTCTTTGGAAAACCAATCGGTTGTAGTGGATTATTCTTTTAAAGGGCCTATGGAGCTTAGGGCTAGGGATTTGAATTCTGAGCATATAGAAATCGTCAATCCGGAAATGCCCCTAGCGACAATCAACGAAGACGCTCAATTGAATTTTTCGCTCATTATCTATAAAGGGATGGGGTATGTCCCAAGCGAAAACACAAGGGAATTGATGCCTGAGGGCTACATACCGCTAGACGGCTCTTTCACGCCGATTAAAAATGTCGTTTATGAGATTGAAAATGTTTTAGTTGAGGGCGATCCTAACTATGAAAAAATCATTTTTGATATTGAAACAGATGGGCAGATTGACCCTTATAAAGCGTTTTTATCAGCGGTGAAAGTGATGAGCAAGCAACTGGGCGTTTTTGGTGAAAGGCCCATTGCTAACACGGAGTATTCAGGCGATTACACTCAAAGAGATGACGCTAAAGATTTGAGCGCTAAGATTGAAAGCATGAATTTGAGCGCTAGGTGTTTTAATTGCTTGGATAAAATCGGCATCAAGTATGTGGGCGAACTCGTGTTGATGAGCGAAGAAGAACTTAAGGGCGTGAAGAACATGGGTAAAAAATCCTATGATGAAATCGCTGAAAAATTGAATGATTTGGGCTATCCGGTAGGCACAGAATTAAGCCCTGAACAAAGAGAGAGTTTAAAGAAAAGATTAGAAAAATTAGAAGACAAAGGAGGTAACGACTGATGAGACACAAACACGGATACCGCAAGCTTGGGAGAACCAGCTCGCACAGAAAGGCGTTATTAAAGAATTTAGCGATCGCTTTGATTGAGCATAACAAAATTGAAACAGGGATTTATAAGGCTAAGGAATTGCGCAGTTACATTGAGAAATTAACGACAGCGGCTCGTGTGGGCGATTTTAATGCGCACCGCCATGTTTTTGCATATTTGCAAAACAAAGAAGCCACCCACAAGCTTGTAACTGAAATCGCGCCCAAATACGCGCAAAGGAATGGCGGATACACCAGGATCCAACGCACCACTTTTAGAAGAGGGGACGCTTCCACTCTAGCCACCATTGAATTTGTATGAAATTTGATGAACTGCTAGCCAAGATTTAGTCTTGGTTGGTGGTTATCGCTTTGATTTTATCTTTTTAAAAGAAGCACTTAAAAGCTTTGACTTTGTTTTATTGATCATGAAATTTAAAAAATGCTAAAAAACATTTTCTGTGATCAAAATATAAAAGAGCTTAGTTAAGCGATAATCTCAAAACGGCAAAAATAAAGTAACTAAAACCCTATTTTTTAAAAAATCAAAATAAACTCAAAACTCGCTTCTATCCCACCCTTTAATTGAGCGGTATTTCTTGCATTTTTATTAAGGCTTCTAATTGGTTTGATGATTTTAAGAAATCCAACTGCTGGAGATTGAGCCAGATGGGTTGTGTTTTAGACATGCCAGATCTTGGTTATTTTTTATACTAAACTACTTTGGATTTTAGCCGATATGGGTAGTGGGTTGATTTGTTTGCTTTGTAGTGGTTTTGTTAAAAAATCATGAACTCCTATCATTGTGTCCGCCACACAATGCATAATGAAAACGCAAACTACAACCGCCTTTGCCACACAAAGCGAGACTGAATCAATCTTTTTATACTTGCTTATTCAAATGCTCCTTAATTTGGCGCAATATACAGACAAAAACTTGCCTAACAAAACCCGCTCATAAAAACTTTTGATACACCAACACCACCGATTTAGGTTCAGAGCTAAGGCTAAAAAAATGATCTGTAGCTTCATTGAGCGAACCAGAAAAGA
Organism: Helicobacter pylori; assembly: GCF_017594925.1. Lineage (GTDB taxonomy): Bacteria > Campylobacterota > Campylobacteria > Campylobacterales > Helicobacteraceae > Helicobacter > Helicobacter pylori_DP. Next base: position 106,285 of record NZ_JAALNT010000002.1, read on the forward strand.
GCGTTTTTAAACGCAAGTTTTTTAAGGGGTATTTGAGGTTTTTAGAAGTGAATCGGGCTTTAAGATCCAGGCTAAAAAGCGAGATTTGCTCCCCTTTAAAACTAGGTAAAGTAAAAGGGGTTTCTAACACCCTAAAAAGACCATAGTCGCTTATGGCTTGGATTTTTTGGCAAAATTTAAAATACTCCAACAATAAAAAAGTGTTCGCTAAAGCGTGATCTTCTCGCTTGCCATTCAACCCTAAAAAAATAAAATCATCACAGCCCCTATTCAAGGCATAAAAAAAGGCTTTGGATAAATCGTTGCTGTCTTGTTCGCTCATGCGTATAGGGTTATACAAAGCTTTCAAATGCGAATCAATGCTATCTAGATCGCCTATAACAACGCTGGGTTTGAATTGAAGCGCATGCAATGATATAACAGCCCCATCGCATGCGATTAAAAAGGGAGCGTTTTTTAAAAGGTCTAAGCATTTTTGGGATTTAGGAAACTCCCCATTCGCTAAAATCACTGCTTGCATGACTGGTTCCAACGGTTAAAATAATACAAACCAATAAAAAGGTATAGGATCGTTGTGAAGAGTTGCACCAAGCTCTCTGTAGAAATTTGGAAAATACAAAACCACACGATAATGGACACGATATTCCCCAAAGTCATTAAAACATAACTCTCCGTATAACGCAAAACCTGCAAAATAAAAGCAATAATAAAGATGACGAAATTAAAACTCTCTGCCCATAAAAAATTCGTTTTAATCTCTTTAAAAAACAAAGCACTCACACAAGTTAAAACCCCTACGCCTAAAATGAGTATAAAACGCCAATTTTTAGAAAGTTTTTGAGCCTTAATAGCACCTTCATGCTGCTCTGTCTTTTTCCACGCAAATAGCCCATAAATCGTTACTGGCATATACAAAAAAAGGCATAAAATCACATCAGCGTTTAATTTCCACTGATAAGCGACATAAGCGTAACTCAAATTATAAACAAGACCAAACACAAAGCAAATTGTTTGCCTTTCTCCGGCAAAAAACGCATACAAAACCCCACTAAGCCCTGCTAAAAGATTGATAAACGAGCCTTTGACAAGGATATTAGTAACGATCAAAAACACGCAAGAAAGAATGAGTGTGGCGTAAAATCGTTTGGATAGTTGGGTGGTTATTAACATGCTATTTCCTTACGCAAGAATTACCTTGACAAGTTCTACGGGTTTGATCTCAGCCTTTTAAAAATTTGAGCGTTTTTAAAAAGCACCCCTTAAATGCTCCTTATTGTAACACAAATCAGTGAGAATGCGCTTTAAAGTTTTTATGTCCCCCTCAATTTAATGCCATTTGAGTTAAATCACCACCCTAATTTAGCGCAAAGCCTAGAACAAATCCCAAAACACACAAGAAAGCCAAGCATAACCAAACCCTCTATAAGGAAGTTGCTAGGATGCCCACAATACGCCGAGATCTCATGGATGGCGGCAATAAAGGGCATCGTTAAAAGCATCACATAAAAATCCCTTAGTCTTGATCCTAACACAGCGTTATAAAACGCACCAAAAAACCTAGCCTTAAAAATGGCTTTCAAAAACTTGGGGAATCCTACTTGTAAGAATTTATAACAATCCCTACCTCGTGGGTCAAACAAGAGATTAGACAACAAAGCCGCTATTAGACCCACTAGCCACATATAATAGCTATTTTTAGGGTCAAAAATCGAATCGCTAGCTGAACCATCCATGTCATAAAAAATCCTAGCGTTTATGGAGATACATATCGTATAGACTAGAGCCACTGCCCATTGATATTCCCAATCGCTCAAACGATTTTTTGAGCCATTCAAGTTCTCTTTTGTAGTATCCATGTTATTTCCTTCCCCACCATCACCTTGGCTCATTTAAGATCACCAAGCATGCCCAAAACTATAGCCGTAATCATAAAAATCACGGATAGGTTCTCTTGGGGCTTGTGGTTCTCTAGTTTGAGGCTCTCTATCAACGCCACGGATATAATCTTCTACCCTATCGCCTATTTCAGACCCAATATATCCTCCTGCTGTGCTACCAAGAAATCTCCCTAATCCAATACCCACTGGACCTCCAGGAACCCCAATTGCTCCTCCAATTTTATCACCAACAAAACCCCCAACACCACCCCCTATAAGTTTGCCTAATTCACCCCTTGCCTCTATTTTAGGACTAGCTATAGCCGTATTAGCCATTGCACCGCATAAAACCACTACACAACTAAATGTTTTTAATCCACTCATAACAAATCCTTTCATCAATTGAGATTCAAAGCATGTTGGGCACACCTTGATAAGAATATTTATACCACAACCCTATTAAAAGCATTGTTATAGATCGGAAAAATATCACAAGAAGCTCAATAAATGTTTTGTTTATTCACAAATTACAGGATTAAAGTAAATCATTGGTTTTATGGTTTTAGCATTTTTTAAGCGTTTTAGAGCGTTAAGTTTCAAGCATTAAAGCCTTTAATTGCGTTTTTACACCAACCGCTTAAAAATTGAACGCCTATTTTGAATATATTAGACGCTTTTTTATTTTTATGCTAAACTATTTTAAGTTTCAGCCGATATGACTTCATACAGAGATTAAACCAATCATAAATAGTAAGGTTAGTTCCATCTCGCTCTGTAATAGGTTTGAAACCATGCACCTAAGATTGACTCCTATCTTGTAAGTGCCATACTACAAGTTCCCATAATAAAAACTTCTAAAAATCAAAACCTACAGAGCGAGATGGAATTAACCTTTTGTGATTACAAAGGATAGCCAATTTTAAACAACATAAAGGTAATACAAGCCCTATAATATCATTAACCGCTATTCAAAATCACAGATATTTTAATACAGCGTTCAATTTTTGAAAACAAGAGCCCACTCACAAATCTTTTTAACAACAAATTTTTATACCATGTTGATAGCTTTCGTGTTAGAATGCGTGTTGAATTGGATTTTAGGAGTGTAAAAATGCAAGTTTCACAATATCTGTATCAAAACGCACAATCTATTTGGATGGATTGCATTTCCCATCCGTTTGTTCAAGGCATAGGGCGTGGGACTTTAGAAAGAGATAAATTCCGTTTTTATATTATTCAGGATTATTTGTTTCTTTTAGAATACGCTAAAGTGTTTGCTTTGGGCGTAGTTAAGGCTTGTGATGAAGCGGTGATGAGAGAGTTTTCTAACGCTATACAGGATATTTTGAATAACGAGATGAGTATCCATAACCATTACATTAGAGAACTTCAAATCACTCAAAAAGAATTGCAAAACGCACGCCCCACTCTAGCGAATAAATCCTATACAAGCTACATGCTCGCTGAAGGGTTTAAGGGTTCTATCAAAGAAGTTGCGGCGGCTGTTCTATCCTGTGGTTGGAGCTATTTAGTGATCGCGCAAAATTTAAACCAAATCCCCAACGCTTTAGAACATGCCTTTTATGGGCATTGGATTAAGGGCTATAGTTCCAAAGAATTTCAAGCGTGCGTAAATTGGAATATTAATTTGCTTGATTCCCTCACCCTCGCTTCTTCAAAACAAGAAATTGAAAAATTAAAGGACATTTTTATCACTACAAGTAAATACGAATACCAGTTTTGGGATATGGCGTATCAAAGTTGAGTAAAAGTTTTTGTGCTGTTAGAAAAACGCAAGAGAAGAAAATATCTATCTCTTACAAAACGATTATTGGGCGTAAGCTTCTAGTTTGAGCTCAATTTTTACCTCATCCCCGACGACAGCGTCGCTAAAGGTTTTACCGATACCAAAATCCTTGCGGTTGATTTTGCCTTCAGCTTGTAACACCATGAATTCTTTTTTATTCATGGGGTTTTGTAAGGGGGCTTGGATTTTGGATTCCAATACGACAGGTTTGGTTACGCCATGAAGGGTCAAATCCCCATGGATTTTACCATCTTCGTATTTGGTCATTTTAAAGCTCCCTTTGGAGTATTTCATGGCATCAAAAAACTCTGCTGTCCTTAAGTGGTCGTCTCTTTTTTTGTTCCTGGTGTTAATGCTTTTAATATCAATTTTACCTTCAAAAACATTGAGAGCCTTGGTATTAGGATCGGCATCAATTTTGCCATCAAAACTATCAAACACGCCTCTTGTTTCATTGAATTTGAAGTGTTTAACCTCAAACCACACACTAGAGTTTGCCTTATCAATCGTATAAGGTTTTGCAAACACCAGACTAACACCAAAAAGGGTGAACATTAACGCTTTTTTCATTGTTTCCTCACTTCATTTTGAATTAAAAACGCCAACTATACAACAAATTGGTTAATGGTAAAATACTCCTAATCATCTGTTTTAAGGTATAATACAAAAAATCCCCATTAGGTAGGTGTTGTTATGATAAAAAAGACCTTTGCATCAGTTTTATTAGGATTGAGTTTGATGAGTGTGTTAAATGCTAAAGAGTGCATTTCGCCCCTAACAAGAAGCGTTAAGTATCATCAGCAAAGTGCTGAAATTAGAGCCTTGCAATTGCAAAGTTACAAAATGGCGAAAATGGCGCTAGACAATAATCTCAAGCTCGTTAAAGACAAAAAGCCAGCCGTCATCTTGGATTTAGATGAAACCGTTTTGAACACTTTTGATTATGCGGGCTATTTGGTCAAAAACTGCATTAAATACACCCCAGAAACTTGGGATAAATTTGAAAAAGAAGGCTCTCTTTCGCTCATTCCTGGAGCGCTAGACTTTTTAGAATACGCTAATTCTAAAGGTGTTAAGATTTTTTACATTTCTAACCGCACGCAAAAAAATAAGGCATTCACCTTAAAAACGCTCAAAAGTTTTAAACTCCCCCAAGTGAGCGAAGAATCCGTTTTATTAAAAGAAAAAGGCAAGCCTAAAGCCGTTAGGCGAGAATTAGTCGCTAAGGATTATGCGATTGTTTTGCAAGTGGGCGACACTTTGCATGATTTTGACGCGCTTTTTGCTAAAGACGCTAAAAACAGCCAAGAACAACGAGCTAAAGTCTTGCAAAACGCTCAAAAATTCGGCACAGAGTGGATCATTTTACCCAACTCTCTCTATGGCACATGGGAAGATGAACCCATAAAAGCATGGCAGAATAAAAAATAAAATTTATCCATCGCATAAGAACAATTTTTGCTAACATGACAAAAAATTTGATCTCTTAGGCGGAGTTATGGATTTTGTAGGGTTTGAAGATTTAAAATGCAAAGATAAAGAAAACTCTCAAAAAGTTTTTGTGATCCGTAACGACAAGTTAGGCGATTTTATTTTAGCCATACCCGCTTTAATCGCTCTAAAGCAAGCTTTTTTAGAAAAAGGCAAGGAAGTGTATTTGGGCGTGGTTGTGCCTAGCTATACCACCCCAATCGCCTTAGAATTCCCTTTCATTGATGAAGTCATTATAGAAGACAACCATTTGAGCGCCACTCTCAAAAGCAAACCCATTGACGCTCTTATCTTTTTATTTTCCAATTTTAAAAATGCCAGACTCGCTTTTAGTTTGAGAAAATTTATTCCTTATATCCTAGCCCCAAAGACCAAAATCTATTCTTGGTTTTATCAAAAGAGCGTGCGTCAAAGCCGATCGCTGTGTTTAAAAACCGAATACGAATACAATTTGGACTTAATCCATGCGTTTTGTAAAGATCACAATCTCCCTAACGCTTCAATTAAAAAAATCGCATGGAAGCTTAAAGACAAATCCAAAGAGCGATCCATCATCGCTTCAAAACTCAACGCTAATGTTGGTTTGTTGTGGATTGGCGTGCATATGCATAGCGGAGGCAGTTCGCCCGTATTGCCTGCTTCGCATTTCATTGAGCTGATTGATTTTTTACACAAGAATTTGAGTTGTGAGATCATTCTTATTTGCGGGCCAGGCGAGAGGAAAGCCACAGAAGAACTCCTTAAAAAAGTCCCCTTCGCTCGCCTCTATGATACGAGCCATAGTTTAGTGGATTTAGCCAAATTGTGCGCGAATTTAAGCGTCTATATCGGGAACGCTTCAGGCCCTTTGCATGTGAACGCTTTGTTTGACAACCAATCTATCGGGTTTTATCCTAACGAACTCAGTGCTTCTATTGTCAGATGGCGGCCTTTTAATGAGCGTTTTTTAGGCATCACCCCGCCTAATGGCTCAAACGATATGGGTTTGATTGACATTGAAAAAGAGGGTGAAAAGATTGTGGGTTTTATCAATTACCGCAAGATGTAGCTTTGATAAGAGACTTTTTGCTATAATCATATCTTTGTTTATTCTTATGTTTGATTGAACGCTAAAAAATAGGAGCTATTTTTGAAATTTTTACTCTCTTTGTTTTTAAAATCAAAATTATCCTATCTTTATTATTACCCTTATATAGCTTTCGTTTTGATGGTTGCAACCATTGCAAAAATTCCTCTTATTCAAAAAATTCCTGTTATTAGAAGGTTCTTTAACAGTCGTTATTCCTTTCAAAAAGATAGCCTTATTCGCATCCAAAACCAACTAGACAGATTGCTCACCCTTACAAAGCCTGCTCCTCCACCCATTCGTAAAAAAACCTTATGTTTTATCCGCTTGGACATTATTGGAGATTATATACTCTATCGCAATTTTTTACCTCTTTTTAAAAAATATTTTGAAGATTATGAAACCACCTTTATTGGAAACACCGTTATTAAGGACATAGCGACCCATTGCGATTCCCAATATATAGATAAGTTTATCTTTTTAGATAACGCTTATTGGGAAAAATACTTGCGGATTGGTGCTAATGGCTCACGCCTTTCAAAATTAAAAGAATTGTTATTTTTTCTCCCAAAGTTCATGAGAAAACGCTACGAAGATGTTTCTAATTTAAGAAAAGAAAGCTATGAGATATGCATTAATAGTTCTATGTTTTATTTTTCAACTAAAGAAGACGCTATTATAAAGCACTTGATTGCCGAAAATAAAGTGGGGGTTTTTTGCACCCACCCAATAGAATCTTTCTTTAGGACTGATTATAGAAAGAGAGGGGAAATTAGAAAAAGCTTTTACACGCATTTATTCTACCCTAAAGAAGTGCCGCAATTTCTCTATGATTCCAATCAAGATTTTTTTCAGTCTTTTTTTAAGCATTTTAAAGGCGTGGATATAGGGTTTGTTGAACTTGAATTAAAACTCCCCATCGCTTTTGAATATGAAAAGTTTAAGAATATTCTAAAGCCACCTTATGGTGTGTTGAATCTCGGGGCTAGCGATGATTTTAGAGTGTATAAGCGCTTTGATGAGATGATCTATTTTTTAAATCCTGACTACCAACTCGTTCTTTGCGGGAACTCTAAAGAAGATGAAAAGCTTGCCCATTCCATTCTAAAACGCCACAAAAATGCCATTTCTTTAGTCAATCAAACCGGTTTGATAGAATACCTCTATCTTTTAAAGAACGCTAGTTTTGCGATGGGCAATGAGTCTTCTATCACGCATTTGAGCGCTTGTTTGAAAATCCCTTATGCGTTCATAGTCTCTTCAGGTCTCTCAAGCCCAAGATTCCACCCCTACCCAAAGGGAATTGGTCCTAATATCCACATGATCTATCCAAGGGATTTTCAAAAAATAATTTCTAGGTCTAATGGGATATTCAAAGCCATGACTATGCCGCACCCGCCAGTGGATTTTGTGAACCCGCAAGATATTATTAGCGCCATTAAATGTTTTGCACCCCATCTCTTGAAAGAAGATGCGCCATCTAATACCAACGAAACAACCTATTTTGAACGAGTTTGATTGCGTTACAAGCTTTTAGAAGATAACTTCAGCTTTAGATGGTAAAAAGCATAGAAATCTGCTTTTGACTGAGTAATGATATAAACTCTTTTCAAATTCACGCTCTTAAAAAGGCTTTATTTTTCAACGAAGACGCTTGGACTTTTGACTTTAATAGATAAATCAGGTAAATATGGACAATCATAACCCTACCACTTTCTAATATCCATTCCCATAAACCTGATACAAGTTTTCCTTATACCTAAACTCACACTCTTTTAAATGGAGTAAATGGTTGATTTATGAGTGGTTTTTGCTATGTTAAACGATACAACAAAAACGCATAACTCCCCGATCCATTCACATGCAAATCGCAAAGCATGCCCGTTACAAAAACATTAGAAATGGGGCTTACTTTAGAGCCTCTATCGCAAATGAGAGCGAGATTAGGTAAGGCAGAATAAAGGGAAGGCTGAACCTCCGCCTCTGCGATAGATATTGTTGTCGCTCGCTTCTTTGCTGATGAATGCGGCATCAAAGTCAAAATCTCCGATGGCTTTGGCTTGGCGCGATAGGATAAGGGCGATATTGGTATTAAATGGGGGGTATAACTTTGTAGCGAGTATTATTTGGAAACAATTTAAACGCGCTAGAAAAAATGGGCGTGGATATTAAAGAGACTTTAGAAAATTTATGGGGGGTTGGAGTGGAGTTTTTCAATGAAAAAATGGTGAAATTTAAAGGGAATGATAAAGAAGTAGAGATTTTAAAAGCCTTAAAAGAAGCGCTCATTTGGTAAGGAGAAGCAAATTTTTACAACACTAAAAGCGATAACTTTCGTGTTATAATTAGTTGGATACATTTGGTAGCAATTGAGTGTTTGAAAGGTAGTTATGGAGTCAGTCAAACAAAATTTTATTGAAAAACTTAAGGTTTTTGCAACAGAATTAACTGACCATGTTACAACCCAGTTGGGAGATTGGAAAATCAAAGGATTTATTGATATAGATAAAAATATTTATACAATTTCATCAGATACTAAAATTATTTCAAAAATTCTTGAAATCCAACTTTTTCCTAAGTTTAAAACATTTGCTAAGAAAAATGGGTATGAAATCATTATTGCTGAAAAATAAAATTGGTATCCTGATCTATCTTTTGTGTGCGAGAAAAATCCAAACATCAAGTTTGCTGTAGATATAAAAACAACTTATCGATTAGATGATTGCTTGGGTTTTTGTAATGGTTTTACATTGGGTTCGCATGGTGAATATTTTAGGAATCGCGCTAGCACAAAAAATACCCAATTCCCCTATTCGCATTATCTGGCTCATATTTGTTTGGGTATTTTATACACACGATCTGCCTCTAGCGGTATAGATGAAACAGAAATTTTACAATTAGAAAAGTTGGATAATATTACTTCTGTTATCAAAGATTTTATATTTTTTGCTGAAGAGAAATGGAAAATCGCTAGCGATAAGGGCGGGAGTGGCAATACGGCTAATATTGGCAGCATTCAATACATTGATGATATTTTGCAAGGGAATGGCGTGTTTAAAAATCTTGGCGAACAAATTTTTGATGAATATTGGATCAATCAAGGCATGTTAATGATACCTGATTTAAAAAATCAAGGTAGTTTTAAAAAACTGACAAAATTAGCTGATTTCCTTGAATTTAAAGGAATTGATATTCAAAAAATCAATCTTATAAAAAATAGGAGCAAGTCTTAATGATGAAAACACTGATCCAACCCATAAAATCCCAAGGTATTAAGACCAAATTAGTAAATTGGATTAAGGGGGTTTCAAAAAAGGTTGCATTTGAGCGTTGGGTTGAGCCGTTTATGGGGACAGGCGTTGTGGCTTTTAATATCCAGCCTAAAAGAGCGTTATTATGCGATAGCAATCCGCATTTAATCCATTTCTATCAAGCCATTCAAGATGAAAAGATCACTCCAAATATTGTGAGAGAATTTCTCAACGAAGAAGGTTTGAAATTATTGCAAAGCAATGGAGAATATTACTATGAAGTGAGGGAACGATTTAATAAAGATTGTGATCCTCTTGATTTTCTATTCTTAAATCGCGCGTGTTTTAATGGCATGATACGCTTCAATCAAAAAGGGAAATTCAATGTGCCGTTTTGTAAAAAACCGCAGCGTTTCGCCCAAAGCTTGGTTACTAAGATTGTCAATCAAGTAGAAAATACAGCAAAAATGATTAAAAGCAATCATTATGAATTCAAGTGTCAAGATTTCCAACAAACTATTTTAGAAACGAACAAAAGCGATTTAATTTATGCTGATCCCCCTTATATTGGAAGAAATGCAGATTATTTTGATTGCTGGAATGAAGAAAATGAAGTTACATTGCAACAAGTGTTGTCAAAATCCAAGTGCAATTTCATTCTTTCTACATGGTTTAGCAATAAATATCGTAAAAATGATTATATTTTTTCTATTTGGAAAAGTTACCCTATCGTAACTAAAGAGCATTTTTATCATGTTGGAGCTAAAGAAAATAATCGCAATATGATTTATGAAGCATTATTATCCAATATACAGATGAGCGATACAGATTTAAATAGGGGTATTAAAGACGCATTGACGCACAGATTAGAGATTAGTGCTCTATAACATGCATGCTAAATTTCTAATAAGGCAATTATCGTTATAATCTTTCTCATGTTTTTTAAGGAGCGTTATAATGAAAACGAACGAAGCGCAATTTTATTTGGAACAGACCTAATTGCATAATTACAATCTCTATTTACACCCCTTATCTAGTTAGCCACCCTAAAAGCAAGGATGGAAAACGGCGTTAGAATAATGGATGGCGTTGTTTGGACTGCTTTACACTTCTTCTATGAAGTAATCTTTATCAATATCATCAGGAGTGTTATCTTTTAATAAATGCGGGGCGTGCTCTTTGATGCTTGCTATCACGGCACTAGGTTTTATCGTATTCACATCTCGTTGTTCCCAAATTTTCTTTGATTCTCTAAGATTTGCAAATTCGGTGGGATAAATCACATGATGGGTAGCGCAAAGCGTTTTAGGATAAGGGTGAAAGGTCGCATAAGAACTGCCATTGCTTAAAATAAAGATGTAAGGCACTTTAAGAGCCGCTGCAAAATGAGCGATACTGGATTCATTCCCTAATGCAAATTCAGCACCCTTAATGATATAGGCGTATTCTAATAAGCTAGTTTTCCCTACTAATGATATGGCATTTTTATGAGCTTTTACCAATTTAGCAGCTTCTTTTGCTTCTGTGGGCGTCGTCCCGCAAATCACTAGCTGAATGTCTTCATTCAAATAACGCACAATCCTATTAAAATACCTATAACACCTAAAAAAATCGCTTGATCCCAAATTCAACACGCCATAGCGAGAACTCAAACCATTGAGTAAATTTTGCGAACTTTCTTTAAGAACAGAAAATGGTGGCAATTCCATGCCAAAAGGCACAGGAGCTAAATCCACTCCTTTAAAAATTTTGAAAAAAGCAGAAAATAAATCCTGATGGAATTCAAATAAGAATTTGCTCACCTTAGGGATATTGAAAAGATGGGTGTAAAAATGGCTGATTTTCCCATCGCTAACATAGACATAATGATGGCCCCTATCCACAAAAGGTTCATGCCTTACGCTAACCTTAAAAGAAGCGTCTAAGTGTTTCATCACTATATCATCTCTTAAAATGTCACCCCAAGGCAAAATGGGGTTAATGGCAATCTCGTAATGCGTTTTTTTAAGCATCAACAATTCATTGTAGCGCTTGATGAAAAATTTGAGCAAATAACGCAGAAATCTAAAAGCATGCTGCCTGCTGTGAATGTATCCATTATTATTGATTCCAAATGGAATGATCTAAGAAAATAAATTCATCAATATAAGGGCTATCGGCAACCACACTCAAATCTTTGATGATTGAATTGCCAATAAAAACAATTTTATAATCTTTGTAATACTCTTTGAAGGGGGCAAAAAAATTGCGCGTTAAAATATAATCGCCCACCACATCCAATCTCACAATGCACAAGGCTTTTTCTGTGGCGTTTTGGCGTTTAATGGGGGTGATAGAAAGCAGCTTGTCAATTAGGCGTTGCGTCATTTCAAAGAGCCTTAAGAGACCAATCGAAGTCTTTTGGTTAAAATAAGCGTATAACAGCACAATAGGTAATAGTAGTATTGCAATAGGTAATAGTAGTTTCAAAATATTAATCCCAAACAAAAATTTTATCTTGTAGTGTAACACAAATTTAAAACTTTGATACACCAGCACCACAGATTTAGGCACAGATCTAAGGCTAAAAACAATGATTAATGGCTTCATTAAGTGAGTCAAAACCCCTCTATTGGGTTTTATCCTAACGAACTCAGTGCTTCTATTGTCAGATGGCGGCCTTTTAATGAGCGTTTTTTAGGCATCACCCCGCCTAATGGCTCAAACGATATGGGTTTGATTGATATTAAAAAAGAAAGCGAGAATATTATGGGATTTATCACAAAAAATCTTTCTCATCACGCGCAAGAAAGATAACCGCAACAAACATTACGCAAGCGGTCTTAAAACGCTCAAAAATTTAATCGGATTGAAGCGGTTTTTCGCATTCTCATTAAAATTTCTAATTTCCTCATAAATTGAACCTTGAGAAATCCAATTTGAGTTTAAGTTAGATTAGCCCTTGCAGGCTCTATAAGGCTATTAATTTATTGCCCATTTATCTATTTCTTGTAAAATACGAGTTTATTTTTAGCGTGAAGAAATTGATGATTAGCCTGATAGAAAAAGCCCCTTACATTCCCTACCCCCTAGCTCTTTATGAAAAGTTAGAGCAACGGCACACCTTGCTTTTTGAAAGCGCTGAGATTGAGAGCAAAGCGCACACCAAATCCCTTTTAATGGCTAAGGCTTGTTTGAAGCTAGTTTGCAACCACAATATCGTAACCATCACTAGCCTAACGCCTAATGGTGGGGCGTTTTTACAAACATTGAGTGCGTTTTTCAAAACGCCTATACAGGACAATGCCCTAACCTTAATTTATACCAAAGATAAAAAAATCCAAGACGAGTTTTTAAAACTCTTTGAGCCTAGCCCTTTTGACGCTTTAAGGGGGCTTTTTAAAAGCGTTAAAACAAAACCCAAACACCCTTTTACGCTCTTTAGCGCGGGCGTTTTTTCTTTTGAAATGCTCAATTTTTTTGAAGATTTGCCCCACTTAAAAGCAAACGACAACACCGCGCATGACTTTATTTTTTATGTCGCGCAAAATTTGATCATCATAGATCATAAAGAAAAAAGCGCTGAAATCTTAGGGGCGTGTTTTGATGAGCGCTTTAAAACAGAGATAGCTAAAGAATTACAGGATTTAAAAGAGTTGGCTAAAAACATTAAAAGCGATTTTATCCCTAAAAAAGCTAAGCAAAGCACAGAAGTTAGCGTTAGTTGCGATGATAGCGAGTTTGAAAAAAGGGTGCTATCCTTACAAGAAGAAATCAAAAAGGGTGAGATTTTTCAAGCGGTGTTGTCGCGCAACTTTTATATGGAGTGCTTGGAGGGTTTGAGCGCGTATTATCATTTAAAGCTAACTAACCCTAGCCCCTATATGTTCTATATCAAAGACAGCGATTTTATCCTTTTTGGGGCAAGCCCTGAGAGTGCTTTAAAATACAACGCCTTAACGAATACGGCTGAGATTTATCCCATTGCTGGCACTCGTTTAAGGGGCAAGGACAAACAAGGGAATATTGATTACGATTTGGATAGTAAAATGGAATTTGATTTGCAACACGACTATAAAGAAAGGGCTGAACACATCATGCTAGTGGATTTAGCCAGAAACGACATGGCTAGGGTTTCAAAAAAACGCTATTGCGACAAGCTTTTAAAGGTGGATAAATATTCCAATGTCATGCATTTAGTCTCAAGGGTTGTGGGGGAATTGAAAAAAGGGTGCGATAGTTTGCATGCTTACAGGAGCTTTATGAACGCCGGCACGCTCAGCGGAGCGCCTAAAATCTCTGCGATCAAGCTCATTTACCAATTAGAAAACCAAAGGAGAGGCTCTTATGGAGGGAGCGTGGGGTATTTAAATAGCGAGGGCTCTATGGATTCTTGCATCACAATCCGTTCATGTTTTGTCAAAAACAATAGGGCGCTGATCCAAGCAGGAGCTGGCATCGTGTTAGACAGCGTGCCGCAAAACGAAGCGAATGAAACAAGAGCCAAAGCGCAAGCCCTTATTGATGCGATCAGGAAAACAAGCTTATGAAAATCTTTTTTATAGATAATTTTGATTCTTTCTCTTATAATTTGGTGTATGAATTAGAGTGTTTGGGTTATGAAGTGGCCGTTTATCAAAACGATATTGAGCCTGATTACCTTATGGATTTGATGAAAAAAGAATCAAAAATCTCCTTATTGTTCATCTCACCCGGGCCTGGTAACCCTAGTAATTCAGGCAATCTTTTAAAAATCATTGCAATGGCTAAAAAGAAATTCCCCATTTTAGGGGTTTGTTTAGGCTTACAAGCCTTAGCGCAAAGCTATGGGGCTAAAATCATAAGGAGTAAAGAAATCGTGCATGGCAAAGCGACGACTATCGCGCTCAAAAAGCATGCCGTTTTTAAAGGCTTAGGCGAGAGCATGGTGGTGGGGCGTTACCATTCTTTAATGGCGAGCGGGTTGCCTAAAAATTTAGAAGTGATCGCTGAGCATGAAAATATCCCTATGGCTATTGTCAATGAAGAAGATAAGATCCTAGCTTACCAATTCCACCCTGAAAGCATCATGACTTTACAAGGGAGGGCGTTGTTAGAGCAAAGCGTGGGGTTTTTAGAAGGGTTATTATGAAAGAGATTTTAAACACCCTTTATCATCAAAAAGACTTGAACGATGAAGAAGTCCAAAAGTTATTCACCCTCATTATCAACGAAAAAGTAAGCCCAGTGCAACTTGGGGCCATTTTGTGCGCTTTAAAAATCAAGGGCGAGAGCTTTAAGGAAATTAGCGTTGCTGCAACCACGCTTTTAGAGCATGCCCCTAAGCCTTTTAACAGCGGATTGGATTTAATAGACAATTGCGGCACAGGGGGCGATGGGTTAAAAACGATTAATATTAGCACGATTGCTGCGCTCATTGCTAGCTCTATGGGGTTATCTATGGCTAAACATGGATCAAGGAGCGTTTCCAGTCATAGCGGGAGCGCGGATTTGTTGGAAAATTTAGGCGTGAATATTGAAATGAACCCCATGCAATTAGAAAATTGTTTCAAACAAACGCGTTTTGGGTTTTTATTCGCGCCCTTATACCATCAAAGTTTTAAAAAATCCGCCCCCTTAAGAAAAGAGCTTTTCACTAAAACGATTTTTAATTGCTTAGGGCCTTTAATCAACCCCTTAAGGCCCAAAATCCAGCTTTTAGGCGTGTATGACAAATCCTTGTGTAAGACCATGGCGCTAGCGTTAAAGGCTTTGGGCGTTAAAAGGGCGATGGTGGTTAATGGAGGGGGGACAGATGAAATCGTGTTGCATGACATTACGCATGCGTGTGAATTGAAAAATAACGAAATTTTAGAGTATGACTTGAGCGCTAAAGATTTTGATTTACCCCCCTATGATTTGAAAGAATTACAGATTGAAAACGCCAAAGAAAGTGCTCAAGCATGTTTAGATATTTTAGAAAATAAAGGCAAAAATTCGCATACAATGGTGGTTGTGGCGAATGTGGCGAGTTTGTTGTATTTAAGCCATAAAGCTAAAGATTTAAAAGAGGGCGTGGGCATGACTTTAGAGCATTTAAAAACCAAAGCGCCTTATGCGCATTTGCAAAAAATCATAAGGTTAAGCCATGCCTAGCGTGTTAGAAAACATCCTTAAAGACAAACTCCTAGAAGTCGCTGTGCTCAAAAAAAATCACACTTTGCCCGCAAACATAACCCCAAGCGATAGGGATTTTAAAAAGGCGTTACTAGAAAAAAAAACTAGCTTTATTTTAGAATGCAAAAAAGCATCGCCCTCCAAAGGTTTGATCAGGAAAGATTTTGACTTGTTGGAAATAACGAAAACTTATGAAAAATTTGCCTCTTGCGTTTCAGTTTTAGCCGATTCTAAATATTTTTTAGGCTCTTATGAAAACATTAAGATTGTTTCGCAACATTCCACTAAGCCCATTTTGTGTAAAGATTTTATCATTGATGCTTTCCAGATCAAACTCGCTAGGGTTATGGGGGCTAATGCGGTGCTTTTAATGTTAAGCGTGTTAGATGATAAAAATTATTTAGAGCTTTTCAATCTCGCTAAATCTTTAAACATGAGCGTGCTGACTGAAGTTTCCAACCAGCAAGAAATTGAGCGCTTGCTCAAACTCCAATACGACATTATAGGCATCAATAACAGGGATTTACACACCCTGACAACCGACATTAATAACACGCTCAAATTACGCTCTCTCTTGCCTAAAGACGCGCTCGTTATCAGTGAGTCCGGTATTCATTCGCATGCGCAAATCAAAGCCCTAGCCCCTTATGTGAATGGCTTTTTAGTGGGCAGCTCTTTAATGAAAGAAAAGGATTTGAAAAAAGCGTGCGTTAAATTGATTTTAGGCGAAAATAAAGTGTGCGGGCTTACAAGGATTAAAGACGCTAAAGCCGTTTATAAAAACCATTTTATTTATGGGGGTTTGATTTTTGAAAAATCTTCGCCCCGATACATCAAGCCTAAAAAAGCCCTAAAAATCACAAAAGCGGTTAAAAAATTGGATTTTGTGGGCGTGTTTGTGAAAGATAAAATTAAAAAAATCCAAAAAATCGTTAAAAAACTTGATTTAAAAGCGGTGCAGCTTTATGGCTATTCGCCTAAAAAAATCGCTCAATTAAAAAAATCGCTCCCTAAAACTTGCGCGATCTGGCAAGTAATAAGCGTGATGAACGCTAAAGATTTAGCACCTAAAACTAAAGAGGCCTCTCTAATCTTATACGACACTAAGGGGGATAAAATGGGAGGCAATGGCGTGAGTTTTGATTGGGAAATTTTAGAAAATGTCAAAACGCCTTTCATGTTAGCTGGTGGGCTTAATTTGGATAACATTCAAAACGCCTTGAAAATTAAAGCGTTGGGTTTGGATTTCAATTCCGGTTTAGAAATAAGCCCTGGGATTAAAAATAAGGATAAAATCAAGCGCTTAGCCCGAATTTTAAGAGAGTACTAAGATGAATCAAAAAGCGTATTTTGGGGAGTTTGGAGGGAGTTTTGTGTCAGAGTTGTTAGTGCCTGCATTAAGAGAATTAGAACAGGCGTTTGATGCGTGTTTGAAAGATGAAAAATTCCAAAAAGAATATTTTCATCTTTTAAAGGATTTTGTGGGCCGTCCTAGCCCCTTAACCTTGTGTCAAAATATCGTTTCTAACCCTAAAGTTAAGCTTTATCTCAAACGAGAGGATTTAATCCATGGCGGGGCGCATAAGACTAATCAAGCTCTAGGGCAAGCCCTTTTAGCGAAAAAAATGGGTAAAACAAGGATTATTGCTGAAACGGGCGCTGGGCAGCATGGCGTTGCAACGGCTATCGCTTGCGCGTTGTTGGGTTTAAAATGCGTGATTTTTATGGGAGGCAAAGACATCAAGCGCCAGGAAATGAATGTTTTTAGAATGCGTTTATTAGGCGCTGAAGTGAGAGAAGTCAATTCAGGGAGCGCGACGCTTAAAGACGCCGTGAATGAGGCCTTAAGAGATTGGGCGAGCAGTTACAAGGACACGCATTATTTGCTAGGCACAGCCGCCGGGCCGCACCCTTACCCCACAATGGTTAAAACCTTTCAAAAAATGATAGGCGATGAGGTTAAAAGCCAGATTTTAGAAAAAGAAAACCGCTTGCCTGATTATGTGATCGCATGCGTTGGGGGGGGGTCTAACGCTATAGGGATATTCAGCGCGTTTTTAAACGATAAAGAAGTGAAACTCATAGGCGTAGAGCCAGCCGGTTTAGGGCTAGAGACTAATAAGCATGGGGCGACTTTGAATAAGGGGCGTGTGGGGATTTTGCATGGGAATAAAACCTATCTTTTACAAGATGATGAAGGCCAGATTGCAGAAAGCCACAGCATTAGCGCCGGGCTTGATTATCCAGGGGTGGGGCCAGAACACAGCTATTTAAAAGAGAGTGGGCGCGCGGTTTATGAAAGCGCAAGCGATATTGAAGCGCTAGAAGCCTTCAGGTTGTTGTGCCAAAAAGAAGGCATTATCCCGGCATTAGAAAGCTCACACGCCTTAGCGTATGCCTTAAAACTCGCTCAAAAATGCGAAGAAGAAAGCATTATCGTAGTGAATTTAAGCGGTCGGGGGGATAAGGATTTAAGCACCGTTTATAACGCTTTAAAAGGGGGTTTAAAATGAGGTATCAAAACATGTTTGAAACCTTAAAAAAACAAGGAAAAATGGCGTTTATCCCGTTTGTAACCTTGGGCGATCCTAATTATGAATTGAGTTTTGAAATCATTAAAACCCTAATTATTAGCGGGGTGAGTGCTTTAGAATTGGGGTTTGCTTTTTCTGATCCTGTGGCGGATGGCACCACCATACAAGCGAGCCATTTAAGGGCGTTAAAACACGCTTCTATGGCTAAAAATTTCCAGCTTTTAAAAAAGATTAGAGACTACAACCATGATATCCCCATAGGGCTTTTAGCGTATGCGAATCTCATTTTTTCTTACGGCGTTGATGGCTTTTACGCTCAAGCTAAAGAATGCGGTATAGATAGCGTTTTAATAGCGGATATGCCCCTAATAGAAAAAGAATTAGTCCTAAAATCCGCTCAAAAGCACCAAATCAAGCAAATCTTTATCGCCAGCCCTAATGCGAGCGTTAAAGATTTAGAACAAGTTGCTATGCATTCGCAAGGCTATATCTACACTTTAGCCAGGAGTGGGGTTACAGGGATAAGCCATGCTCTAGAGAACGATGCAAGCGCGATCATCAAAACCTTAAAAGCCTTTAGCCCCACCCCCGCCTTATTGGGCTTTGGCATTTCTCAAAAAGAACACATCACAAACGCTAAAGAAATGGGTGCTGATGGCGTGATTTGCGGCTCAGCGTTAGTCAAAATCATAGAAGAAAATTTAAACAATGAAAACGCCATGCTAGAAAAAATTAAAGGGTTTATAGGAGGAATGATTTTTTAAGGCTTTTAGGCTTTGTTGCGTTAAAAATTAAAGATCACAGATTAACATCATCATCAGGTTTTATTGCATGCACATTATTATTGGGTGTATTTTTCTAAATCTGTGAAAGGCACTGTTCTTGTTGTATTGGGCTTTCCGATTCTAGGCATACCATTCACCAAATGTGTAGCGTAGTCAGGCGTTAGCGTAGGAAATACTGCCATAAGCCTAACAATAATATAAAAGTAACCTTATAGTGTGGTTGATAGCGGCTTAAAATCGCAGGTATTTTGATAATAAAAAGGCTGATTTTGATATACCAAGCCATAAGCTCTTTATAATACTTCTAAAAAACTATTGATTGTTTAGTCCTTTTCGTCTTCGGGTTCTATGTCTATTATGTTATTGTCATGGTTGATTGTTTTTAAAGCATTTACGATTTCATCCATCTTTTCTTTTGCTTCAAGTGCCTTTTTATATCCTTCAGCCGCTTGTTTATATCCTTCTTTTTCTTCTTGAGCTATACTCCATAGTGCTTTAAAGATTGGTTGCATTTCAGCTTTTTTGCTTGCTTCTACAAGACCTCCGTGTTCCTTTTTCATTTCGTGAGTGAGATGAGAAGCATTTTTATTTTTGCCCTTTGTATTCATAAAAATCCTTTACGATTGATTTAAAACTTTTCATTATAATAAGCTTAGGATTAGCTTAAATAGTGCAAAAAATTTGAGATCTTATGATTTTATGTGTAGTTTTAAAGCGATTTGTTTAATTGATCTAATATTTTTAAGAGTAAGGGATAAGAAATGAGATTATCCCAAGCTCTATTTTAAAGTTTTTCTAATAACCCAAGCAACGCCCTTTTATACTCTAACGCCGTTGCTTCATCCTTGCCTTCAAAACGGCTGACTAAATAGGGGGTGGTGTTGCTTGCACGAATAAGCCCAAAACCATGTTCAAAAACCACCCTCACGCCATCAATGCTGATGATTTCTTTGATTTTAGGGAAATGACTTGGCGGGTTTTTAAGCGCTTTTTGCAGGTTATGAATGATTTCAAATTTTTCTTCTTCGCTCACGGCGATTTTTTCTTCAGGCGTGGTGTAGGAATAGGGGAGGTTTTTAATGGTGTTTTCCAAATCGCTTGGACTTTGTTCAAGCAATAACTCCAAAGCCCTTAAACATGCGTAAAGGGCGTCATCATAGCCAAAATAGCGTTCTTTAAAAAAGATATGCCCGCTCATTTCAGCCGCAAAATGCGCGTTGGTTTCTTTGAGTTTGATTTTTAAATTGCTATGCCCGGTTTTATACATGAGCGTCTTGCCAAAGGTATTAATCGTGTTATACATCACTTGAGAGCATTTGACTTCGCCGATCACAAAGGGGGTGATACCTTGAGCATGCAAGCGTTTAGCGAATAAAATCGCTAATTCATCGCCCGCATAGATATGATGAGAGCTTAACATCGCAATCCTATCCGCATCGCCATCAAAAGCAAAGCCTATAGAAATAGCGTTTTCTTGCATGTGTTTTTCTAAATCTTTTAAGTTTTTCGCTTCGCTAGGATCTGGGTGGTGGTTAGGGAAATTCCCATCAGGATCGCTATAAAGGCTGCTAAAATCAATGTTTAAAGCCTTTAAAATCGGCTCTAGCCCTAACGCTCCCACGCCATTGCCAAAATCTAGGGCGATTTTGTATTTTAGATTTTTTAAATGCTTAAAGTCCTTGATCAAATAGCGCTGATACGCTTCTAGGGCATTGACTTTCTCTGGTGTTTCTTTTAAGGGTTTTATTTCATGCTTGGCGCTTAAAAGCGTGTCTTTTAAAGCTTGAATGTCCTTGCCATAAAATGGGTTTTGGTTGAGCGTGATTTTAAAGCCGTTATATTCTTTGGGGTTGTGAGAGCCAGTGATCATGATGGAATTAGGGCATTGAATACCATTGATTTCATTAAAGGCCGCAAAATACGCTACCGGTGTGGGGATTAGCCCTAAATCATACACTTTCAAGCCGCTTGATTGCAGCCCCGCGCTCAAAGCTTCAAACAAAAAGCGCCCATGCACCCTGGCGTCATGCCCTACAAACACGCTTTTATCGCATTCTCGCATGATTTTCCCTAACTCCACGCCGATACTAAAAGCCCCCTTCTCATCTAAAGTGGTGGGGTAAATGCCTCTAATATCGTATTCCCTAAAAATGCTAATGTCCATGTTATGACTCCTTGTTTTTGAATAAATTTAAACCCTGTTCGCATAAATTTTGCCATGCGTTTGTTTGATCTTTTTGTTTTAACTGAACGCATTTTTCTAAACTGGCTCTAGATTTTGCTTTTTGATGGGTTAGATCCAGTAAGCTAGATTGTAAATACAAGGCTTTTTGGTGATCTTCTAAAGAAAGCCTGCGGTTTAAGAGTTTGTCTAGCGTTTCTAACGCTTTTGAATAATCTTTGGTGGTCCTGTAAGCATCAATGAGAGCAAATTCGCTAAAAGGCGTGTAAGAATAGTCCTTATAAGCGTCTTGGAGTTTGAGTAAGCTTGTGGCATAAATTTTGACGCTTTTAGGGTCTTTTTCATTCTCTAATAATTTAAAATAAACCAACGCCATGCGTTTATCGTCTTTGAAATGCTTTTCTAAAAACGCATACAAATTGAGGGCCAATCCTTTTTCATTGTTTTGCATGTAATCTGAAAATAAAACAAAAGCAATATCATAGAATTCTTTTTTATTCAAGTTTTGAGCGAGAATCAAAGCGTCTTTAGAAGCCAGAGTGGAATTTTTAAAATCCCCTAAGCGGTAGTAATTGCGCCCCAAACGATAAAGCCATACCAATTTCTCGCTAGGGGTTTTAGCCGCTTTTAAAGCGTTTAGGGCAATAATTTGCGCTTTTTCTTTGAGCGATGCGAAATACAAGCAATCAAAGGCTTGGATTTCTTCTTGGGGGTTAAATTCAAAGGCGGTGATTTGGGATAAGTATTTTAAAGCTTCTTTGCAACGATGATCCTCTAATGGGGTTTTAGCAAGGACATTGAGCGTTTTTTGGATCAAAGGAGAATCTTTAGGTAAATTTTTTTGCATGCCTAAAACTTCAGCATAGCGCTTATTTTCAAACAAGAGTTGGGCTTTCAACTCTAAAGCTTTTTGGGCTTCATTAGAATTAGGGAAATTTTGAATGATTTTATCGTAGTGGGCGATTTTTTCTTGCGTGTTCCCCTCCATGGAAAAAAGGGCTTTTTCATCGCGCGCTCTAACGACAGAAGCCCGCTCCAATTCCGCATGGTCTTGCAAATATTGCAGGTTGTAAAGGTGGGCGTTCTTAAAATCCTTGATCCTTGCATACAACGCCCCTAAATCATAAAGCGCTTGCTCTTTAGCTTTCAAGTCATCGTCTTGATTAAGGAGCAAGTGAGCGATCTCAATCGCGCTTGCATTCATCTGGTTTTTTTTCAATAACTTGAGCAAGTCTAGGGCTGATTCGCTGTGTTGAGAAATATAATCAGGGTTGGATTGAACCACCTTATCAATGAGGTATTTAGCGTTATTAAAATTTTGATAGTTTATCTCTGCTTCAGCCCAATTAAGCGCGATTTCACTCGCACTCTCTTTGTCTTTAGCGTTAGAGAAAGCTTCTTTGAAAAGCATGTTAGCGTTGCTCAAATCAGAGCCTTCAGCCGCTTCAATGGCTAAACGCATTTGGGCTAAGGGCGCGTAGCGGGAGTTTTTGTATTCTAAAAGAATGCGTTTGTAATAACGCATGGCTTGTTTGTAATTGTTGTTTTCATCTAAAGCTTTGGCGACATAATATAGCGCTTCAGGGATATTAGGATCAGTCGGGTAATTTTTAATCCACTTAGTGCCAATATCTATGAGTAAGGATTTTTTAATGCCTAATTTACCTAATGCGATAATTTCCAATAAATACAAGTCTTTTTTAAACATCGTTTGAGGGTAATTTTTAAACGCGCGGCTGATCGTGCGTAAAGCATCAAAATAGGCTTGCGAATCCATTTGTTTTTTAGCCTCTAAATAAGCGTTTAAGTCATAGCCCTTTGTGGTGAGTAGGGGTTTGTTATTCACATCTAGCTCTTGAATGATAGGGGTTTGAGCGTCTTTAATGACAATGGGGAAATTCAAGCCTTTTTGAGCGTTGTCTTTTTCGCTCAAAAAAGGGATATTTTGATCATAGCCTATGATTTGCCACATTTTGGCTTTAGGATCATTTTCCACAAAAAGGGGGATCGCTTTTTTATAATCCCTGTCAAAAGAAAAAAGGGTGAGCCTTCGCATCACTTTGGGTTTGATGTGTAAAATGAATTGTTGTTGGTGCATGGAATAGGTGATATTGAAAAAAGCGTTTTCTAAAGGGGTAAAACCCTCCTTAGGAATGGAGTCTATCACGCATTCTATGGGGCGTTTAGCGTGTATAATGGATAGAGAGGCTTCAATCCCGCTTGGCGGTTTTTCATTGGTATAAAAACAAGAAAACGCCTTATTGTGTCGTAAGGTTAAAACCGAAAAATCTTCCCCCCCTTCTTTGCCTTGCGTGAGCGTGAGGCTTAAGGCGTTGAGCGAATGGGAGAGCAAACCCATTAAAAGAAAGATTTTTGACTTAAGCCACAAACTCTAAAAGCCCTCGCATCATAAACACAGAGAACAAGCACGCTAACGCCATAGCAATAATGACCGCATAAATGGGCATGGTAGCGTTTTGGGTGTAAATATCGTTTTGAGCATAACCTTGGGTTTGTAAGGGCTTATTGAAAAACATCGCCACGAGCCAACGGAAATAATAAAACGCAGCCACCGCGCTATTAACTAACATCACCACCGCTAAAAGAATGTGATTGCTCTCTAAAGCGCTTTCAACGGCTAAAAATTTCCCCCAAAACACGCTAAAAGGCGGGATCCCTGCAAGCCCAAAAACAAAAATAGCGCCCAAGATCGCCACTAAAGGGTGGGTTTTGATAAGGCCGTTGAATTTAGAATAGGGGTGATCGTAGCGTTCATCCCATGTTTTTTCCCGGCTTTTTAAGAGCCATAAAAGGCCAAAAGCCCCAATGTAAGTGAAGGCGAACATGAACCAATAAACAAACATCGCCTGTTGGCTATCTTGAGTGTGGATAAACACGCACGCTAAAGCGAACCCAGAATGCGAAATGGAGCTGTAAGCGAGCATTCTTTTGACATCTTCTTGCCATAAAGCAATGAAATTAGGAATGGTGATAGTCATAAGAATCAAAACATAAAAAATATCTTCTACCCAAGCGATGCGGGTGTCTATAAACGCCCCAAAAAGGCGAGTCGCTACCACAAAGCCAGCGATTTTAGGCACAATGGAAATATAGCTCGCAAAGACTGGGTTATTGCCCTCATACACATCAGGCATCCAGGTATGGAAAGGCACTAAAGAAACCTTAAAGCCAATCGCTCCAATCAAAAAAATAGCGCCCATCGCAAAGAGCATGGGGTTTGTAACGCCCTCAGTGTGCAAGTATAGGGTAATGACTTCAAGATTCAAGCTCCCTGTAAGCAAGTAAAAAGCCATCGCCCCCATAGCAAAAAATGCGCTCGCCATCGCCCCCATAGTGAAATACTTGATCCCTGCTTCCAAGCCGTAGCGTTTATCGCTCAACGCCATTAACACACAAAGGGGTAAGGACGCTGTCTCTAACCCAATAAGGATTAACAACAAATGGTTGCTTGAAACCATGAACTGAAAGCCAGCGACAATAAACAAGTATAAAGAATAAAACTCAGCGGTCTGAAATTCGTTGAAGCGCTCTTTTGAAAGGGCTAAGAAAATGAGAAAAAAGGCTGAGATCAAGACAATGCTTTGAGAGATGAGCGAGAGCGCATCTAAGCTTAAAAACCCAAAAAAGGCGTTTTCTTGCTCTTCTAACCCTAAAACCACCAAAAAATCCAAAACCAAAAAGAGCATGCATAAAAACACATTCAAATTGCGTGAAAACCTAGAAGTGAAAGCGTTGATTAAGAGCGTGAAAATCCCCCCACACACCAACACCAGCATGGGCAAAATGCTCTCAAAATTAAAGCTATCAAAAGAGATATGGAGACTATCTATTAACATAAGAGACCTCTTTTATCTTAGTGTCCAATGAACCTAAAAAAGGGAGCGAGCGGATTTCTATCACCTCTAAAAGCTGCTTAGAGCCTTGCTCAATCGGTTTTAAAAGGATTTTAGGATAAATCCCTAAAATCAAAATCAAAGCTAAAATCGCACTTAAAACCCCTACCTCACGAGCGTTTAAATCTTCAAACACGCTGATTTGATTGTTCCCGGCTTTCAAATTGCCAAAGAAGACATCTTTATATGAAGTGAGCATGTAAACCGCTGAGAGAATGATGCTTGTTCCGGCAATGATAGCCAAAAGAGGGTAAGTGGCAAAAAACCCTAACAAGCTTAAAAACTCTCCCACAAAACCAATGCTTAAAGGCATGCCCACGTTCGCCATTAAAACAATCATAAAAAAG
The DNA here is from genome assembly GCF_017594925.1 of Helicobacter pylori. Classification (GTDB taxonomy): domain Bacteria; phylum Campylobacterota; class Campylobacteria; order Campylobacterales; family Helicobacteraceae; genus Helicobacter; species Helicobacter pylori_DP. The sequence goes on from NZ_JAALNT010000002.1 coordinate 131,674, forward strand.
GCGGCAAAAACAGGAGCGCTTTTAGCGATCGATCCAAAGCGAGCGATTTCTAAACTGCTGGCGCGTTCTTCCAAGATACCAGCGAGCAAAAATAATCCCATGACGATAATACCATGCGCAAACATCATAAACACCGCCCCTGAAACCCCCTCAACATTGAAAGAAAAAACCCCAAGCACCACGACTCCCATGTGCGAGAACGAGCTATAAGCGATGAGAGTTTTTAAATCTTTTTGAGCGTAGGCTAGAAAACCTCCATAAATGATCATGCATAGCGCCACAATGGCTATAGGGGTTAAATAGATTTCTGAAAGTTCAGGAAAAAGCGGGAGCAAGAAGCGTAATAAAGCGTAAGTCCCCATTTTAGAAAGCAAGGCCGAAAGCATGACAGAGCCTAAAGTAGGAGCGTTAGAATACGCATAAGGCAACCATGTGTGTAAGGGAAAGAGCGGGATTTTAACCGCAATCCCTATTAAGAAAGCCACAAAGAGCCAGGTTTTAACCCCGCTAGAAAAGTTCAATTGATACCAATCTAAAATATCAAAACTCATCATGCCGTAATTACTAGCGTAGTAATACCCAATGTATAAAATGCCTAAAAGCATGCACAATGACGCTAAAAAGGTGTAGAGGAAAAACTTCATGCCGGAATAGATTTTATTATTACGGCCAAAACGACCAATGAGGTATAAAACCGGCAAGAGCGAGATTTCCCAAAAAGCGTAGAAAAAGATCATATTGAGAGAAGAAAACACGCCCATTAAAATCCCCTCTAACAACAACAAACAAATCGCAAAGTCTTTACGACGCTCTTTGACATAAATCACGGACAATAACACCACAATAGCGTTTAAAAGCAATAAAAAGAGCGCGATGCCATCAACGCCCACATGGTAATTCACGCCAATTTGATAGGCTAATTCCTTCATTTCTTCAAACTGCATGCCTGCTGTTTGAATATCAAACCCATGCCATAACAACAAGATTAATAACAATTCAATCAAGGCGATGACGATCGCATACGCCCTACTCGCTTGATCGCTCATAAAGAACGCTAATAGCGCGCTCAGCATGGGGAAAAAGATCACCACGCTTAAAAGATGCGCATGTAAAAACTGCATTTCTTATCTCCCAAAAAAAGCTACAAACGCTAACAAGATTAAAACCCCAGCCACCATGAAGCGCAGCATGGAAGTTAAATTCCCATCTTGGCTAGCCCTAAACACACGCCCTATGACAAAAACGCTTCTTCCTATAGTATCCACTATCGCATCAATGATCCTTAATTCCACGACCTGGTGCAAGAATGAAGCGATGGCGCTAAAAACTTTTGCAATCCCTTGATAGAGTTGCGGGATATAGTATTGGTTGAGCAAGAGCTTGTATAAAAAGCCCCCCTCTTTTTTGGAAGTGATACCATTTTTATATTTAAATATGGCATAGGCGATACTTAACAACGCCACTATGGTGGTGATACTGATTAAAAGAGCGAGCGGGACGGGATATTCTCCAACGCTGGGGATCACTTGAGAGATGAAATGAAAAAACGGCTCTTCAAAAAACCCGGCAATGACCGCCAAAATCCCTAACGGCAGCATGCTTAAAAGCATGAAATTTTTGGCTTCATGGGGGTGGTTGATTTCGTGCTGTTTGGGCGCAAAAAACACCAGCATGGTGAGCCTGAAGCTATAAAAAGCGGTAAAGATCGCCCCAATTAAAAGTATAAACCATAAAATGTGGTGGTGCATCCCAAAAGCCACTTCTAAAATTTTGTCTTTGGAAAAGTATCCTGCGAAAGGGTAAATCCCGCACAAAGCCACCGATCCTATAATCATAAAGATCGCTGTGATTTTCATAGGCTTGTATAAAGCGCCCATTTTAGTAATATCCAAATTGTCTTCCATCGCATGCATGACATTCCCTGATCCTAAGAAAAGGAGGGATTTGAAAAACGCATGCGTGAAGAGATGGAAAAGTGCGATCGCATAAGCCCCAAGACCGGCCGCTACAAACATATAACCCAATTGAGAAAGCGTGGAATAAGCCACAATGCGTTTTAAATCCTTATTGACTAAAGCCATGCTCGCTCCAAAAAGAGCCACAAACGCCCCTAAACATGCGATGAAATAACCCACTTCAAACACCGCGCTATACAAGGGATTGGCTCTAATGACCAGATACACCCCAGCGGTTACCATTGTCGCTGCATGGATGAGAGCGGATACAGGGGTTGGCCCCTCCATAGCGTTGGCTAACCATGTGTGCATAGGGAATTGTGCGCTCTTGCCCATAGCGCCAATGAAAAGAAACACGCTAATGCAAAAGAGCATGGAATAATCGGCGTTATTGAGCATGCTAAAGACTTCTTTATACTGAAGAGTGCCAAAATTCCAAAAGATCAAAATAATCCCCATGAGCATGCCTAAATCCGTGATTCGATTCATCACAAAGGCTTCAATAGAAGCGTTGTTCGCACTTGTTTTATGATACCAAAAGCCAATGAGCAAGTAAGAGCATAGCCCCACCCCTTCCCAGCCAATGAAAAGCCCTAAAAAATTATCGCTCAACACCAACACCAGCATGGAAAACACAAAGCCGCTAAGGTAGGAAAAATAGCGGTTAAACCCTATATCATGCTCCATATAGCCTATAGAATACACATGCACTAAGAAAGAAACTAAAGTGACCACGACAATCATGACCGCATTGATATTATCCAGCATGAGAGAAAAGCCGACTTTAAAATTCCCTACCACGATCCAATCAAACAAGTATTTTTCATAGCTTTGATGATGCCATGCTTGAATGAAAAGAACCACCGCACCAATGAAAGAAACCAGCACGCACAAAGAATTGAAAACGCCCACATGCAACGCTTTAGCTTTAGCCCCAAACAGCCCCGCATAAAGCGCGCCGATTAAGGGCAAAAACAACACCACTGACAGCAAAGAAGAATACTGCATGCTCAACCTTTCATAGCGTTTAAAGAATCAATATCTAGGCTTTTGAATTTCTTAAACCACAAAATCACCAAGCCCAAACCAATAGCCACCTCACTAGCGGCAATAGCGATAATAAAGAGCGCAAACATCTGCCCGTCTAAATTGTGCGTGTATTTAGAGATCGCTACAAAACCGATATTGATCGCATTGAGCATGATTTCTGTAGAAAAAAAGAGCAACAGAATGTTTTTGCGTTTCAGCATGCCCGCTAAGCCAATGCAAAAGAGCAGCCCTGAAACAATCAAATAGTGGTTTAACCCTATCATAGAGATTCCTTTATAAATTGCGTGTGATTTTTCCCATGGATTTTTTGAATCCCTGTAGCGATGCCTCCAACCATAGCGACTAAAAGCATTAAAGCCGCCGCTTCAAAAGGGATGAGGTAATTGGTAAAAAGCACATAGCCAATGGCTTTAATGTTAGGGATTTGCGCGTCAATAGCGTTGGAATTGACTTGCTTAGAAAGGTTTTCGCCAATGCTAGGAGCGCTTAAAATCAAGGTGAGTAATATTGCCACGCCAAATGAAAGCACGCACAAGATTTTAGGGCTTTGCTTGCGTTCAACCACTTCTGCAGCGGAGTTGAAAAACATCATGCCAAACGCATACATCACAATGACCGCCCCCACATACACCGTGATTTGCACCACGCCCAAAAACTCAGCGTCTAGTAAAAAGAAAAAAGCGGAAATAAAAACCATGCTGCTAGCAAGAGCGGTAATGGCATAGAGGATATTCGTGGTGGTGATCACCACTAACGCCATGCTTAAAGTAAGGATCGCAAAGAAATAAAAGGCAATGGTTTCAAACATTTTCATCTCCCTTATTGCTTTCTGAGCTTGTTGGAGTCTCTTCTTGTGATTCTTCTTTTGAAGGCTCTTGGACATAATCTAAAGGGGTGGCTTGCATGCGTTCATTGTAATTAGGGCTTACCGCACCAAAGCCTAAAAACTCGGCATGCGAGCAGTTTTTAGCGTCTTGTTCGCTCGTTAAGAACTCGCTTTTAGAGCCGTATTGGGAGCGTTGGGTGCTGGCGTTTTCAAACCGATTCCCCATAACAATCGCTAATTCTGGGCAAACCTCTGCGCACAACCCGCAATAAATGCAACGCCCTAAATTGATCGTGTAAGAATCGATCTTTTTGCGGTTGTCTTCGCCCTTATGCGTGATGATCCTTATGCAATTGCTCGTGCAAATCTTTTCGCACAGCCCACAACCTATACACCTTTCAGAGCCTGAGTCTAAAAGCCGTTGCAGATTATGCACCGCTCGATAACGAGGGCTTAAAGGGAGTTGCTCCATAGGGTAATGGATGGTTACGCTTGGGCTAAAAAATTCCTTGATCGTAAGCCCTAACCCTTTGAATAGATCCAAACCCAAGCTCGTTTTAATGGTGTCTTTAAATTGCTCGGTCGCACTATGGACTTCGGATCGTTTAGGAAGTTGCTTGTATTCTTGTTTGGCCATAAAACCTCCTTTAAATTAAAATGATAATGCCCGTTAGCACAATATTCAATAACGCTAAAGGCAGCATGATTTTCCAGCACATATCCATCAGTTGGTCTGGGCGCACATGCGGGTAAGTCGCTCTAACCCACATGGATAAAAAGACAAAAAAGCCCGCTTTAATCAAAATCGCTATGCCTCCAGGGATAAAGCCCCATGCGTTAAACCCGCCAAAAAACACAATAGAAATCACAAAGGAAAAAGCGAATAAATGCGCGTATTCCGCTAAAAAGAACATGCCCCATTTCAAGCCGCTGTATTCGGTGCAATACCCTGCTACAATCTCGGCTTCATGCTCTAACAAGTCAAAGGGGGTTCGATTCAATTCAGCATAGCTTGCGATCAAAAACAAAACAAACGCTAGAGGCTGCTTAAACACAAGCCAGTCTAAAAACCCACCGCTTTGGTAATGATTGATTTCCACTAAAGAGAGCGATCCTACCACCATTAAGGGGGCTAGAATGGTTAAAGTGCTGACCACTTCAAAGCTGAGCAGTTGGATCGTCGCTCTTGCGGAGCCAATTAAAGAGTACTTGTTATTAGAGGCAAGCCCGGCTAAAATAGGCGCATAAATCCCTGCTGAACCCACGGCTAAGAAAAACAAAAAGCCAATGTTGATGTCAGAAATAAGGGGCTTAATCTCATAGCCAAACAGAGTGAAATTAGGGAAAAAAGGGATAGGTGCCATGGACACAAACGCACTCACCATCGCAATAATGGGCGCTAGCGTGAAAATGAACTTGTTCGCGCCTTGGGGGATAATGTCTTCTTTGGTGAAAAGCTTAATGCCATCTGCTGCGACTTGCAAAAGCCCAAAAGGCCCCACATAACAAGGCCCTAAACGGCGTTGGAAGTAGGCTAACACTTTCCTTTCAATATAAGTGGCAAAGCCTCCTAAAGCCGAAAAAACAGCGACTAAAATCAAAATTTTAATCAAGGTTTCAATGATATAAGCGCTCATGCTTGCTCCTTTAAATCCACGCTATCAAACACGCCCTCTCTAAAAAAGCTAGAATGGTTTTTCAAAAGAGAAGGCGAGATAACAAACACCTCTTGATCCAAGCTTTCATCAAGATACAAAACGCCTGTTAATTCCTCTTCTTCTTTAGATAAAGTGATGCTTTGCCCCACTTCTTTATTCAATTTTTTTAAGAAAGCTTTAGACACATAGACACCGGCTTTTAATTGCAAATTCTCGCTTTTATTGGTAGCGTTATTGAATTGCGTTTCTGGGTATTTTAAATACGCGTTGAAAGCGATTTTTTCTTTTAAAGGCTTGATAGGCTCGCATTCTGTGGTTTCGCATTCTTTAGCGCTCTTTTCAAAAGGGCTTGTTCCTAGCAGATAGCCTCTGTGATTGATTCTGTCGTTAGTGAAATAGTTGGTTAGATGGTCAAATTCTATGGCTTTAAAGCCCGCTTCTGTAGGGAGTTTGTGGGTGCATTCTGTGAGGTTTTCTTCCACAAAGTCAAAGCCTTGCATAATATCGCTCAAGTCATAGCCTTCAAACCTCAAAGCCGGTTTTAAGGGCAACACACGCCCTTCAATATTAGTGATCGTGCCTTCTAGCTGGTTGAGGCTAGGTAAAATAAAATCCACTTTGCTGACAGCGTCTTTTCCAAAAACCCTATCATCGCTATTGATAGTGAAATCCCCTTGAGCGCGAATGCCTACAATTTTTTCATGTTCAAAAACTTCTTCGCTCAATTCACAAAGGGAAACGATGCCTAAAGCGTTGGCGCTTGGGGGGATAAGAATGAGTTTAATAGCGCTTTTTTGGGCTAACAAACGCAACATTTTAGCGATATTGTGGGCTTGTTTATGGCTATAGATTTCTTCGCCAACCACTAGCAAAGTGTTATTTGATTTTTGCAAAAGAGCCAGAATTTTTTCATAAGTTTCTAAATTGATGCCCGCTTCTTCAAGCAACAAGTAAGTGGTTTTGGTAGGGACTTCAATTTTTTCTTCTTTAACCTCTGTCTTGTTTTCTTCTTGATTTTCTTCTTTTGGGGTAGCTGCTTCTGTTTTATCTTCTTCTTTATTTTCTCCAATGCTGCACCCTTGCTCGGCTTGTTCTAAAGCCTTTTTTCGCTCTTCTTCTAAGGCTTTAAGAGCCACTTCATCCACAATGCTTTGCTTGGAATCTTCTAAGCTTTTTAGAGCCACGCTTTCAATGTTAAGCATTTTTAAAAGCATGCCTAAAAGGATTTCTTCAGCCCCCACTTCATGGGTGATGCAAAAAGAGCTTCGGCACAAATTCGCTAGCGCGTTATCTTTGATAGGGTGCATAGCGATTAAAGAAGCTTTATTGAGTTTGAGGGCGTTATTGATGGCATAGCGCACCAAAGGGTTTTCTGTTTTGATAGAAGAGCCAATCGTAATGACTAAATGAGAAGTTTTAATCTCTTCAACGCTGGGGCGTTTAATCTCGCCCAATACCTTTAAGAATTGCTGGAAACGATACGCTTCTTGATTGTAGATTTTAAAACCAAGCTCTTTCCTCAAACGCTCTATCAAAAACGCTTCTTCATTCGTAATATCCCCACCTATTCGCACCGCTTCGCATTCTTTGAGGGCGTTTTGAGCTTCTTTAAGATTAACGCTGCCTTTAGGGCTAGAACTCACGTCAAAAGCAAACCGGCCTGCCCCACAAATAGGGTTATGGTAAAAATCATTAAGCACCCTAAAAATCTTAGACTCTTCGCCTAGAGTATCAAAATGGCGCACATCATAAGAAATCAAACACCCGGCTGAACAGTGCGAACAGGTAGAATGGATCTTTTTTAATTCCCATGCGTTAGCCGTGTAAGCGAAATCTTTATAACTCAAAGCGCCCACAGGGCATACCGCAATGCATTCCCCGCAATCATAGCAAGGCACGCTACCCACAAAAGAAATAATGCCTTTTTGCTTACGACTCCACACGCTAAAAGCGTCTTTGGACATGCTGTCTTTAAATTTATCCGGAGCATGCAAGTCGGCTTTAGTGGCTTTAAGGTTGTTTTCGCCCACATTGTCCTTACAAGTGGTTACGCACCTTTCGCACATGATGCACAAATTAGGATCATACAAGGCTTTTGCCCATGAATCTAGCGCTTTAAAATCATCAGCCACCGCATAGGGTTGGTGCTCCACGCCGGTTAAATGCGTCATGTCTTGCAATTCGCACTCCCCGCTCTTATCGCACACGCCGCATTCTAGGGGGTGGTTGACATCATAAGTTTGCATGATGCTTTTTCTCTCATCCATGAGCGTGGGGGTGTTAGTGAGAATGGTGGCGTTATTTTTGGCTTTCGTGTTGCAGCTATAAATGCGTTTGCCATCCATTTCAACCATGCACATTTTGCATGCGACTGTGGGCGAGCAACCGCTTAAATAGCAAATGGTAGGGATGTAGATCCCAGCGCTCCTAGCGGCCTCTAAAACGCTTTGTCCCTCTTGGCATTCAATCGTTTTGCCATTGATATTCATTGTGATCATGAAATTCCTTGAGAGTGGGATAAAATAGGGATATAAGGGTAGGTGTCAAAAAACGCCCCTTCTAAAATCGCAATCAAGCCCTTCAAATTAGGGCTTTCTTCTAACTCGCATTCTAGCGTTTGATTTAAGATTTGAAACTTTGCTTTAGAATGCTTAATCTTGTTAGCGATCTTAAATTGCTTGGAAAAAGATAATTTGGGGGTTTCAAGGCTCTTATAAGAAACATAGACAAACGATCCGTTGGCCTCACTGATTTGTTCTAAAGACTCTAAATCTTTAAGCTCTGATTCAAAAGGCAAAACGCCCTCTTTTAGGGCTGTTTCTAGCAACCATTCTTGATCTTTAGAATCATAAAAAGCGGCCGTTGCGCTTGAATCATAGCAAGGGATGTGTAAAATTTCTAGGTAGTTTTGCAACCCGCTCAAAAGGGTGTATAAAAAGGCGTTATTGGCATGCTTAGTGATTTCTCTGTTTAAAACAAGCGCCCTTTTTTTCGCTTTAACAATAAGCACGATAAGCTCTTGCAATTCTTCTTCGCTCATGTTCGCTTCAGAGCTTAAATACCCCACATCTATTTTTTCTAAAACATGCCCTTTTAATTGGGAAGTTTGTTCTAAAATACCCCTTAAAATCAAAGCCAAAATCGCCGCTTCCGTGTGGATTTCATAAGACGCAAAAAGGCAATTTTCTTGCAAGTCTTTTGTATCTTGTAAGGGTCTTAATAGGGCGTAGGGGCGTTTTGATTGGTTAATGCTTCCTAAAATCCATCGTTCGTTTTCATTCAAACAAGCGTTTGAAAACCCCCCAAACAAAACGCACAAATCGCTTTTTTCTAAAAGGTTTAAGCTATCTTCGCTCAATTTGTAATTGATCTTAAACCCTTTTTGAAGAGATAATTTTTCTAAATAATAAGCTTCTTTCAAACTAATTGAAGAGCTTGCGCTTAAGGGAGAATTTAGGGGGTTAAAGCCGCTCAAAATCAAGCCTTTTTTCTCACGACAATCGTCCAATCCGCTTGATTGAAACGCAAAGAATTGAGGAGCTCATGCCCTTTAGATTGGATAAATTCAGCGCTTTTAGGGATGTTAGAAAAATCCCCCACTTCAAACATGAAAATAGCGACTTCATTAGGTTGCATTTCTTTTTCAATCAATTCTTCTAAGCGTTCAAAAATACCTGCTTTTAAGGGACGTAAATCAAAGCGTTTCATCTATCCACCTCGCCAAACACCGCATTGGTTGAGCCAATCACGGTTACCGCATCCGCTAAATATTGCCCCACTAAAATATCGCTTAAAGCCCCAATGTGATAAAAGCTAGGGGCTCTGATTTTTAGCCTGTGAGGGTAAGGCTCGCCCTCTGAATGGATAAAAAACCCTAATTCCCCTTTAGGGCTTTCTGTGGGGGCATACACTTCCCCAATTGGCGGGCGCATGCCTTGAGCCACTAAAACAAAATGCTGCATCAAGGCGTAGTTTTGCGTCATTATATCTTCTTTAGGGGCAGAAATATAATGCGGGTTTTGAGCCATGATAGGCGTATCGGTTTTAGCATACATAGGAATGAGCTGTTCAACGATGCGAATGCTTTCATCAATTTCTAACATATACAAACAATACCTATCATAACTATCGCCATAATTGCCCACCGGCACATCAAAATCAAGCTCTTTATAAAGCTCATAAGGCTCTTCTTTCCTAATGTCATAAGCGATCCCAGTCCCTCTTAACATGATACCGCTCATGCCCCAACTTTGCGCCATTTTTGGCGTTACAACGCCCACATTTTCCAAGCGCATCCGCCAAATACGATTCTTATCCAATAAGCCTTGAATGAGTTTTTTGCATTCCCTCATTTCGCCTAAAAACTTTTTTAAGCCTTCTAACCAATTAGGGGGTAAATCCAAAGGCACGCCCCCAATCCTTATAGCGTTATGCGTGAGCCTGGCCCCGCAATAATCCTCCATCAAATCCAAGCCGTATTCTCTCGTTTTAAACGCATACAAAAACACGCTCATCGCCCCCACATCTAAAGCATGCACGCTGATAAAAAAGATGTGTGAGATCATGCGGTTAAGCTCTAGTAAAATCGTGCGGATCACTTGCGCTCGACGAGGGATTTCTAAATTGAGCAAGGTCTCTACCGCATAAGCGTAAGCGTAATTATTGCTGGTAGAAGAAGTGTAATCCAGTCTGTCGGTAGTGGGCATGTATTCGTTATAGGTCATGTTTTCGCCTAATTTTTCACAGCCTCTATGCAAGTAGCCAATTTCAGGGGTAGCCTTAATGATTTTTTCGCCCTCCAATTCCAAAATCAAGCGCAATTGCCCATGGCTACTAGGGTGTTGAGGGCCAAAGTTTAAAATCATTTGGTTATCGTCATGTTCAAAAACGATGTTTTCAAACTGAGGGTTGAGTTTCGTGAAATTTTGAGCCATTTTATAGCCTCTTTTTTAAGATAGTGGGGGCGATTTTGTGCAAATCTTTGACAAAAGGGATTTTCTTAAACGCATGCTTTTCTTCTGTTTCTTTTAATTCTTCACCCTTGCCCTGCTCATAGCCAATTTTGGCGAAATTGAAAGTGTCTTTTTCATCCACCCTCGCGCTGTCTCTCTGCTCTTTGCCCACCACTTCTCGGTATTCTTTGCCAAAAATTTTATCCACTTCATACCATTGGGCGAATTCATCGCCTTTGAGCGGGTAAGAGCGCAACAAGGGGTGGCCTACCCAATCATGCGGCATGATAAGACGTTTCAAATAGGGGTGTTTGTCAAACACAATACCAAGCAAATCATACGCTTCCCTTTCGCTCCAATTAGCCGAGCGGTATAAAAAGCTCAAAGAATCCACGCTCTCATTAGGCAACAGAACGCATTTCACGCGTACCCTACGGCGGTTCTTACAACTATCGCTAAAACCCACAAATTGATAAAACAATTCAAAATACCCTTTTTTAGCGCACAAATCTATCGCGCTCATTTCACTCAAGCACTCATAACCCAAATGCCTTAAAATCGTAGCGACAGAAAAAATATCGTCTTTTTTGATCCAAAACACAGCCGTGTTAGTCTCTATATATTTGTCTAAAACCTCATGTTTGTAAGAAAGATGGTTGTAAATGACCTCATAAGCACTGCCCTCTAAATATTTTTTAGGGGTGGGTTCTATGATTTTATAGGGGTCATGCTGGCGCGATTGTTTTTGCACATCTTCATAGGGGGATTGTTTTCTTACCATCACACTAACCTTTTGGGAGCGTCTTGTTTGATCGCTTTAGAGCGTCTGATTTTATCTTGCAAAACCATAAGAGCGTATTGTAAAGTTTCTGGGCGTGGTGCACAACCGGGCAAGTAAATATCCACAGGAACGATCCTGTCTGCTCCTTGAACGGTCGCATAAGTGTTGAACATCCCGCCCGTGTTAGCGCAACTCCCCATAGAAATCACCCATTTAGGTTCAGGCATTTGATCATAGAGCCTGCGCATAAACTCGGCATGTTTTTTAGTGAGCGTGCCAGCGATGATCATCACATCCGATTGCCTAGGGCTCGCTCTAAAAATCGTGCCAAACCGGTCAAAATCAAACCTTGAACCCCCTGTCGCCATCATCTCAATCGCGCAACACGCCAAGCCATAAGTTAAGGGCCAGAGCGAATTAGAACGCCCCCAATTCAATAATTTATCCAAAGTGCTTAGAACAACCGGTGCTTGTTGCATTATTTCACCTCTAATTTTTGCCAACTCAAAGCGTTTCGCTTTAAAGCGTAAATAAAACCAATGGTTAAAAAGAAGACAAAGCCTAGCATTTCAATGAGCCCAAACAAACCTAATTTTTTAAAATCAATCGCCCAAGGAAACATGAAAACGATTTCTACATCAAATAAAATAAAAAGCATGGCCATGATATAGAAATGGTGCGACACTCTATTAGGCTGTTTGAGAGCCACAGGTCCGCATTCATAGGGAGCGAGCTTGAGCTTTTCGCCCTTTTTTTGAGCCATTTTACGGCTTAAAAACCTTTGAATCCTTAAGGTTAAGTTAAACACCCAAAAGGTGAATACCAACAAAACAAAAACGCCAAAATAGGGGTGATTCAATGCTTCTGTGGCTTGTTGCATCAGGCTCTCAAACTCCTTTAATTATTCGCAAATGATGAAGCCAATTAAACCATGTTTTTGCTAATCGTTAGCTGAAAAAATAAAAATTATTTTAACATCTCTTAAGAGGCCATTTCTATGAGTTTGGGCATTAAATCTTGCATGGCATGCACCGCGCTTTCATTAATGCATTGGACATTCTGGGGCAAACGGGCGTTTTTAGCTTTAGGGTCAATGTAATAAATGAGGGCGTCTTTATGTGCATGCGTGTAGAGGCTAGCGGCCGGATAGACTTGCAAAGAAGTGCCAATGATGATTAAAAGGTGTGCTTGTTTGACTAAAGAAATCGCTTCTTTAAGCAAAGGCACCGCTTCGCCAAACCACACAATATCAGGGCGTAATTGCGATTTGTCTTTGGCCAAGTCGCCTAAATTCAAGTCCTTTTCCCACCTATAAATTAAATTAGGATCTTTTTCGCTGCGAACGCTTAATAATTCCCCATGCAAGTGCAAAATGCGAGAAGAACCCGCCCTTTCATGCAAATCATCTACATTTTGGGTGATGATATGGACTTGATAGTGTTTTTCCAATTCCGCTAAAGCCTTATGGGCCTTGTTAGGATAGACTTCAAAAAGCTGTCGGCGCCTTTGGTTGTAAAAATCCAACACCTTTTGCGGGTTCTTTTTCCAGCCATAAGGCGAAGCGACTTCCATGATGTCATGCCCTTCCCACAAGCCATCAGCGTCCCTAAAGGTTTTAATCCCGCTTTCTGCTGAAATGCCAGCCCCGCTTAGGATCACTAAATTTTTCATGTTTCCTCCTTGATAATTTCAATATGAGTGCCGCTGAGTTTGTCATGCAAAAAAAACTTAAAAATAAAAGGCGCAACAAATCCTACAAGTAACCCCATGCTCAACACCCACAAAACAAAGCGCCACAACGCCAAAAAAAAGCCCACTTCTTCACCATTATTTTTGACCAATTTAAACTGAGCGTAACGCATGCCAGGGCTTTGGGATTTAAAAGCGATAAAAAAGCTGTGCGTTAGGGCGTAAAAAAGCAGGCATAAAAAAATCGCGCTCTGGTTTTCCCTAAAATCCTTCGCGCTCCCTAAAATCGCATAAGTCATTATATAAAGCATGGGGGTATAAATCATAAAAATATCGGTGATGAAGGCCTTTAAGCGTAAAGAGAGATACAGCCCTTTTAAAGGGCTTTCTAACGCTTGCTTTTTTTCTGGGGTTTTATTTTTTTTGGTTTTTTTAGTTGCCACGACTTCCTGGCTTTATAGCAACGCTACTAGCGCATAAAGGGCAAGAACTAGGCTTATGCATGTCAAAAACAAAATCTTCTAAAGCAAAAAGGGGTAAATGGCTAGGCAAACATGCGCCCTCTTGGGCTTTCAAATGAGAATGGGTGCGTTTGCAAATACCCCGATTGGCTAAAGCGCCAAAAGCCACGATTTGAGCGCCCTTTTCTTCTAAAACTTTAGCGCATTCCATGGCGGATTTTCCCGTGGTGATGATGTCTTCGCACACTAAAATCTTTTCATTTTTTTTGACTTCAAAACCACGCCTTAATGTCATGGTATTATCCACCCTTTCAGTGAAAATAAAACGCACGCCCAAAGCCCTTGCAAGCTCATACCCAGCCAAGATCCCCCCAATAGCCGGCGAGCATACGCATTCAATATTCAAATGAGCTTCTTGGATTTGTTTGGCTAATTCTTTGGCTAATTGTTCGGCTAGTTTGGGATCTTCTAAAACTTTAGCGGATTGCAAATAATAATTGGAATGAAACCCGCTGCTGAGCAAGAAATGCCCCTCTAACAGCGCTTGAGCGTTTTGATAACATGCCTTAATATCCATGATTTAGACCTTTAAGATCGCGTCTTCTTTGTTTTTCACGCTTTCATCAATTTTTTTAATGGCTTCATCGGTGATTTTTTGGATCTGTTCTTGGGCTTTTTTGCTTTCATCTTCACTGATTTCTTTGTCTTTTTCTAATTTTTTTATCTTGTTGTTAGCGTCTTGGCGGATATTCCTCACAGCCACTTTAGCCTTTTCGCCCATCGCTTTGGCGTCTTTTGCGATGAGTTTTCTTTGCTCGGTTGTCATGGGTGGGAAAAAAAGCTTGATCGCTTCGCCGTCGTTATTAGGATTGACGCCGATATTGGCTTCTTGAATGGATCTTTCAATTTCTTTGAGAAGGTTTTTTTCCCATGGGCTGATTTGAATGGTGGTCGCATCCAAGCTCATCACGGATCCGACTTGATTTAATGCCGTGGGCGTGCCGTAATAATCCACTTTGATGTGATCTAAAATATTGACTGAAACTTTCGCGCTCCTTAGAGTGGAAAAATCCCTGTTTAAAGCTTGAACGCTTTTTTGCATTAGATCTTTGGTTTCGTTATAAATGGCTTGTAACATTATTTTTCATCCTTTTTTTGGTTGGTATGGGCGTTGGTTTGTGTCGCATGCGTTTTAGGCTTTTGGTGGGTGGTGGTTGGGGGCGTTTTGGCGTTCTCTTTGGTTTTTTCAACACCCTTTATACCATTTTCTTTGGCATCATTTTTTTCATTTTTTTCGTTCTGTTTGGGGCTTTCAACAGAGGGTGCTTTGGCTGGCTCTTTAGGAAGTTCGTCAGGCGTTTGTTTTGGCATTAAAGGATTAGTGGGGGCTTGCTCTAAAGGGTTGAGCGTAGGGTTTAATGTGGGATTAAGCGTAGGGTTGAGCGTGCCGGTGGCAGGGACTAAGGGTGAAAGATCTTTGTTGGTTTTGGTTTCATCTAAAATGCTTTTGCCGTATTCTTTGTTGTAAAAATAGCCCAAAGCGATGGTGTTAATGACAAATAACAGCCCTAAAAACATGGTTAATTTCGCCATAAAGCTTGCGGGCCCTTTAGCGCCAAATAAAGAATCGTTGCTCCCGCTATAAGCCCCTAAGCCGATGCTAGAACTTTTTTGCAACAAAACCACCACCACAATCAATACCGCTAAAACAATTTGTAAGCCTAACAGAGCGCTTGTCATAAACACTGATTCCTTAAATGCCTAAAATTTAGAAAAAATTAGGCTTAATCTTACCTAAAATTTGCTAAGAATACACTAAAATTTAGTTTTAATTTTAAGGTAGTGTGTTAAGGCGGTGGTGTTGGATTCTTTTCATTCATTTAATCAGCATGCATTCAATAGGCATGCCAAAACTTATCACCTTTTTGCTCATATCCAGCAACAAATCGCTATCTGTCTTGTTCAATTTTTAAAACAAAAACATTACGCTAAAGTTTTGGATTTAGGATCGGGGAGTGGGGCTGTTTTTAACGCTTTAGAGCGGCAACATATTGTGATTGAAAATTTTATCGCTTTGGATAATTCCATAAACATGCTCAAATTACACCCCACGCATTCTATCAACATTCAAAAAATCTCTTTAGAGCATGCGGATTTTGAAGAACATGTTTTTTGCGATTATGATCTGGTTGTGTCTTCTTCCTCTTTACAATGGGCAAGGGATTTAAAAAGCGTTTTAGAAAAAATCGCTTTTTCTAGTAAGGAGGCTGCTTTAGCTATCCATACGGATTTTAGTTTGCATGAAGTGCATGAGTTTTTAGGCACGCCTTCGCCTTTAAGGGATCTCAAAACGCTCAAATCCTTGATTAAAAACGCTTTTAAACATTTTCAAATAGAATTGGAAAACAAGCGCTTCGCTCTTTATTTCAACCGCAAACAAGATTGCTTGGATTACCTTAAAAAATGCGGTCTTTTGGGGGGTTCAACGCTGAGTTTCAAGCAAAAAAAACATTTTTTCCAAAACATGGCGTTTGAAAAATTGAGCTATGAAGTGTTACTCTTTTCGGGGATCAAGCGTTCTTAAAAACTAAGACAAATTAAAATATTAAAATTAGGTGGTTACAATAACACTAACTAAAACAACGAGAAACAACATGCACAAAAAACGAGTCTTTTCAGGCATCCAACCTACCGGGCAAATCCATTTGGGCAACTATCTGGGGGCGATCAAGCATTGGGTAGAGATGCAAGATGAATATGAAAACCTTTTTTGCGTCGTCAATTCGCATGCGATCACCCTACCCATAGATCCTGCATTTTTAAAATCCCAAACTTATGAGCTAGTCAAATTGCTTTTAGCTTGCGGGATTGATCCCAAGCAATCGGGGTTATTCATTCAAAGTGAAGTGGATGAGCACCCGGCTTTAGCGTGGCTATTAAATTGCCAGGTGTCTATGGGAGAAATGCAAAGAATGACGCAATTCAAAGACAAGTCTTTAAAAAACCCTAAAAGCGTGAACGTGGGGCTTTTCAATTACCCTATTTTAATGGCGTCAGATATTTTATTATACCAAAGCGATTTAGTGCCAGTGGGCGAAGATCAAAAACAGCATTTAGAGCTCACACGAAACATTGCAGAAAAATTTAACAGGGATTTTGGGAACTGCTTTAAAGTGCCAGAGCCTTTGATCGCTAAAGTGGGGGCAAGGGTTATGGGGCTAGATGATCCAAAAGTGAAGATGAGTAAATCGCATCAAGGGGCTAACCATGCGATTTTTCTTTTAGATGAACCGGACATTATTGTAAAAAAAATCAAAAAAGCGGCCACGGATTCTATGGGCGTTATTGCATTTGATGAAAAAAGAGAGGGTATTTTTAACCTTTTAAATATCTACATGCTTTTAAGCAATGAAAGCCCAGAAAACATAGAAGAGCGTTTCAAAAATAAGGGCTATGGGGATTTTAAAAAGGAATTAGCTGAAGTAGTGATCCAGGCTTTAAAGCCTATCCAAGAAAGATACCAAGAAATCAGCGACGATGAGGTGAAAGCCGTCTTAAATTGCGGCGCTAAAAAAGCCAGGCCTTTAGCGAGGGCGACTTACCAAAAGGCTAAAGAATTGATGGGGTTGGTTTAGATGAAAATTTTAAGTTTATGGTTAGGGGTGTTTTGTTTTCTTAAGGCTACACCTTATTTATACTTGGGCGAAGAACCTAAATATAAGGAGAATTTCACGCATTTTGAATACGCTAACCCTAACGCCAGAAAAGGCGGTGTCTTAAGGAATGACGCTATAGGGACTTTTGATAGTCTTAACCCTTTTGTGCTTAAAGGCACTAAAGCCGAAGGCTTGGATTTGATTTATGACACTTTAATGGTGCAAAGTTTGGACGAACCTTTTGCGGAATACCCTTTGATCGCTAAAGACGCAGAAGTGGCCAAGGATAACAGCTATGTGATTTTTACGATAGATAAAAGAGCGAGATTCAGCAATAACGCTCCCATTTTAGCGAGCGATGTGAAGTTTAGTTTTGATACGATCATGAAATTAGGATCGCCTATTTATAGGCAGTATTACCAAGATGTTAAAAAAGCGGTTATCTTAGACAAACACCATGTTAAATTCATTTTCAAAACCACTGAAAATAAAGAGTTGCCTCTCATTTTAGGGCAGTTGCAGATCTTTTCCAAAAAAGCGTTTCAAAAGGATTATTTTGAAAAAAACCCCTTACTCATTCCTGTTTCTAGCGGCCCTTATGTGATCGCTTCTTTTGATGTGGGCAAGAAAATCACCTACCAAAGAAACCCTAACTATTGGGCGAGGAATTTGCCTAGCAGAAAGGGGCAATTCAATTTTGATGAGATCAAATTTGAGTATTACAAAGACGAAACCATTGCTTTACAGGCTTTTTTAAGCGGGGCGTATGATTGGCGCCTTGAAAGCACGGCTAAGGTTTGGGCTAGGGGCTATGTGGGGAAAGCTATGGACAATAAAGAGATTACGAAGTATTTGATAGCCCACAAAATGCCAAGCGGCATGCAAGGGTTTTTCTTCAACACGCGCCGAGAAATTTTCAAGGATAAAAGGGTGCGTGAAGCCTTATTTTATGCGTTTGATTTTGAATGGGCGAATAAAAATTTGTTTTTTTCGCAATACAAGCGCACCACTAGTTTTTTCAGTAACTCTATCTATGCGTCCCCTCCTCTCCCAAGCCCTGAAGAAAAAGTTCTGTTAGCCCCTTATGAAAAGAGTTTAGATGAAAGGGTTTTTAAAGAGTCTTATGTCGTGCCTAGAACCGATGGGCCTGATGTTTTAGGCTATAATTTGAGGGAAAATTTAAAATACGCCCAAAAGCTTTTAGAGAGCGCGGGCTTTTCTTACAAAAACATGCGTTTAGTGGATAAGAATAACAAGCCTTTCAGTTTCACTTTGCTTTTAAACAGCCCAGCCTTTGAAAGACTGGCCCTAGCTTTTGCTAAAAACTTAAGGGTGTTAGGGATTGAAATGAAAATCCAAAGAGTGGATTTAAGCCAGTATGTCAATCGGGTTAAAAGCTATGATTTTGACATGATTGTAGGAGTGATTGGCCAATCGTCTTTCCCGGGTAATGAGCAGCGCTTTTATTTTGGCTCTTTGAGCGCGAAAGAAAAAGGCACAAGAAATTATGCGGGAATCTCTAGTAAAGCGGTAGATGATTTGATTGAAAAAATCATTAACGCTAAAGATTACAAGGAGCAATTGGCCGCCATTCAAGCGATGGATAGGGTGTTGTTGTGGGGGTTTTATGTGATACCGCATTTTTATTTGCCTAATTACAGGATCGCAGCGTATAATTACATCGGCATGCCTGAAATCAGCCCTAGCTATGGATTTTCGCCGTATTTGTGGTGGATAAAAAAAGAAAGGGGTCTTCAATGATCGCTTATATTCTCAAACGCTTGCTTTTGATTATCCCTACTTTATTAGCCATCATGACGATCAATTTCTTTTTGATCCAATCCGCCCCAGGAGGCCCCATAGAACAGATGATGGCTAAAATCAATAACACGCAGTCCAAAGAGATTCAAGGCGTTGTTAAAGAGCGTTCGTATAGGGCGTCTCAAGGGTTGGAGAGCGATTTGTTAGAAAATTTAAAAAAACTCTATGGTTTTGACAAGCCTATAGGGGAGCGCTATCTTCTCATGCTCAAAAAATATCTGCAATTTGATTTTGGGGAGAGCTTTTATCGCCAGATTAAAGTGATAGATTTGATTAAGGAAAAATTGCCCGTATCCATTTCGTTAGGGCTTTTTAGCACGCTTTTGATCTATCTTATTTCTATCCCTTTAGGGATTTTCAAGGCCAAACGCAATAACGAGCCTTTAGACGTGCTAAGCAGCGTGGTGATCATTGTCGCTAACGCTATCCCGGCCTTTTTATTTGCGGTGGTGTTAATCGTGTTTTTTGCCGGAGGGAATTATTGGCACTGGTTCCCTTTAAAGGGGTTGGTGAGCGATAATTTTGAAAGTTTGAGCGCGTTAGGTAAGATCAAGGATTATTTATGGCATATCACCTTGCCCGTTCTTTGCATTTCTTTAGGGGGTTTTGCAAGCCTCACGCTCTTAGTGAAAAACTCTTTTTTAGATGAAATGGGCAAACTTTATGTGGTGAGCGCTAAGGCTAAAGGCTGTTCAGTGGGGCGTATTTTTTATGCGCATGTGTTCCGTAATGCGATTTTATTGGTAGTGGCGGGCTTTCCGCAGGCTTTTTTGGGCATGTTTTTTAGCTCAAGTTTGTTGATAGAGATTGTTTTCAGTTTAGACGGGTT
Organism: Helicobacter pylori; assembly: GCF_017594925.1. Lineage (GTDB taxonomy): Bacteria > Campylobacterota > Campylobacteria > Campylobacterales > Helicobacteraceae > Helicobacter > Helicobacter pylori_DP. The sequence continues at coordinate 151,352 of NZ_JAALNT010000002.1, forward strand.
AGGGCTTTTAGGGTATGAAAGCATTGTGAGTAGGGATTATCCCGTTGTGTTTGGTTCGCTCTATATTTTCACGCTTTTAGGCTTGGTAGCGAGTTTGATAAGCGATTTGCTTTGCGTGGTGATTGACCCTAGGATTGATTTTGAAAAGCGTTGAGGGCAGGAATGAAAACTGAGATGAAATATTCTTTAAAACTTTTTATGCAGCCTTTGTTGGTGGTTTTAGCGTTCATGTTGTTGTATGCTTTAGCGCATGCTGCGCTTGGTTTTTATGTGAAAAAAGACAGCGCTCCAATAAACCAGAATTTAGAAAAAACCGAGATAGAGTACCAAAACAGCGCGCTTTCGCCCAAACAAGAAGAATCCAACGCAACCACAACCGCCACAGAACAAAGCCCCACCAAAGACACAGCACCACCTTTAGACACAGCCGCGCAAGAACAAGAGAATAAACAAGAGCAAGAAAAAGAAACCAAACCTAAACAAAACAGCGTCTCGCCCACTCAAAACAACCAAAAAACCCCCAAAACCCCCACAATGGGAAAAAAACCTTTAGAGTATAAAGTCGCAGTCAGTGGCGTGAACGTGCGCGCTTTTCCTAGCACAAAAGGTAAAATCATTGGCTCGCTTCTAAAAGATAAAAGCGTGAAGGTTTTAGAAATCCAAAACGATTGGGCTGAAATTGAATTTTCTAATAAAACAAAGGGCTATGTGTTTTTAAAACTTTTAAAAAAGGCTGAATGAAAGAATAATGAAATTAAAATCGTTTGGGGTTTTTGGAAATCCCATTAAGCATTCCAAATCGCCCCTAATCCATAACGCTTGTTTTTTAACTTTTCAAAAAGAATTAGGGTTTTTAGGGCATTACCACCCCATATTACTCCCTTTAGAAAGCCATATCAAAAACGAATTTTTGTATTTGGGATTGAGTGGGGCTAATGTAACCTTACCCTTTAAAGAAAGGGCGTTTCAGGTTTGCGACAAAATCAAGGGTATCGCGCTTGAATGCGGAGCAGTCAATACGCTTGTTTTAGAAAATGATGAGCTTGTGGGTTACAATACCGACGCATTGGGTTTCTGGCTCTCTTTGGGAGGTGAGGGCTACCAGAGCGTTCTGATTTTAGGCTCTGGGGGGAGCGCTAAGGCTTTAGCGTGCGAATTGAAAAAACAAGGCTTGGAAGTGAGCGTGTTGAATCGCTCTGCTAGGGGATTGGATTTTTTCCAACGCTTGGGCTGTGATTGTTTCATGGAGCCTCCTAAAAGCGCTTTTGATTTGATTATTAACGCCACTTCAGCGAGTTTGAATAACGAATTGCCTTTGAATAAAGAGGTTTTGAAAGGGTATTTTAAAGAGGGCAAACTCGCTTATGATTTGGCGTATGGGTTTTTAACGCCCTTTTTATCTCTGGCTAAAGAGTTAGAAATCCCCTTTCAAGACGGGAAAGACATGCTCATCTATCAAGCCTCTTTAAGTTTTGAAAAATTCAGCGCTTCTCAAATCCCTTATTCAAAAGCGTTTGAAGTCATGCGAAGTGTTTTTTGATGCAAGGGTTTTTAAGAAGCCTGTTTTTTGGGGTTAAAAAGATCCCTAAGCGATTCGCTCCCCTAGTAGAAAAGGGCGTTTTAAAAGAAGCGCTTCAATCAAATAAGGATCGCTATTTTTTAAAAGAAGGCTTTGATATAGGCAAGATTGAAAGGGTAAAAAATAAGGCGTTTTTCATTTCTTTAGCGAAAAATTACCCCAAAGACCCTTTAATCAAAAACTTACCCCCATCTTTTAAAACAGACGCTTTGATTCTATGCCAAATAGAATGTTCTAAAAAACGCCCCATAGCCTTTTTTAAAGCCGCTCTTTTAAATGCAGATCACACGATGATAGCTTACTTGGCTAAAGAAAAAAACCAGATTGTGGCTATCCCTTTTAAAGAGCCTTTTAAAAAACCTATTTCTTTAAAGCACAGCCAAAGATCCTTATTAGAATTGCCCAGGCATTGCGTGGTAAAGATCGATCTTAAAAAGCGTGAAATCAGCGAAATTTTAGGGGCTTTAGAAGACCCTTTAATAGATGAAAACCTTTCTTTAAGCCTTTTTGACAGGATTAAGGATTTTTCAAAAGATTGTTTGAATTTAGCCCAACATTACGCGCAACTCAAAGCGAGCGATTTTAAAGACAGGATCGATTATTCTCACATCCCTTTTATCACCATTGACCCCAAAGACGCTAAAGATTTTGACGATGCGATTTTTTATGATCAAGAAAAAAGGGTTTTGTTTGTGGCGGTTGCTGATGTGAGCGAATTTGTGCCGAAACATTCCAGTTTGGATAAAGAAGCTAGGCTTAGGGGTTTTAGCGTGTATTTCCCTAACAGCGTCTATCCCATGCTGCCTTTGAGTTTGTCTCAAGGGGCATGCTCATTAAAAGCGTTTGAAAAACGCCTGGCTTTAGTGTATGAAATCCCTTTAGACGATTTGAAAAACGCCCGATTATCTCAAGGCGTTATTGAAGTTAGGGCTAATTGCACTTATGAAGAAATCAATCATTTTTTAAATACCCAACAAAGCTCTTTAGATAAAGATTTGCAACAAAGCCTTTTAGGGTTTTTAGAAATGGCTTTAAAGTTAAAAAAGGAGCGTTTAAAAAAAGGGTTTAATTTCAATTCGTTTGAAAACAAGCTGTATTTAAATAAAGAAGGGCGTATAGAAAAAATTGAAACAGAAAAAGAAAGCAGCGTGCACACCCTTATAGAAGAAGCCATGCTGTTAGCCAACCAGTCTAGTGCAGGGTTATTAGATGAGCATTTTCAAAATAAGGGGATATACCGCACCCATAAAGAGCCAAGTTTGGAGCAGCAAAAACGCCTCTACGCTAAGCTTTTTGATTATGAGATTGTGCGCCCTAAAAACATGGGCTTTTTTCCTTTTTTAGAGCATGCCTTAAAGATAGCCAAAGAAAAGAGTATAGAAAGAGAAGTTTCGCGCTTGATCATTAAGTCTCAAAATTTAGCCCTTTATAGCCCCATGCAAGAAAGCCATTTTGGTTTGGGGTTTGCCAGCTATACGCATTTCACTTCGCCCATTAGACGATACAGCGATTTAGCCTTACACAGGCTTTTAAAAGAATTATTGTTCCATCAGGCTAAAGGCTGCTCGTATTTGTTAGAAGAAACGCCTGAATTATGCGCTGAGTTGAACGCTTTGCAAAAAAAGGCCGCTTTGATTGAAAGGGATTTTATCAAACGCAAATTCGCTCGCTTAGCTTTAGAACTTTTAGAAAAAGAATTTTTGGGCGTGGTTTTGGAGGTTAAAGATTGGGTGGTGGTGGGGTTAAAAGAATTAATAGGGCTTAAAGTTTTAGTCAAAACGAACAAGGTTTTTAAGCCTTTAGAAAAGGTGCGCGTTACAATCACGCATGCGGATTTGATTTTAGGGCAAGTTAGAGGCGAAATCACAGAAAGGATTAAAGAGCATGTATCGTAAAGATTTGGACCATTATTTAAAACAACGACTCCCTAAAGCGGTGTTTTTGTATGGGGAGTTTGATTTTTTTATCCATTATTATATTCAAACGATTAGCACGCTTTTTAAGCTCAGTAACCCTGACACAGAAACTTCGCTTTTTTATGCGAGCGATTATGAAAAAAGCCAGATTGCGACCCTTTTAGAGCAGGATTCTTTATTTGGAGGGAGCAGTTTAGTCATTTTAAAACTGGATTTTGCGCTGCATAAGAAATTTAAAGAAAATGATATCAATCTTTTTTTAAAAGTTTTAGAGCGGCCTAGCCATAACAGGCTTATCATAGGGCTTTATAATGCTAAAAGCGACACCACCAAATACAAATACACTAGCGATGCTATCGTTAAATTTTTCCAAAAAAGCCCCTTGAAAGATGAAGCCATTTGCGTGCGCTTTTTTATGCCTAAAACTTGGGAGAGTTTGAAATTCTTGCAAGAAAGGGCTAATCTTTTACATTTAGACATCAGCGGCCATCTTTTAAACGCTCTTTTTGAAATTAATAACGAAGATTTAGGCATTTCGTTTAACGATTTAGACAAGCTAGCGGTTTTAAATACGCCCATCGCTTTAGAAGACATTCAAGAATTAAGCTCCAATGCGGGGGATATGGATTTGCAAAAGCTCATTTTAGGGCTTTTTTTGAAAAAAAGCGTGCTTGATATTTATGATTATTTGTTAAAAGAGGGCAAAAAAGATGCGGATATTTTAAGGGGGTTAGAGCGGTATTTTTACCAGCTTTTTTTATTTTTCGCCCACATTAAAACGACCGGTTTAGTGGACGCTAAAGAGGTTTTAGGCTACGCTCCCCCTAAAGAGATTGCCGAAAATTACGCCAAAAACGCCCTGCGTTTGAAAGAAGCCGGCTATAAGAAGGTTTTTGAAATTTTTAGGTTATGGCGCATTCAAAGCATGCAAGGGCAAAAGGAATTGGGCTTTTTGTATTTGACCCCCATTCAAAAAATCATTAACCCTTGAAAAATGCTGAAAGGTGTTAATAAAACTAAATTTAATCCAAAAACAAGCGAAAGCAAGGTATAATTGAAAGTTTTTTAGACCTTGCTCTTTTTTAGTAAAAAAAGGGCTATACAACCACAAGGAGAATGGATGAGGCATTATGAAACGATGTTTATTCTCAAACCTACTTTAGTAGAAGAAGAGATTAAATCCAAAATTGAATTTTACAGAGAAGTGATCACTAAGCATCACGGCGTGATTGAAACGAGCCTGGATATGGGCATGCGTAATTTGGCTTATGAAATCAAAAAGCATAAAAGAGGCTATTATTATGTGGCGTATTTCAAAGCAGAGCCGTCCATGATTTTAGAGCTTGAACGATTGTATCGCATCAATGAAGACGTGTTGCGTTTCATTGTGATCAAATACGAAAGCAAGAAAGAAGTGGAAGCGTGGCATGCGTTAGTGGATAGGGCTAATAAAAAGCCATCGCACGCCAAAGAAAAACACGAAAAAACCGTGCATTCCCACCACTTAGAGGAAGCAGAAAGCGTAGGATCTCATAGCGAATAAGGGCTTATCATGTTTAATAAAGTGATTATGGTAGGGCGTTTGACTAGGAATGTGGAGTTGAAATATTTGCCTAGCGGTTCGGCTGCGGCTACAATAGGTTTAGCCACAAGCAGGCGTTTTAAAAAGCAAGACGGCACGCTAGGCGAAGAAGTGTGCTTTATAGATGCGCGTTTGTTTGGGCGAACGGCTGAAATCGCTAACCAGTATTTGAGCAAGGGTTCAAGCGTTTTGATAGAGGGGCGTTTGACTTATGAAAGTTGGATGGATCAAACGGGCAAAAAAAATTCCCGCCACACTATCACAGCGGACTCGTTGCAATTTATGGATAAAAAGTCAGACAATCCCCAAGCAAACGCCATGCAAGATAGCATGACGCATGAGGGTTTCAACAACGCTTATCCCGCTAATCATAACGCTCCCAGCCAAGATCCTTTTAACCAAGCCCCAAGTTATGCGCAAAACGCTTACGCTAAAGAGAATTTACAAGCACAGCCGTCCAAGTATCAAAACAGCGTGCCTGAAATCAATATTGATGAAGAAGAAATCCCCTTTTAAGGGTTAAAATTAAGGAGACATTATGGAAAGAAAACGCTATTCAAAACGCTATTGCAAATACACTGAAGCTAAAATCAGCTTTATTGACTATAAAGATTTAGACATGCTCAAGCACACGCTATCAGAGCGCTATAAAATCATGCCAAGGAGGTTGACAGGCAATAGCAAAAAGTGGCAAGAAAGGGTGGAAGTAGCGATCAAAAGAGCCCGCCACATGGCTTTAATCCCCTACATTGTGGACAGGAAAAAAGTCGTGGATAGCCCTTTTAAACAGCACTAAATTTTTGATTAGGGCTAATAGGGGGCATGCCCTTTTAATCTTATTTAATCTTGGCTTGGCTTTTATGGAGTGCTAGCGGTAAAAACGACAAAAAGCATTTTTTAAAACAAAATGAAAAATCTTGATTTTAGCGGTGGTTTCTTAAGCGTTATTAGAAATCTAGTGGGAATGTTATTTTGAAAATACCCCCTTAAGAGTTTTACAACCAAATCCAAAACGATCCCACCAAGCAACTAAACCCCCATCTTTACCGCTATCCCTATTAAAACAAATTTTAAAACCTTTTTAATCATTTAAAATAGCTCAAAAATACCCCAAAAACCCTTTTTTTTTTTTTTTTGAAACAACAAAACCCCCATTAGCGCAAAAATCTTATCAATTCATGCTACAATTAACGAAATCTTGTGATAAGATCTTATTCATTTAAAAGACTTATCTAACCATTTTAATTTCAAGTTAATTTCAAGGAGAAAACATGAAAAAACACATCCTTTCATTAGCTTTAGGCTCGCTTTTAGTTTCCACTTTGAGCGCTGAAGACGACGGCTTTTACACAAGCGTAGGCTATCAGATCGGCGAAGCCGCTCAAATGGTGAAAAACACCAAGGGCATTCAACAGCTTTCAGAAAATTATGAAAAGTTGAACAATCTTTTGAATAATTACAGCACCCTAAACACCCTTGTAAAGCTATCCTCCGATCCGAGCACTGTCAACGACGCAAGGGATAATCTAGGCTCAAGCGCTAAGAATTTGCTAGATGTCAAAGCCAATTCCCCCGCTTATCAAGCGGTGCTTTTAGCATTGAATGCGGCAGTGGGGTTGTGGCAAGTTACAAGCTACGCTTTCACTGCTTGTGGTCCTGGTAGCAATGAGAGTGCAAATGGAGGTATCCAAACCTTTAATAATGTGCCAGGACAAAATACGACGACCATCACTTGCAATTCGTATTATGAGCCAGGACATGGCGGGCCAATATCCACTGCAAATTATGCGATCATCAACAAGGCCTATCAAATCATTCAAAAGGCTTTGACAGCGAATGGATCTAATGGAGATGGGGTCCCCGTTTTAAGCAACACCACTACAAAACTTGATTTCACTATTCAAGGAGACAAAAGAACGGGTGGCAAACCAAATACACGTGAAAAGTTCCCATGGAGTGGTGGGAAATATATTCACACCCAATGGATTGGCACAACACCACAATCAACAGAAACAAAGATCAACACAGAAAATAACGCTCAAGAGCTTTTAAAGCAAGCGAGCATCATTATCACTACCCTAAATGAGGCATGCCCAAACTTCCAAAATGGTGGTAACCGTTATTGGGAAGGGATAAGCGGCAATGGGACAATGTGTGGGATGTTTAAGAATGAAATCAGCGCTATCCAAGGCATGATCGCTAACGCGCAAGAAGCCGTCGCACAAGCCAAAATCGTTAGTGAAAACACGCAAAATCAAAACAGCTTGGACGCTGGAAAACCATTCAACCCCTACACAGACGCAAGTTTTGCTGAAAGCATGCTTAAAAACGCGCAAGCCCAAGCGGAGATTTTGAACCAAGCCGAACAAGTGGTGAAAAACTTTGAAAAAATCCCTACAGCCTTTGTAAGTGACTCTTTAGGGGTGTGTTATGAAGTGCAAGGAGGTGAGCGTAGGGGTACCAATCCAGGTCAGACAACTTCTAACACTTGGGGGGCAGGCTGTGCGTATGTAGGACAAACGATAACAAATCTTAAAAACAGCATCGCTTATTTTGGCACTCAAGAGCAGCAAATACAGCAAGCCGAAAACATCGCTGACACTCTAGTGCATTTCAAATCCCGATACAATGAATTGGGCAACACCTATAACAGCATCACCACCGCGCTCTCTAGCATCCCTAACGCG
>NZ_JAALNT010000020.1:0-27579 GCF_017594925.1 Helicobacter pylori
GCTCAAGGGGGCTTAAATTTTTAACTTCTTGGGCGGTTTCGTTTAAATTTTCGCTTGTTTTTAATAAATCCTCTTGACTATTTAGCGGTTTTGTTGTATTATTCTCTGTAGCACCACTATAGGAACTCAACCTATGGCGTACCTTCGCATTAGCGTCGAGTGAGGTGCTTGAAAATTCTTTATAAACATCATTATTCTTATAATCTCCGTTACTCTTGAACATTGTTTTTAAAGCTGATTCATTTTTCTTATTGATCGCTTGCTCTACCACTACCGCATAGCCGTTGATTTGTTTAAACGCTGTTATAGCTTCTTTATCGTATTTGTCTAAAGTCCTAAGAATTGCATCAGCGTTATTAACGATATATCTATAATTCGCTATGTCTTCGTTCGTAACAGGGATTTCACCATTTTTAACATTAACAGAATTAACGCCATGCCTTTTGAGTATGTGAGCGATAGCATCATGATCTAAACTCGCTCTTATGTTTTGCTTGAAGTTAGCATCTTTTAAAAGTTCTAATTCTTTGTTAGAGGCTTTTTCTATAATCATTTTCTTGTTGTTTCTGTGCATAAATTCAACGATTTCAGGGTTTAAATTATTCACTCCAAAAGTGATTGCATCTCTCCCGCTTGTAGGGATTTCTGCGTTATTTAATAGCTCTTTGATTTGCTCGTTAGTGAGTTTTTGATTAGAAAAATCAAACGCTTTTTCTTTTACTTCCTTATTGATTTCTTCGCTCGCGCTTTTAACGCCATTATTAAGCTCTTCAATGATTTTAAGCGTGTTGTTGCTAAAGTGTGATTTTTGCGCGCTGAGTTCTAAATTCTTACTAAAATCGCTTATTGAGTGGCTTCGTTCAAGCGCTCGTTTAATGTGATACTTTAAGGCGGCTCCTGCGGTGGCTTCATTTAAAGCTTTGGGTAATTTCACGCCTAAAATGCGATCGGGCGCGTTTCTGTATAGCGTTCCTAAAGTGAATTTAGTCCACTGGTATTTTAACGCTCCGCTTAGAGTGGTCGCTAATCCTTGGCTTAAGTTTTTCGTAATAGCGGGTTTTAGGCTTTCGGCGATCTTAGCGTCGTTTTTAAAAAGCTTATGAAAACCGCTCGCTATTGTTTGGAGTTGTTAAATTTAGGGGTTTGTTAAGAGAATATTTAGGCGAGACAAACAGAGCGTTAAGGTATTTGATAGAAGGTTATAGCAAGCAATGTTTTTTAGCTAAAGTTTTTGGTAGGAAGCTACTTAGCCATGAAAAATGCAATATCTTTAACCTATCGCTTCAAATCAATTGTTCAAAAAACATGCCACCTAGCATAAAAAACAAAAATCCTTGAATCAAGCCCAAGCTTGAGAATTATCGGCTTGAAGTGTTCTTTTTCTTACAATTTTTATCAATGTCAAAATCGCATGCTTTTTGCATGTATTCTTCAGCCTTTTGCTTATCTTTTTCCACGCCTAACCCATACCGATAAGACTCTGATAACCCTTCATAAGCTCTAGAAGAACTCATATCAGCCGCCATTTTATAATAGACAATCGCCTTATCTTTGTCTGGCTCAATACCCAACTGATCGTTCCCACTATAATAAATATCCCCTAAAAGGATATAAGCTTCTACATTACCCTTATGCATCGCTTTTCTAAAGCACTCTGTCGCTTTCACATAGTTGCTTGGAACGCCCCTACCCTCCATATACATGATGCCTAAGTTGATATAAGCGTTAGTATAGCCTTTCTCTGTAGCTATTCTAAAATACTCCACGGCCTTTTTTTCATCTTTAGGAACGCCCCTACCCTCTTTATACATCACGCCTAAATTGTTATACCCTCTAGGTATATCGTTATCAACCGCTTTTTGAAAATATTCAGCCGCTTTCTTGTAATCTTTAGGCACGCCCCTACCATTTTCATACATGATCCCTAAAAGAACATAAGCAAGCGGCTCGCCATTTTTAATAGCGCTCTTATAAAAAGAAGCCGCCCGCTCGTATTCCTTATTATTATAGGCTTCCTCCCCTTTATAAATATAATTCCTTTTTTGCTCAAGGTGTTCTGCACCAAGAGCACTAAATAAACATAAACTTACCAAACAAATCTTCAAGGCTAATTTGCTTGCGTATCCCATTGTTACTCCTCTGCTTTAATAAGATCAAACATAATGTCAATGGCTACCAATCTTAAAAAAGAAATTGCATGCGTTCTAGAACCAGTAAACATTCTCAAACTCCATTCTGCATACACCATTTTACATCTAATATCGTCTCTTGTAATGAGAAATTTTACACTATTTTTATGATTTTTAAAACTAAATTTAAGATTTTCTCGCTAAAAAAGTCCCCCTCCCAAAAAAAATAAGGCTAAATAGAATTAAAATTCTTTCCTTGGATCCGTTGCCCCATAGAAAACGCTCCCCTTAGTTTTAGGTAAAACTTGGATCGCATTCACATCGCCCATAACCGGCTTGGTAACGATTTGATAGCCCATTTTAGTGAGGTTGTCTTTCACATCAGCGGGCATGCCAAACTTTTCAATCCTTAATTCATCAGGCAACCATTGCATGTGAAATCTTGGGGCTGAAACCGCTTCAGAAATATTCATATTATAATCAATGACATTGGAAATCACTTGCAACACCGTAGTGATAATCCTAGACCCTCCAGGGCTTCCCACCACCAAAAAAACCTTATTGTTTTTCAACACAATCGTAGGCGACATGGAGCTTAAAGGGCGCTTATTGGCTTCAATCGCATTCGCATCGCCCCCTACTAAACCATAGAGATTAGGATTCCCAGGCTTTATGGAAAAATCATCCATTTCATTGTTCAATAAAAATCCTGCCCCATCAATACTAGCAGCACTCCCATAAGAGGCGTTAATGGTGTAAGTAACGCTAACCGCATTCCCCCACCTGTCCGCTACAGAATAATGCGTGGTGTTGCTCCCCTCATGCAACTGCCCCATTCCTGGCTTGATTTGAGAGCTTGGCGTGACCGTATCTGGCTGGATAGCGTCAAAAATCTTTTTGGCATACGCCTTATTAATCAATTTATCCACCGGCACCGAAACAAAATCAGCGTCTCCCATATAAACCGATCGGTCCGCATAAGCTTGGCGCATCGCTTCTGCAGCGATATGGATATTCTTAGAAGCCCCATACCCAAGGGTGCTTAAATCCGCATTTTCCATGACATTTAAAATCTGGATCAAATGCGTGCCTCCTGAACTTGGTGGCGACATAGAAATGATCTTATACCCACGATAACTCCCTATTACGGGTTTGCGCCATTTCACATTGTAACTGGCTAAATCTTCTTTAGTGATAATCCCCCCATTTTTTTTCATGTCTTTCTCAATAAGATCAGCGACTTGCCCTTGATAAAAGCCTTTAGCGCCTAGCGTTTTGATTTGATTCAAAGTCTTGGCTAGATCTTTTTGGACAAACAAATCCCCTTCTTGATAATCAAGGTGTCCTTTTTTAAAAAAATACTTTTTGCTAGAACTGTATTTTAAAAACCGCTCCCTTGCTTCTTTTAGGGTTTCTGCTTGTCTTTGTGAAATCGCATAACCATTTTCAGCCAATTTAATGGCAGGATCAATGAGTTGCGATAGTTTTTTGGTGCCGTATTTTTTCAGCATCGCTTCCATGCCCGCCACCGTTCCAGGAACCCCAGCCGCCAAATAGCCATCTTCACTGAGTTTAGGGACCACATTGCCTTGCTTGTCTAAAAACATGTTTTTAGTGGCTTTTAAGGGGGCTTTTTCTCTAAAATCTAAGGCAACATTTTCACCATTAGCCAAATGGATAACCGCAAAACCCCCTCCGCCAATATTGCCTGCTGCCGGATGGACAACCGCTAAAGCAAAACCAATCGCTACGGCTGCATCAATCGCATTGCCTCCCTCTTCTAAAACCTTTTGCCCAATTTCAGTGGCTAGCGGGTGGCTAGAAAGGGCTAACCCCACTTTAGTGTTTTTAATGGGTGGGTAACTCGCCGCGCTCAAAGGGTTTAACAACCCCAAAGAGAGCACTATCACGCCCAAGCCAATCGTTTTTAAAAAACTCCGTCTCATCTGTTTTCCTTTCAATCAGTTACGCTTAAAATTTCTTTGTTATTATAACACAAGCTTTACAAAACACCCTCTCGCTTACTGCTTATATAATACTATTAACCATTATCGTTGAGTGTTGGTTATAAAAAAGGCTCAAAAATGAGTTTTTAAAATAAACAGAGTTTAAAAAATAAGTTAAATAAGGTCTATTTGATAAAAACGCTAGGAAACTTATTGTTTAATCCCCAACAGAGTGTCTATCATCCGATCAATAGCCGTAATGACCTTAGCGTTAGCGGCATAACCGCTTTGAAACTTGATCAAATTCACCATTTCTTCATCCACGCTCACTTGCGAAATAGAGAGTTGCTCTTTTTTAATGGTCTCTAACATGCTTTGTTTGGTGTCCAAAATACGCCCGGATTTTTCAGCGTCCGTGTTGATTTTACCGGTTAAAAATTGATAAAACTCGCTGATTTTCATTGGTTTAATATCAAACTTGTCGTTATAAAAATCCACGCTATCGTATTGCAATTGCTGCATCATGTTCGCCACATCAAAATTCCCATTAATAGGGGCAAGCCATGGGCGGATAGCGGTAGGCTCTTTTTTGTATTCCTTATTCAAGCTGATATTAGAAGCGTCATCGCCTTGAAAAAAAGGGTTGAGTTTTAACGCTCCCATAAAATTCGTGCCATCATCTTTCATGGAGACAAACAACCCTTGCGAAGCGTTTTTAGGCTGGATAACAAACTTTTTAGTCTCATTGTTGAAACTCGCTGTGAAATAATCGTCAAAATCGTTTTCGGTGTTGTTGTCTTGATTGTCATCGGTGTTAGCGTTAATGGCTTGGATAATATCGTTCATGGTTGTAATGGGCGTGATAGCAATGGTTTTTCTGGCGATTTCTTTACCATCGGTGTTGTAAGCGATTAAATCAAACGAGCCGTTTTTGATATTGTAATTAGTGTCTTTAAAGGCTTCATCGCTATTAAACTCCACAGGCTCGCCTTCAATATGATGGCTCGCGCTTTGAGCGTAAATCGCATTCGTGGATTCTATCAAGCCCCTAGCAAAAGAATCCAACAAATCAATATAATCTTGCAATTTGCCCTTTAAAGTCCCGTTAGATCCGTCATTATACACATTCAATAACGCCCCCACTTTCCCTTGATTGAGCTTGTCGGTAATATTAGTGAGCTTAAAATCATCGCTTTGAAAATAAACCTGGTTCAACCCCCCTTTATTTTCGGATTCTTTAACCACTAAGGGATGGAAAATAGAGCCATCAATGATATTGAACCCATGCCCGATATTAAGGTTATAGCTCTCATCAAAATCCGCTGAATCTTTATCTGTGAGCGAATGGGTTTTAATACTGCTTTTAAAAACATTCCCCCCTAAAAGCTCTCGCAAATGAAACTCTAATTCATCTCGCTTATCCCTTAACTCATTCGCATGCTTTAAACTCTTGTTGTTTTCCACTTCTTTGATGCGTTTGTTAATCTCAGCGATTTGAGAACCCAAGCTATTGACTTCTTTAATGACGCTTTTTAATTCTTCGCTCGCTTTATGCTGTAAGGTCGTTAATCTTTCTCTGGTGTCTTTAATGTTGTGCGTTAAAGCTTCTGTTTTTTGAGCGAGAGCCTGTTTTTGAGCGGAGTCTTTGGCGTTTTTAGACAATTCCTTCCATGAGTTAAAATAATCTTGCAAATCCGTAAAAAGGCTCGCTTCATCAATGTCCGGAAAATACGCACTCGCTTCTTTTAAATGCGAAAACTCTGTATCGTAATAAGTGTTTTCGTAATTAGCCTTCGTGTAACGAGCAAAAATAAACTCATCATGCACCCTTTCAATGGCTTCCACATCCACGCCCATATTCACGTTTTTAGTACCATACATATAGGCCGCTTGGGGCTTTGCAATCACGCGCTGACGGCTATAAAATTCATCGCTGGCGTTAGAAATATTATTCCCGGTAACATCCACCATGCTCTGATGGGCTTGCAAGCCGGTGTAAGAAGTGTTGAGTGAAGATAAGATTCCGCCCATTTTACGCCTGCACTCTTAAAAAATGACTCCCCACATGCCTAGAGCCTTTATAATCGCAAGTGTCATGGGGAATGATTTGTTGGATGAGCGAAGAATAAAACTCAGAAACCGCAAACGCCATGCGCGAATAGATCAAGTTTTTTTCTTTCAAAACAAGCAAGGATTCTCGCATTTGGTTTAAAAAATCGCTCGTTTTTTCGTCTAATAATTCACTCATTTCTTTATTGGGGAATTGGTTTTTTAAAGACAACATTTGTGCATCTATATTCGCTTTTTCTTTCTCAAAAGCTTGAATCACTAGCTGTTTTTGATGGTTTCTTTCAAAAATTTCGGTGTGTTTAGCGAGCTTGATGTCTCTTATATCGTACTCGGTTAAATCAATCAATTCTTTCAATTGGTTTAGCGCGTTTTCTAAATGGGAATGTAAAACGACCATAACAAATCCTTTAGCTCTTGTTTCAGCCGTATTCAAGCAAATACTATGCCATTTTTAGTTTTATTATAAAATTCAATTTCTTAAGGGGATAGGGGGTGTTTTGAAATCATTCTCCCTTTAAATCGCCCTTAACATTTGATTAGCGATAGCGGCAATCACATTCACGCTCATCGCATTCCCCGCTTGGGATAACAAATGGCTTTCTTTAAAGTTAGGGTTGTTTTTAATCTTAGCGATCAAATCTCTAGGAAACCCTTGTAAAAGCAGGCTTTCAATAGCGTTTAATCTTTTGATTTTGCCTTTTTGGGTATAAAACAAACCATGCCGAGAAGTCCTTAAAGTAGGAAAAACATTAAAATACAACCTTAAATCAGATTGTCTTGTGTCTAAAACGGCGTTTTCTAAAGTTAAAATATTCTCTAAAAAAACCCGGTTATGGTTGTATGGATTACGCAAGTATCTTTGAAATGCAGCGTTACTCACATCCAAATAGCATTCATTATCAGCGTCTAAAAAATCCTTAAAACAATAATCATTGGCTAAACCTAAAGGGAAATTAAATGGGCGTTTCAAGTCCTTCCTAAACCCTACGATATAAAGGCGCTCTCTCTTTTGGGCTAATTGGAAATCAGCGCTGTTTAACATTTGATAATGAGTTGTATAGCCCGCTTCTTGCAAGGCTTTGATAATGGTTTTAAAAGTTTCTTGTTGCTTATGATGGATCAAACCCTTAACATTTTCAAGCAAGAAACATTTGGGCTGTTTAACTTTTAAGATACGAATAAGCCCATAAATAATAGTCCCTCTTTCATCTTCAAGCCCCTTTCTTTTGCCATTGATAGAAAAAGCTTGACAAGGAAACCCACTAACCAAAACATCAAAATCGGGTAAATCATTAGGGTTGATCCGCATCAAATCCCCAAAATTATGGGTATCCTTAAAAAATAGTTCATAAGTCCTAAGGGCTTCATGATTGATTTCTGCATGCCCTACGCATTTTAAATGGCACCGCTCCAAGCCCAAACGGCCTCCACCAATGCCAGAGCAAAAATCCATAAAAGTTAAAATCCCCAATCAATCATTCCTAACACACGACTAAAAACACACCCTATTTAAAAGAGCGACAAACGCATTTTAAAACATAAAGAAACTAAAATTTAATGAAAACAAAACAACAGCGAGAATAACCCCCCTAGAAATGAAGCCCTTAAACCCCCTAGCTTATCCCCAATAAATCCTGTGCCATTTTGTGAGAAGTCTCATGCAAATTGATCTTATACTGGTTATTTTCAATCGCTTGCTTGATTTCAGCCACCCTATCAAGAGCGGCTTCATTGTTTTCAACTTTTTCATTCTTTTCCACACGCTTGTAATTCCCCAAAGATTGCACTGGAGTGAGCGAAGAGACGGCGTTAATCATCTTAAAATCCTTTAATCTAAATATCCAATTCATTTGATTACAGCAAGTATCGGCAAAAAAGAAAAAAAGTTAATGGATTTTTGAAATCTGTTTTTGCAATTCCTTACCAAATTTCTTGGTGGTAGTAATGGGTTTTTTTCCGGTTTCTGCCACAGAGCCAAAAGATTGCGATTGCAAGTTTTTAAACATAAAAAATATCAAAAAAATTAAAATATAACAAAATAAAAAAAAGCAAATGGTAGGGAATAGCCAATTCTTGAGGTTAGAACTATTCATGACCTTGCCTTTTTAAACATGCCTATACCTCACTACCCATGCGAACATGAGCAACCACAGCCCCCACCTTTCTTTCTGCCATGACCCCCATGACCGCCGCAGCAACCTGTCGCACTGTCATGGTGTGAAGCTAGAATCTCTTCTTCGCTCACTTCCCTAAAACCTAAAACCTTGAAACGGAACGCTAAAGTTTTCCCGGCTAACGGGTGGTTATAATCCACCATCACATGCGTGTTGCTAAAATCTTTGATAGTGGCTTGAATGGTTTGATTGTCTTCAGTTTGCCCAAAAACGCTCATGCCTTTTTCTAATTCAATGCCTTCAAATTGATCCCTAGGGACTTCTTGCAAATAACCGCTTTCATAAACCCCATAAGCCTCCTCTGGGGCGATAACAACCTCTTCCCACTCGCCAATTTGAGCCTTTAATACCGCCTTTTCTAACCCTACTATGATTTGATTAGCGCCTATGATAAACTCTAAAGGCTCTTTAGAAATATTACTATCTAGCACATCGCTAGAGCCTTGCTCCCTCACTTCATATTCAATCAAAGCGGCTTGTTTGACTGATTCTAAATCATGGTTTTGCATGGTGGTGTTTCTCCTTGTTTTCTAAGGTTTTTTGTGCCATTTTAGCTTGTTCGCTTGAAGGATACAAGTGTTGCAAAGTGTTTAAAAATTTATAATAGTTTTGATCGTCTTTGATTTTTTTAAACGACCATGCCGTATGCCACAAAAGCACAGGCATGTAAGACGCTTTTTGATTTAAAAGAGCGCTCTCTTTGTAATATTTGATCGCTTCTCTATATTTCTTTTCTCCATAAGCCACTTCTCCAAGCGCATAACGCACATAAGAGAGTCTGTAACTATTGGCTTCTAACCACAACAAACGCTCTTTGGCTTCTGCATAGGATTTGTTTCTAAAAAAAGACAGAGCTTCTTGAAAGATCTCTTTTTGCTTGGACAAATCTTTATCAAACTCAATTTTTGCCTTTTCTTGGGTTTTTTTCTCTTGGCTTTTGGGTGCGTCGGCTTTTGAAGGGGGGGTCTCATTGGATCGAGTGCTTGATTTGAGCGGCTTTTCAGCTTTTTCCTCTTGTTCTTTGAGGGCTTTTTGGATTAAGGCGATTTGTGAAACCAAATCCTGGCTTAACTTGGTCAATAATTCACTCATCTCTTTGTTTTGCTTGTCTAACTGCTGGATAGCTTGTTGGTTAGCGTGAATCTCATTCCTCAAATCCTCTAAAGTTTGCGATTGCTGCTTGAGCGTGTTAGCTTGCACTTCTTGAGAGGCTTTTAAGGCTCGCAAGGATTCTTCTTGGGAAAGGATAGCGTTATTGAGATCTTTAATCTTATTAGCCTGTCCTTCATAAACGCTCCTTAGACCCTCTTGAGCTTGAGTGTTTGCTTCCACTTGCGAATGGATTTTGGTTAAAATATTGGAAAAATTCTTGCTATTGACTTGCAACTGCTTGAGTTCTTTTTTGGTCGCTCCGCTTTGCAAATCAAACGCTGAAGGCTCCCCATTGAGAAAAAAGGGAGTGATAAAAGGGATAAAAAAAAGCCTTTTCATCCTAAAATTACTTCACTAATTTGACATCCACTCTTCTGTTTTCTCTGTAACATTCTCTAGTTTTTTGGACGCATTTGGGTTTGGTTTCGCCAAAACTGATGGTTTTGATCATATCTTTTTCTACCCCTTTAATGACTAAAGCGTTTTTCACGCTCAAAGTCCTTTTAACGCCAAGCGCTTGGTTGTATTCGCTAGAGCCAAATTCATCGGTATTGCCTTCCAAAAGCACTTGCATGTGGTTTTCTTTAGCTTTTTGCACGATCTCATCTAAAGTCTCTTGATCGGATTCTTTGATCTCATACTTGTCAAAATCAAAATAAATAGAAGCGATGATAGTCCCGCTTTCGACAGCCGGCTTTTCTTCAACCACTGGAGCTGGCTCTTGTTTAGGCTCTTCTTTCTCTGGAGCTGGTTCTGTAGTAACAGGCGCAGTCTGAACCGTTTTAGCGCTCACATCGCCAGCCACAGTCTTATTATCCATTTTATGACTACAGCCAGCTACCAATAAAAAAGCTACCAAGAAACTAAATACAGAAGATCTCTTCATTATAAATTCTCCAAAAATAAAATTTCAATGAATGTAAATATTAACTCACATTCGCTTAATTTAACCTTACCAATCAAAGGCTTGTATTTTCACATTCTTTAAAGGGAATAAAAAACTCTGATTATAGTCTAGCAAAATAAGCCCCATGGCGTATTCTTGAGGCGTCTTTTTGATATACATGATATTTCTCCCATCCATAGAAAACCTAGGCATCTGGTTAGAGCCATTCACGGTAAGCCTGCGGATATACTTGCTGTTTAGAGTAATCAGATTCAAATTAAACACCGTTTTGCCAAATTCATTAAGGTTTTCTCGACTCACATACACGATACTATCTTTATAAGCGTCAATGGATTCATTGCTTCTTCCTTCATAAAGGAGTTGCTCCGCGCTCTCTTTTAACCCCAATTTCTTCATATAGATGTTAGGATAACCGGATCTATCTGAAACAAAAGCCATAGACTTGTCATCTTCTAAAAACACGCCTGAAACATCTATCCCCGGATAGCGCGTTATTTTGGTTTTAGTTTTTTTATGCGTGTCATACAAATAAACATCCGGTTGGCCATCAGGGGCTAAAGACATTAAAATTTTAGAGCCATCAGAACTCACGCTAGAAACCACAGCCATTCCTTGAGAGCTAGCGATATTCTCATGAGTGGCTTTTTGAATGTTGTATTTTAAAATCATGGGCGTTCTTTCGCCATACTGCGTGTAATAAAACTCCGTTTGCTCAGCGTTCGCCCATTTAGGGAAAATATTGAGCCTATTGTTTTTGATGATTTCTTTTTGATAACGCATCGTATAATCCGCTAGTGCGATGTTTGTGATTCCTGGTCCAATATATTTAGAAAAAACAATCAGGCGCTTCATCCAAGCGATAGAAGGGGCTTTTAAATAATCGTTCACCACAATGGCCATGTTGTGCGCTGCAAAAGGGTATAGATCTAAACTTACAATAGGGTAGTCAAAAGTCTTTTTGAGCGTTCCTGTATCCACATCATAAAGTTTTAATCGTGAAATTTTATTGCCGTTTTCTACCGCCACGCTCACAAGCGCTACAAGATGGACTTTTTTATCCTTGAGTTCTGCGTAATTGATAGCGCCTTGTTCTTTGTTTTGAGAAACATCAAAATGCTGGCTAGTCTTTAAATCGTTCGCTAAGACTTCATGCATTTTTAAAGCGTAATTGGCATCGTTATCTATAGAGTAGCGCACTTCAATCTTAGGAAGTTTTTGAATGGTTTTAATAATATCTAGCGTTTTATCTGTTGCAAAAAGCCCTATAGCGTATATTAAAAAAAGCCATAAATACCTCATTGTTCTTCCTTAGTCGTAAAATTAACTTTAATAGAAATCATGTTTCCTCCAGGATATGGAGGGAAATCCACTTTCTTTAAATCATCTAGAAGGGTCATCACGCTCTTGTTATAATCCTTAAAATCAGAGTAGCTAAGAATGGTATAATCAAACTCTCCATCTTTAGTGATCATAATCAGCACGCTCACTGAAGCCTTGTGATAAAAAACGCCCCTCCAGCCTCTATATAAAATTTGATAGATTTGAGCATACCATTCTTGATAGGCTTTTTCATCAACCCCATCTTGTTTAGGGATTTGCAAATCTAAAGTTTTGTTTTTAACACTTTCTAGTTTTTGCGCGAATTGATCCAAATTCTGTTGCAAACCTTTCAACATCTCTTGATTTTTTTGGTTTTGCTTTAAGCGTTGCTGCTCTTTTAAACGCCTTTGCTCTTCTTCTTGCTCATTTTTTTGCTCATCTTTTTGAGCGTTTGTGTCTGTCTTTTCTTGAAAATCATTGAGTGAAGAAAAAATATCTTCAAGGCTTTCTTCTTGCTCTTTAGGATCAATAAAATCGCCATCCTTATCAGTTGCATTTTTTTCAACTACTTTTTCATCTTTTTTTTCTTCTGCTTTTTCAGCGATTTTTTCATCTTTTTTTTCATCGCTTGGCAAATCTTCTAAATTCAAATCAATGACTTGTTCGTTTTTTTTGCCCAAATCCAAAAGGATTTTCTCCGCTTCTTTATTGTGTCTTTCTAGCAACAAACCATATAATAACAAAGCATAGAGCAAGAACGCCAAAAAGCCAGAAACAACAAAGATCGCACTCTTACTCATGCAAATTAGCCCTACTTTTTAAGGACTTGTGATTAAAGAAACTTTTAAAAACCCCACTTCTTTAATCGTTTTTAGCAAATAAATCACTTTGTCATAAGTCAATCGCTTGTCCGCGCGGATACTAACCCTAGTATCTTTATCGTATTTCTTAGAAAGCAAGTTGAAAGTATCCGGGAAAGAGTTGTATTCATAGGTTTGACTATCTATATAGATTTTTGCGTCTTTATCCATGCGGATCTCTATCATTTTATCTTGAGTAGCTCTAGCAGTTTTTGAACCAGAAGGCAAAGCAATCTCTTCTTTATAAGTGAGAGTGGGCGTCGTTACCATAAGAATAGCCAATAAAACAAGCATCACATCCACTAAGGGCGTGATATTGAGTTCTGGTTTGTCCTCATCCCAATAGTTATCGTAATTCATAAAAACCTTCTAACTCCCTATTTAAGATATTTATAAAATCCCCTTAAAAGCTTTATTTTTTAGAAGACAAAATATCCACTTGCATCTGCACATAAACCGATAAATCATACACCTTGCGTTTTAAAATCAAGTAAAAAGAATAGGCTGGAATGGCTGCTAAAATACCTGCAGCGGTGGCGATAAGAGCCTTAGAAATAATGGGCGCGATCACCCCAAAAGAAGCCTGACCTAACGCACCCAAATTGTTAAACGCTTCTAAAATTTCAACCACCGTTCCAAACAAACCAATAAAGGGGGCTGTAGAAGAGATGATGCTCAACACCACTAAACCCGTCGTGCTTTGCTTAAGAACCTGGTGTTTCCAAGCCTGCAACAATTCATTAGAATACCTTTTGGTCTCATCATTTCTTTTTTTATTAAACATGAAATGCTCTGGAGCGTCTTGCGCCCCATTAAGAATGTTAGACAAAGATTGCATCTCGCGCTTGAGTTCAATCTTTAACACAATGCTTTTATACAAAAAGACCCATAAAGTCATCACCAAATAGAGCGAAATCCAAACTAAAACAAGCGTGGTAACAAACCCGCTCTTATTGAAAAAATAAATGATTGAATCGAACATGATTATCCCCTTAAAGAGACTCAATCTTAGCCAGCACGCTAGAGACCGCTAACCTGTCAGAGCTTGCGTCCTCTAAAAGCTTTTTAGCCCTAGAGATAGCATCGTCTCTGTCATCTGGTCCTTTTTTAATAAAGACCGCTCCATCGGCTAAAATATCCACCCGTTCATTAGTAACTTCCGCATAACCCCAATTGATAGCAATGTGTTCTTTTTGGTTTTCGGTTTCAATCTCAATCACTCCCGCTTGAAGCAAAGTAATCATGTTGCTATGCCCATAAAGCACCCCAAATTCCCCTTCAACTCCTGGCAACACAACGCTTTTAACCTCTCCCGTATAAACTTCCCCCTCAGGAACTACCACACTAATTTTCAACAAAGCCATCACAAAACCCTTAGGAATTTTTCATGTTTTTAGCTTTTTCTAAAACCTCTTGAATGCTACCCACCATGTAAAACGCGTTTTCAGGAATATGATCGTATTTGCCCTCTAAAATCCCTCCAAAGCCCTCTAAAGTCTCTTGAAGGGTTACATACTTACCGGGACTTCCCGTAAACACTTCAGCCACAAAAAACGGCTGGGATAAAAACTTCTCAATTTTTCTAGCCCTTTCAACCGTTTTTTTATCCTCTTCGCTCAATTCGTCTAAGCCCAAAATCGCAATAATGTCTTGCAAATCCTTGTATTTTTGCAAAACTTGCTGGATACCGGTGGCGATTTCATAGTGCTTCTCGCCGATCATTTGAGGGCTTAAAATCCTTGAAGTGGAATCTAAAGGATCCACCGCCGGATAAATCCCTTTTTCAGCGATCTTTCTATTCAACACCGTAGTCGCATCTAAGTGCGCAAACACCGAAGCAGGGGCTGGGTCAGTCAAGTCATCTGCTGGCACATACACCGCTTGAACGGAAGTGATAGAACCATTTTTAGTGGAAGCGATGCGCTCTTGAAGTTTCCCCATTTCCCAGGCTAGCGTGGGCTGATACCCCACCGCTGAAGGGATACGGCCTAATAGCGCGCTCATTTCCGCACCGCTTTGAGCGTATCTAAAGATGTTATCAATGAACATCAACACATCTAAGCCCTTTTCATCACGAAAATACTCCGCCATCGTCAAGCCGGTGAATGCGATACGATTCCTAGCGCCTGGTGGCTCATTCATTTGCCCATAGCACAGCGCGACTTTGTCTAAAACGCCCCCTTCTTTCATCTCAAAATACAGATCGTTCCCTTCTCTGGTGCGCTCCCCCACACCTGCAAACACCGAATACCCGTTATGCTTATAAGCCACATTGTGGATAAGCTCCATAATGATCACCGTTTTCCCTACGCCAGCCCCGCCAAACAAGCCTACTTTACCGCCCTTAGAATAAGGCGCGAGCAAGTCAATGACTTTAATACCGGTTTCAAACATTTCTGTTTTAGTGCTTTGCTGCTCAAAACTAGGGGCTTTTCTGTGAATGGGCCAAGTTAAGGACGGATTAAGCGGCTCTAAATTGTCAATGCTCTCGCCCACAACATTAAAAATACGCCCTAACACTTCTTCGCCCACAGGCACTTCAATCATTTTGCCACGAGCCTTCACCACTTGGTTACGCACTAAGCCTTCTGTCATATCCATAGCAATCGCTCGCACCCGATTGCCGCCCAAATGGGCTGCCACCTCTAAAACTAAAGATTTTTGAGTGCCGTTGACTTCAAAATTAATGTCTAACGCTTCAAAAATCGCCGGCAGATAGGATTCAAATTCCACATCTACCACAGGGCCTAAAACCTGAATGATTTTACCTTCCATCGCTTTCATCGCTCCTTATTTTAATGTAATTTTTATTTTAGGGCTTCTACACCAGCATTGATTTCTACTAGCTCGGTCGTAATCGCCTCTTGTCTGGCTTTATTATAAGAAATGGTTAAAGTCTTAACCAAGTCTTTAGCGTTATTCGTCGCTGTATCCATAGCCTGCATTCTAGCGCTATGCTCTGCGGCCAAAGAATCAATCAAAGCGTAGTATAAACTATACTCCACATATTTTTCTGCTAAAGAGTCTAAAATTTCATCTTCACTCCCGCTTGGCTCACTGGTAATGGTCTCTTGCGTCTCACTAGGCTGGGGGTTTTGGTGGATGATTTTATACCCAATAGGCAAAATTGTTTTGACTCTTATTTCTTGAGTGATCATGTTTTTAAAGCCATTATGAATGATGATCACCTTATCGGTTTTCCCACTCAAATAATCCTCTACCACTTTTTTCATGAATTCCTGCGCGCGTTCATAATTAGGCATAGAACTCAAATTATTGATCTTGTCTAAAACCTCTATCCCATTAAAACTAAAATACTCATTACCCTTTTTACCAATACCTCGCAAACGCACCTTAATGTCTTTAGCTTTGTATTCATTCGTGCATGCTAAAACCTTTTTAATGGTATTGGTGTTAAAGCCCCCACAAAGCCCCTTATCGGCTGTGATAAAAATAATATCCACTTTTTTGATTTCAAGTCTTTCTAGTTCCCTAAAATACTTGCTTTGAATGTCTTCAATCCCTTGATTTTTCATCTTGGATAGCACATCATCAAACACAGCGTCTAGTTTCATTGCATACGCTCTGGAATTTCTTGCAACTTCTTCAGCTTTTCTTAGCTTGGAAGTGGAAACGAGTTTCATCGCATGCGTGATTTTTTGCGTGTTTTTAACGCTTCCAATTTTCTTTCTAATGTCTCTTAAATTCGCCATATTCTAGCTGTCTCCTACTCGCTATAAGTGAGCTTAAATTCCTCTAAGACTTTTCTTAGCATGGCTTCCAAATCCTTATCTAGCACTTTTTTAGTGTGGATTTCTTCTAAAACTTGAGGGTATTTTGCTTCCAAGAAAGGGTGCAGTTGCTCTTCAAAATCCACGACTTTTTTCACGCTCACGCTGTCTAAAAAGCCTTTAGCCCCAGCATAAATAATGACCACTTGCTTTTCAATGGGCAAGGGCGAATAAGGGGCTTGTTTCAGCACTTCCACCATGCGTTGCCCCCTTTCTAATTGCTTTTTACTCGCTTCATCTAAATCAGAAGCGAATTGCGTGAAGGCTTGCAACTCTCTGTATTGCGCTAAATCCAGGCGCAAAGTCCCTGAAACCTGCTTGGTCGCTTTGATTTGAGCGGCCCCTCCAACCCTTGAAACCGATAAGCCCACATTGATAGCCGGGCGAATCCCTGAATAAAACAAATCCGTTTCTAAGAAAATTTGCCCGTCTGTAATAGAAATGATATTCGTAGGGATATAAGCTGAAACATCGCCCGCTTGAGTTTCCACAATAGGGAGTGCGGTCAAAGAGCCGGCACCCTTTTCATCGCAAAGTTTAGCCGCTCTTTCTAAAAGCCGTGAGTGGATATAAAACACATCTCCAGGAAAAGCCTCCCTACCTGGGGGTCTTCTCAAAATCAAAGAAATCTCTCTGTAAGCGACAGCATGCTTACTCAAATCATCATAAACGATTAAGGCATGGCGGGCATGATCTCTAAAGTATTCCCCCATAGCCACACCTGAATAAGGGGCTAAATATTGCATCGCAGCTGAATCGGAAGCCGAAGCGTTGATCACGACGCTGTATTCCATCGCCCCATATTCTTCTAATTTGCGGACCACTTGCGCAACAGTGGATTCTTTTTGCCCAATAGCCACATAGATACAGATCACATTTTGCCCTTTTTGGTTAATGATCGCATCGATCGCTACGGTGGTTTTACCGGTTTGTTTATCCCCAATGATCAATTCCCTTTGCCCGCGCCCAATAGGCACCAACGCATCAATGGCTTTAATGCCAGTTTGTAAAGGCTCATGCACCGATTTTCTGTCCATAATGCCCGGGGCTTTTTGCTCGATGAGACTGAACTCATTCGTTTCTATCTCACCCTTGCCATCAATAGGCTCACCCAAAGCGTTCAGCACACGCCCTACAACCGCATCGCCAACAGGAACTTTCATCAAACTCTTCGTGCGTTTAACGCTAGTCCCCTCTTTAATATTGTTGCCAAAACCAAACACAATCACGCCAACGCTATATTCTTCTAAGTTAGCCGCAACGCCTTTATCCCCTGTTTCAAACTCCAACACTTCATACGACATCACACCATTTAAGCCATAAACCTTAGCCACACCATCCGCATACGAAACGACTTTTCCTACTTCAGCCATATCGCAATCAAGTTCAAAATTCTTGATTTTTTCTTCAATAACCGAGCTGATTTCTTCCAATTTTAGTTGGGACATTATCTTTATCTCCTTAGATTGATTAAATAGATTGAATAACCTGTTTTTCTATTTTCTTTAAAATCTCTTCTTTAGAAAAGCCTATTTCTAAATCCAGGCTTGAAACGCTCAAAGAAACCCCTTTTTTAGACCAAGTGTCTTGAGCGATTTCTACAGGGGCGTTAAAACGAGCTTGCAATTTTTGTTGCACTTCTTCTAACTCATTATTTCCAAGCTTTTCTGGGACTAAAAGTGTGGCTTCTAAAGTCCTTTTAGAATCAAAAGACAGCTCTTCAGCGACTAATTCCAACATGTCAAGCCTGTTATTTTTTAACACCACTTCCATTACAGGCTTTAAAACTGAACATGCTTTTGTGGAGGTTATTTTTTCTAAGATTTCAAATACAACCTCTTTTTTAACTTTTAAAGAAACATGGGTTAACACCTGGTTGAGTTTATGCAATTTTATGGCTTCTGCTAAATTTTTAAGCCCCACAACGATTTCTTCCAATAATGCTAGATCGCTTTTAGTGTGGTTTTTCAACGCCTTAGCATAATGCTTAGAGATCACTTTTAAATCTTGCATTTAAAGCCTTTGTTTCAAAATATTCACGCAATCTTGCGCATTGAAAGAGACTTTTTTGCTCTCTCTTAGATCTTTAAAAACGCTTTCAACCAGCTCTCTTTTGATCTTTTTAACTTCTAAATCCATCAACGCCTTAGAATTTTTGATCAAATTTTCCACATCTATTTTGGTTTGCAATTCGTATTTTTGCGTGATCGTGTAAGCTTCTTTATTCGCATCAGAAATAATTAATTCAGCTTTTTCTTTGGCTTGCTCTAATTCTTTTAAGAGTTTTTTCTTATTTTCTTTACTCACTTTAAGTTGGGCTTGAATCTCTTCTAATCGTTTGGAGATTTCAAGGCTTTTGGAGCGTAAAAATGAACGCAGTTTTTTAGCCAGAAAATACCACAAAATCCCCACAAATAAGAGAAAATTTAAAGAACGCTCTATAATATCTGTTTGTGAAATATCCAATCCAGTAGCGTACAAAGGGCTTAAAAGGATCAAAAACCCTAACACCATTTTAACTACAAACATCCATCAACTCCCTAAACCCATAGCCACACGCTTGTTTAATTCGTCTTCAAATACCGGCATTTGCGCTTGCAACTGCTCTTTTAAGACTTGCTTTTCATTTTGTAATTGCTTGGCGAACGCTTCAAACTCTTGATTGAGTTCGTTCTCTTTTTGCTTGATCACAGCGTCATAGGACTCTGTGGCTTTTTGAATCGCTTCTGCTATTATTTCTCTGCGTTTTTCAGCGGCTTCCTTAAGAAGAGTCTCAATTTGATGACCAATCTCCACACTTTGGGCATTATCCGTTTTGATTTTAGCCAAGCTATCCTTTATCTCTGCCTGTCTGTTATCCATAAAAGCCAACAAAGGCCTATACACCCAAACATTCATCGCCCACAACAATAACACAAACACTACAAAAACGACCGCCATTAAATAGGGGTTAACCGATATATTCATAACCTATTTCTTTCCTAAAATCCTACAAAATATTTGAAACTCGCATTTGTTATAAAAACATTAACTCTATCTTAACAAAAAATCGCTTAAAATTTGAGAATATTCAAGCGTTAAGACATCATTTTTTTCATAAAAGCCTCTAAAAGAGAATTTTCATAACATCGTAAAATGATTTTATTCCCTTTCAAAGCCGCTTTAAGCTTGTAATGATCCCACAAACTTTGATTCAAGCGTTCTAATTCATCTTCAGCGATGAGCGTTTGGGTTTGCTTGAAACCATGTTTTTTATTTTCAAAATTTGCGTTTATTTTAAAATCACGCACTAAATCTTCTGTCTGGCGCACGCTGAGTTTCTGCCCTATAATGGAATGTAAGATCAATTCTTGTTTTTCTCCATCTAAACCCACCAAAACTTTTGCATGCCCTGAAGTGATTTTTTCTTCTAAAAGAGCGTTTTGAACCTTAGAAGAGAGCGTCAATAAACGCATGATATTAGCCACATGGGCTCTGGATTTTTTAACGATTTTAGACAGCTCTTCTTGAGTCATTTGATAGCTTTCAAGCAATTCTTTATACGATCTAGCCAACTCTAGGGGATTCAAATCTTCTCTCTGGATATTTTCAATCAACGCCACTTCACGCATTTTTTCTTGCTCAATATCCACAACAATCGCCTTAATCGTAGGCATTTTAGCTAATTTGCTCGCTCTTAAGCGCCTTTCACCGGCGATCAAATGATAACGCCCGTTCTCACTCACCACTAAAACCGGCTGCAACAAACCATGTTCTTTAATGGATTGCGCTAATTCTTCTAAGGACTCTTCGCTAAAGATTTTTCTGGGTTGGTAAGGATTGGGCATCACCTCATCAATACCAAGCTCCACAACCCGATTCGCTCTTTCATATAGCCCTTGCTCATACACTTCATTAATTTCAGGGAAAATGTCTGCCAAACCCCTACCCAACACTTTATTTTTTGCCATCACTACCCCTGAAGAATGCTTTGAGCTAATTTTTGATAAGCGATACTGCCATTAGATTTAATATCGTAGAGTAAAATGGGCTTACCAAAACTAGGCGATTCCGCTAGTTTCACGCTTTTAGGGATCATAATATACTCTCCTGTAGCTGAATCTCTAAAAAACTCTGAGTCAAAATACTTGAACAATTCCGCTAAAACCCCTTTTGTCAAATTGAGTTGAGGGACATGCATTGTGGGTAAAAAACCTCTGATTTTGAGCTTAGGGTTCGTGCTTTTTTGCAACATTCTAATGGTGTTAAGCAATAATTTAGTGCCTTCAAGGGCAAAAAATTCGCATTGGATAGGAATGATCACCGAATGAGCTGCTGAAAGCGAATTGATCGTGAGAGGCCCTAGAGCTGGCGGGGAATCAATAATGATATAATCATAAAGTCCCACCACGCTCTCTAAGGCGTTTTTGAGCATGAGCTCGCCTCGTTTGTTCTCATCTTGGCTATCATAAAAGGTTTTTTCAAACCCGGCCAAACCCAAATTAGAAGGCACTAAATCCAAAAAAGGCATTTGGGTTTTTAAGATCACTTGAGAAATTTGCTTACGGCCAATCAGCACATGATAAATATCATAATCAATTTTATCGCGCCTAAAACCCAAGCTTGAAGTGGCGTTGGCTTGAGGGTCAAAATCAATCAACAAGATTTTTTTTTCATGCACCGCCAAAGAAGCCGCTAAATTGACCGCTGTTGTCGTTTTGCCCACACCTCCTTTTTGATTAGCCACTGCAATGATTTCATTCATCATACTCACATCCTATCATAAATCTTACCTTTAATACAAATGCGGCCGTCTTCTAACAATTCCGCATCTTTCAAACTCACCGCTTCGCCCCAATCATTATGGAAACTAAAAGAGTTGCTTCTATGAAATTCTAACGCATACTTACTTAAAACTTCCCCCCAAAAAAGATTTTCTTCTATTTTTTTTAAAAAGCCCTCTATAATCAAATCATCGCTCGCGCCAATATCTAAACATGCCCATTTCTTTGAAACCCTATTCACGCCAATGCCGCACACCCGCATGTCTTTATAAACATTAACCAACACGCCCCCTATTTTTTGATCCTCTAAATACAAATCGTTAGGCCATTTAAGCCAGGTTTGAGAGCCTAGCTCTTTTAAAACTTCTTTAAATAAAAACCCCAAATACAAAGCGCTCGCTTGCATGGGCAAATCTTTAGGCAAATCGCTTGCGTTTAAAGCGAGTGAAAAAGTCAAAGCGCTTTTTGCGCCCTCCCAAATATTCCCCCTACTGCCTATCCCAGCACTTTGGTTTTTAGCCAAGACTAAAACAGGGGCTTTGAGTTCATTACTTTTAAGTTTTTCTAAAAGATAGGTTTGCGTGGAAGGCAAACTATCAAAAACCCTTTTTTCGCATTTTCTCATGCCAAAATACCGCCTATTTTCAAACGCTTGCCATTCAAATAATCCTTCGCTTTCAAGGGCTTTTTACCCACCGCTTGCAACCTTGCTATACGCACGCTGCCTTTCAAGCAGCCTACAAGAACGCCTTTTTCATCAATTGCTAAAATCTCGCCTTCCTTGTGGCTCTTTTCATTCTCCACCAATTCTACATCTAAAAGTTTAAGGCTATTTTCTAAAAAGATTTCTGGCCAAGATTTAAACGCAAGCGATTTTAAAAACAAGCTTTTAGCATCTTTAAAACCCACTAAACCATCAGCTTTGGTGATTTTTTTACAAAAACTAGCCTGCATATGATCTTGAGGCTTTCTTGTGATGGAAGAGAAATTTTTGAGCGTTGAAAGAAGTAGGGTTGCCCCCATATGCGCTAATTTTAAACTTAAAGCGTCTAAATCCAAATAATCTTCTCTCAAAAAAGAAGCGCTTTCTAAAATATCCCCGCTATCCAACTCCACATCCATAAGCATGGTGCTTATGCCATAGATCTTATCGTCATTGAGTATCATCTCATGAATGGGCGAAGCCCCCCTGTATTTAGGCAATAACGACGCATGCACATTGATGCAAGGAGCGATGGCTAAAACCTCTTTAGGCAAAATCTTACCATAAGCCACCACCACGATAAAATCAGGCTTTAAATCCTTTAAAATTTGAACTTCAGGCTCTTTCAAACTTTGCGGTTGGAAAATGGGGATATTTAAATGATTTTCTAAAATGTATGTTTTAGTCTCTGGGGCTTTCAATTCTTTTTTGCGCCCAAAAGGTTTATCCATCTGCGTGAATAGCCCCACCACTTCTATATGGTTATCTTTATTTTCAACCAACGCCCTCAAAATCACTTCAGCAAAACCTGGCGTTCCCATAAATACGATGCGCATGTTACCAACCCTTAATTTTTATCTTTTGTAATACCATACTTTCTTTCTCTATTTTTAAAAGCTTCTTCGCTCCCCTCTAATTTCAATAAATCATCTCTATATGCATCGCTCTCAATCATAAAAGACTGTGCAACTATCTTATTATTCTCATTTTTTAACTGAATAATTAGCTCTGCATCAGCGTTCAAAACAAAATTAGCGTTATGGGTGGCAAAAATAATTTGCCTTTTTTGCTTCTGCTTTTTAATTAGAGTAACTAAATAATTAGCGATTAAGGTGCTATCCAAGTGCGCTTCTGGCTCATCAATGATGATGGGGTTATTCCCTAAAGATAAAAGGACAACCAATACAGCCGTGCATTTTTGCCCAAAGGAAGTCTTGTTTAAAACTCTTTTGTCATAACGGACTTCAAAAATTTTATATTTTTCAACATTCCTTAAATGTTTGAGAATGAGAAGCCGATAGATTTGAAAATGAATTTCTCTATCAAATATATCTTTCATGGTTTCATAAAATGCCGCTTTTTTATTTTCAATTAGACTATCAAGCCTTTCTATAAATTCTGCGTGTTGCTTATTTATAATGTCTTTTAATCCAATTTCTTTTAAATATTCCTTGATTTTTGATTGGTGTCTTTGGGTATTAAAACCCTTATCCACCAACTTATCAAAATCCTCAAAAACCTCTTCAAAAATATCTTCATTCAAACGATATTCTATGGTAATTGGTTTCACTTCTTTGTGATTTTTTGAAATTTCTTCAAAAGCCGAATTGATTTTGCTTAATTTCTCATTGATTTGATCTTTAAATTCTTCAATATTTTTATCAATATCTCCATAAGAAAAATTCTCTATTTTGTTAGCAATTTCTTTTATTTCATGCTCTAAACCATTAATATCCATTTTTATGTTTGCCAAATGGTAGTTAGCGTTTCTAATATCTCCTATACTTTCATCGCTCACGCCTTTTTCTTTAAGAAATTCCCTAATCTCTTGGCTCAATGCTTCGTGTTCTGCTCCTAGCGTCCTTATTTTCTCATCTTCGCTATTAAAACACCCATTTTCTCTATTTGTATCTATTTCTTCAATTTTCTTGCAAATATCTTGTTTGAGCTGGTTATAGACTTTATCATAGTTATTTTTTTCTTCCATGTTTTCTTTTGAATCAAAATTCACAACCCGTTTTAATTCTTTAATAAAAGTCCAAAATCCCTCTTTAGATTGTTTTAAATCAATTAGCGATTGGTATTTTGCTTGCAATTTGGCTTTTTTGTCCAAATAGTTTTTATCTGTAAAAGCATCTACAATGCTTTGGTATTTCTTTCTTATTTTCTCGCTCTCTTTTAGTTGTTCTTCTAGCTTATTCTTTTCTTGCCAATATGCGATTTGCTCATCAAACTTTTCAATGCCTTTTGTAATTTGTTTTTCTAACTCCTTAGGTTTTCCACTTGACTTGCTATCTATTCTGTTAAAAATAGCCTCCGTGAATTTTGAGACATTAGTTGCAAATTCTTCCACTTCATTTTGAGCCAAATACTCTATGTTATCCGCTATGTCTATGCTTGACTGTATTTTTAAAGACTTTTGAATTGTTTCAAGCCTTAAGCCTTTAACAAAACTTTTATTTTTAATTGCTGAGGCTATCAATTGCAATAAAGTGCTTTTACCGCTCCCTCTACCCCCTATCACACAAGTAAAGTTCGGACTAAAAAATAGCGTTTCATTAAATCCTGCATAACAAAAAGGAGTATCATCTTGTTCATTGGTGGTTTTTACTTCTTCATCAAAGTTTAACCCTACACTATCTATCTTATACAAAGGGTCTTGAGGTTTCTCTTCACCAATGCTCACTCTTGTTTCTGGCTCATAAATAATTTGTTTTAACCCCTCAAAGGTTTTTTCAGCCTTTATCCAAGTGTATTTTTTCCCTATTTGCTCCTCTTCGTGGGCATCGCTGCTCTGTATGAGAGGTTTGTTATATTCAAGCCAATATTCTCTATCCTTTTTAAGGTTTTCTTGGTTATTTGATGAGTGGATTAAAAAATGCACTTTTTTAACTATTTTTTCATAATTACTGCTACTGCGAGAACTGCCATGCCCTCTTGATAAAAACCCTAATAAATACTTGTCTCTCAAGTTTAAAGACTCTTTCTCTAAACATTCCAACAATTGATCAAAATTAACTACCGCTTTACTACAATCTTTTTGTTCTAAATCTGCAAGTCTTTTCTTGGTTCCATCAATAGTAGTGGCTTCCATATCTGATAAAAACCTTTTTATATTATTATTATTATTATCACTATTATCACTCAAGATCTCATCTGAAAAAATAATGTGGAAATCTAAAAACTCATTTCTATTGTTCTTATAATCCAACCTGACTTCTAAATTATAAAAAACCTTAATACTCTCCTTTTCTATTCTTTTTTTTAATTCAAATTCTTTCTCATTAAACTTAAAATAGTTCGTTAATCCAATGCAATCAATCTCGCTACCGCATAGTTTTTGTATAAACTCCTCTTCAGAACTTTTATACGCTTTATTTAAATGTGTGTATGGCGTATGCGTATGCAAATCCCATTTATGCCAGCTTGAACCTTTATTCTGATCTTTATTGCCCATATTTTCTCCTAATATTATCTCAAAATGTACCACAAAAACTAATCTTCTAAATCTTCCCCATCATACCCAAGCTCTAGCGCCTTCACTTGCCCAATAGCATTACCCGCAATGCCCTTGATAGAGCCATACATGTTAATCGTGCCCTCAAACACTTTGTCAATTTGTTTTTCCCTGCTTTTCCAAATCCTAGCCATCGCGCGTTTTTCGCTTTCTAGATCCGCTCTCAATTGCTCAAACCCCTCTATAATCGCATTCACTTGCATAGAAAATTCAGCACTTGTCAAATAATGATAGAGCAGATTCACTTTATCGCCCTTATTTTCCTGACTTTTTTTAGCCAAACTCACTTGAATAACCCCCTCTCTTAACACCGCACTCAACCCCTTAAACTCTTCAAACGAACACACCCACACCCCTTCAAATAACCCCATCCTCTCCATCTCTTTAGGCAGCGCTTCACTCACAATGACCCCCACATCAGCCCCAATCTCTCGCATGTCGCTTTTAAGCTTTTCAACCCAAGCTTTTTGAAATTCTTTAGTGCGTTTGCTCTCATAATAAATTTTCCCGCAATTTTGAAATTCCCTAGTATGCACCACTTGAATGCAATCGCCCCCTCTTTGCCCTTTTTTGATTTCTTCAATGCTATCTAGGGGGAATTTTTGCCTCAAAAACTCTTCAATCGCTAATTCTTGCACCTCGCCTTGGAATTGCTGCGAACTTAATTCAGCCTTTCTTTGAGCGTTTTTCAACTCGTTTCTTAACATTTCTAATTGCTCTTCTTGCTGCTTGAATTTCAATTCATTTTTTTCATGCAAGGCTTTTTCTATTTTTTCTCTCTCCAAATCCAATTTTTCATTCAATTTTTTTTCATTTTCAGCCTTCAATCGGCTCTCGGCTTCGTTATTTTCTCTTTTTAGCCTTTCAATTTCCGCTTCTTTTTGGTGCAATTCCTGGACTTGTTTGGACTTCTCGTCTAATTCTTTTTGCAACAATTCCAAGCCCTTTTGCTGCTCTAAAAAAGCGTTTTTTCTGGCTTCTTCAATGATTTTAGCCCTTTCATCTTGCAAAGCTAGAACGCTCGCATGTTTGACCGCCTCATCAAATTTGGCCTGTTGCTCTTTCTCTCGCTCTTTTAGAGCCTCTTCTTTTTGCTCTAAAGCTTTGAAATGGCTCTGATACTGCGCTCTTTTCTCATTCACCTCTTTTTCAAACGCTTTTTGTTGGGCTAAAAACCGGCTTTGATTTTCTTGCTCAATCTGTTTGTATAGTGCTTCATTCACATCAATTGGCTCTTGACACTTGGGGCATTTAAAAGGAATGGTTTGAATTTCTTGCATGATTTTCCTTTAAGATTTGATTTTTTATATTTTATAATAGAATGAGATCAATTTAACTTAAGCAGGTTTTATCCAATAAGTTCAGTAAAATAGGGCTTTTATGAAAACAAGGACTTTTTCTTAGCATTCCCACAAACAACAAAAAATAAACAAGGCAAAAAATACCCTTCGCATAAAAACTACATTATAAATAAAAAAAAATGAAGAAATTGAGATAACGATCGATCAGCTGCAAGTTGTCCCAAAAGCACAAGTTTTAGAGAACCATACGATGGGAAGAAGTCTTGCATTAGCATTACAAAAGGCGTCTATCTCTAGATTCGCATCGGTGCATAGAGCACCACTCATCAATCATTTTTTAGAACAAGTTATTTTACAAAGCCCATCTGATGAAAACAAAAATATAAAAACAATTGCTTTTGGAGGTGTTATCAAACTCAATCCACACAATAGAAATCCCTTATTAAAACCCTACAGCGCATTTATTGCACTTTCTTGCACTCAATTCCATTATTCGGGCATGCGCCTAGTTGCCCCCTATGAAAACGATTCTATTATTTTTGAGTTATTGCATTGCATTGATTTTCAGGTGTGCAATTTTGAACGCCAACAACTTGTTCAATTAGATCCGAAAGAAATTAAAACCCAAATCCTTGAGCGTTTAAAACTCTAAAAACAAAACATTAAAATCAAGTAAGCAAAATTTAAAACAAAACACAAAAAATAAGAAGTAAAAACTCAAACATAAGAATGAAAAAATAAGATTTAAAAATCCAACAAAGACAAAAACGCTAACAACATTAAACATTAAGAAATAATAAGAAACCAACAAGTAAATATTAAACAAAACCAAATAAAAACAAAGGAGATAACAAATAAGACAAAAAGAAAAGCCCAATCTTTCAAAACTAAGCAACAAGAAGTTCTTTTGTCAGGTAATACTCTTTGGCTTTTAACAAGCGAATGT
>NZ_JAALNT010000021.1:0-26840 GCF_017594925.1 Helicobacter pylori
ACATTCGCTTGTTAAAAGCCAAAGAGTATTACCTGACAAAAGAACTTCTTGTTGCTTAGTTTTGAAAGATTGGGCTTATTCTTTCTTTTTTAAATCTTGATTGTTTTTAATATTTGCTTGCTTATTGTTTGTTATTTCTTAATACTTATATTTTTAGTTGTTAGTGTCTTTATATTTAATGTTTAATGTGTTTAGTTTGCTTGTGTTTGTTATTTCTTACTTATTGCGTTTTAATTTTTATGTCTTAATCGTTTGTTTTTTACGGCTTATGGTTTTTTACTTGTTGTTTTTGTTGTTTCTTATTTCTTAATGTTTGATTTTTGCTTTTGGTGTTTTTAGTGGGTCTGATCTGATTGTAATTGAATGCGTTTGGATTTGAAAACTCCGTTCTCATCAAGCATTGATGTTTAAAACCTTATTTTTATAGTTTGAAGCTTTATTTTATAGTGAAAATCATAAGGGGGTGGGGATTATTTTGCGATACCCTAAATTCTAAAACGCTTAAAAAGTTATCGTTTGGTTGGAGTCAAGTTGTTTTATAGTCAGTGCTTCATTAAAACAGAATTAAGAACAAAAACCATAGCCCACCAAACAAAGAGCTAACACCCAATAGGGGAGAAGGCTAATTGAAGAAGAGCTAATTGAAAACATGGCGGATAAGAGTTGCGTTAATTGGCAAGTTTGATGAGTAGGAAAGACTTCAAACAGCCTTGCATCGGTTTTAAGTCGGTTTTCTATCAGCCATTGGTATTGCTCCCTGAATGACCTTTCTTGCGTGAGATAATAAGCGTCTAAAAACCAAAAACATAGAAGTAGCACCCCTAAAACGCATAACCCATAAGAATTAGAAATCGCTTCTATTTTAAGGGATAAGACACCCACAGCGAGTGCGAGTGTCTATTTCTTGCACTCTAAAGAATTTTGCGCCATTCTATTGATAACGCCTTGCAAGATTTTAAGCTCTTCTATAAGGATTTTTGCTCTGTCTGTGGGGTTATGATTGTCCATATTTGCCTGATTTATCTGTTAAAGTTGAAAGTCCAGGAGCCTTTGTTGGTTTGTATTTCTGCTTCTATAATATTGCACCCTTGAGAAATACCTTTTAAACTTTCTCCAAATTTAAGGATTTGAGGCTCCATCATCAAACCCTTTTGTTCTAATTGAGAAATTTTATTTTCTATGTTTGCCACCTTTTCCTTTTGATCAAATTCTTTATAAACGCTTGCCATATCTTTAAAATCTTGCATAGAAATTGGAGTAATTTGACTTAAAACACCCATTTGAACCGCCTCTCTTACTGGAACAAAATTAACAGCACAATTATCTCTATTAAGCTTCACGCCTTGAATAGTAACGCTATCTGCTTTGGAGTCGATTTGAAACTCACCCTTACTATTCGCACTCATTTCAACCGGCGATTCACCATTCCCACAGCCCACTAAATACAATACTAAACAGCTTGCACTTAGTAATTTTTGATAAGTTTTCATTTTGTATCCTTTATTATAAGATTAAAAGCGATTTTTTTGCACAAACTATCAAGAGAGATAGGTTTAAACCTCCTTAATAAGTTTGTGACATCGTAAGAAACGCGCATGGCTTTAATGTGCGATTCCTTTAGAGTGGTGTCAGTTATAAAAGTGTTAGCGATTTTTAATTCTTCATAAATCCATGCGGAATAAGTGATTTTTAATAGATCTTGATTGCGCGATAGCCCTTGATTGGAAACGCTGTTCTTGCTTTGTAAAAACACAAAATAGGGGTATTTTTCAATCACATCTTGTAAAGATTCTCTGAGAATGAGCGTGAAAGCGTCTTCAATCTTGCTTATATCATCGTATTCTGCCAATTCGTTTAAGACATCGTCTTTATAATCCCAAAAAAGCGAATCTATAAACACTTTGCGTTTTGTTTGGTTTTCTAAATAGTTTTTAACTTCTAAAGCCTTATTTCTGTCTGCATGCGAGTGCGAGAGAAACACTTGAGCGTTTTTTAACTGCGGTTTGAACGGGCTAAAACAAGGCTTCTTTAATTTCATTGCGATTTAAAACGATGTCATCGTTAGAATATGGGGCGTTTTTAATGAGTTCGTGAATCTTTTCAGCCGCTTCATTAACTTGATGGGCTTGGTTGTTAAAAGGGCGTGCGATGGGTTTTAAAATACTTTGATTTTCACTACTATCTAAATCAACCACAAAGGCTTTCATGATATATTTTCCTTTAATATTTTTATGAAATTCTCAAACCTTTATAAATACGATTTTAAGTTCCCTTTAAAATCTTTTGATTATAGTAGACTTAGACTTAGCTTAAGAGCGCTTGAATTTTGGGGTGTTGGGGGTTGTTAGAATAGCTAAAAACCACCGCTAAAAAAAGCTTTTTACAAACAAAAAGGGCGTATAAAATTTACAATGACCCTAAAAAGCGCAAAAAAACAACAAAAACAATCTAAAAAACCTCTTCGCACGCCTTTTTGTCTTTATGGAGTAAGCATTCTTTTTGCAGCTCTATAAAACGCTTTTTCCTTTCTTCTTCGGTCATATTGTCAGGCTTTTCAATAGGGTGTGGAAGAGGGCGTGAAAGAGAGTGTGAAATCTTTGAAGTGGGGGTATTGAATTTGGGTGCATACCCTAGTTTATTGACTGCATAAAAGCCTAAAGCAGCGATTAAAATAAAAATCCAATCTGTTTTTCTGATCTTAGGGCAAAATTTACACGCCATGATTTAATCCTTAAAGCATTTGAGGTATAATACACTCTTATGGTCAAATATTAAGTCTAGGAAAAGCTGCATGTGGAGTTTCATTCAAAAAATCTTTAAGGCTTTAATCATCGCACCTTTAGATTTTATCACGAAGTATTTCAAGTCGTTTGTGCTGTTATTGATTGTGTTAGTCTTTTTTAGCGCTAAAGAAAGCGCGCCAAGCGCCCCGCCCAATCTCGCTAAACTCTATTTAAATGGGGCGATTTTTAGCACCGAGGATTTTGACAAAGAAGTGGATAAAATCTTAAAAACCCCTAGCATTAAGGGCGTTTTGCTTTTGATTGATTCTCCTGGTGGGGCTGTGTCAGCGAGCGTGGAATTGAGCGAAAAAATCGCTGATTTGAAGCAAAAAATGCCCGTTTTAGCGTATGCTAGGGGGATTATGGCGAGCGGGAGTTATTATGCGGGCATGCAAGCGAGCGAAGTTTATGCCTCTAAAGCGAGCTTGATAGGATCCATTGGGGTGATTTTTTCTAGCGCGAATGTGGAAAATTTGCTCAATAAAGTCGGCGTAGCCACTCAAGGCGTGCATGCGGGCGAATATAAAGAAATAGGCACCTTCACCAGAGCATGGAAACCTAACGAAAAAGAATTTTTGCAAAATTTAGTCAATGAGCAATACCAAATGTTTGTGGATGATGTCGCTAAAGCCAGGAAATTAAACGCTAAGGATTATAAGGATTTTGCTGAAGGGAAGGTCTTTAGCGCTCAAAACGCTCTAAAATTAAAACTCATTGATAAAATCAGCACGATCAAGCAAGCGCAAAATCGCTTAATGGAATTGAGTAAGGTTAAAAAAGCCTATTGGCTGGAAAAAAGCCCTATGGAGCGTTTTATTGAAAAAGCCACGCAATCGGTTACAAGCATCATCACGCAAGCGTTTGGTTATCAATTATTAATGAGATAAAGATGTTAGAATTTATTTTAAAAATTCAAGCCAAAGACGCTAAAGGTCTAGTGAGCGCCATTAGCGCCACTATCGCCAACAAGGGCTATAACATCGTCAAAAACGATGAATTTGTTGATCCCTTAAAGCAGCGCTTTTTCATGCGGCTAAAAATCCAAAAAGAAATGAAGCCCTTGAATACTGAAATTAAAGAGCAAGAAGAGCGATCCTTAAAAACCGCTCTTTTTAAAGCCCTAGAAAACTTTAGCGAACTATTGATTGAAGTCATTTTAACGCATAAAAAAAACATCATTTTACTCGCCACTAAAGAGAGCCATTGCTTAGGGGATTTGCTCTTAAGGGTGTATGGGGGGGAATTGAACGCTCAAATTTTAGGCGTTATTTCTAATCATGAGATTTTACGCCCTTTAGTGGAAAAATTTGACATCCCTTATTTTTACGCGCCTTGCGTTGATCAAATTTTGCATGAAAAAGAAGTTTTAGCAATCATTAAAGACCTGGAATTAAAACACAAAGTGAGCGCGGATCTGCTCGTTTTAGCCAAATACATGCGCATTTTAAGCCATGATTTTACGAAGCGCTATGAAAATCAGATTCTCAATATCCATCATAGTTTCTTGCCCGCATTCATTGGGGCTAACCCTTACCAGCAAGCGTTTGAAAGGGGTGTGAAAGTCATCGGAGCTACGGCGCATTTTGTGAATGAAAGCCTTGATGCCGGGCCAATTATCATACAAGACACTCTGCCCATTAACCACAATTACAGCGTGGAAAAAATGCGCCTAGCGGGTAAGGATATAGAAAAACTGGTTTTGGCTAGGGCTTTAAAACTCGTTTTAGAAGATCGGGTGTTTGTGCATGAAAACAAAACGGTGGTGTTTTGAATGCTTTTAGATTGCAGCAATCTCAATGAAGAACCCCTAAAAGCGCAGATCAAAGCCGAGTTCTTTAAGGATAAAAAATTCCTTTATAGCGGGGATAAAATAGATTTCATGTTAAGCTATAAGCATTCTAACGCCACCTTACCCATTTTATGGGGCGAAGCTAAAAGGGGCGATTTTGATGATTTGGACAAAGCTTTCACGCAACTTCTTTTAACCATAGGCAAGCACAGGCTTTATACCCACCACACGCCACCTTATTTGTGCGCTTTTAACGCTTTTAAAATAGAATTTATCGCCTTTGATGACACGATCACAAGCTTTTTTTATAAAAGCGATATAGATTTTTCTATCCCCCCAAGCAACCACAACACAGAAGGTTTTAAACACGCTTTAGACGCGTTTAAAGCCATGTGTAAACCCCATAAATCGGTTTTTGACTTTAAAACCCAAAGCCAAGAATGCAAAGAATTTATCAAAAAGCATTTAAATTCTAGCCAT
Source organism: Helicobacter pylori (assembly GCF_017594925.1). Classification (GTDB taxonomy): domain Bacteria; phylum Campylobacterota; class Campylobacteria; order Campylobacterales; family Helicobacteraceae; genus Helicobacter; species Helicobacter pylori_DP. The sequence goes on from NZ_JAALNT010000021.1 coordinate 5,053, forward strand.
TTACTCAGCAAAATCCAAATTGACAAAAACAATTTCTTTACGATCTATCAAAAGTGGCTTGAAATTGTCAAACCCACCATTGACATAAATTGGGAGGTGGCTAAAACTAAAGACATTTTAGACGCAGACTATTATTTAGCGGATTTGCTTAGCGATGGCGATAAAACCATTATTGAGAAATTGCAAACGATTTTAAGCTCTAGCTATTATAAATTGAATAGGGGCATGAATGAATTGGGTAAAATGGATTTTATGGAAGTTGGTTTCACGGATAACCAACAAGCCCATCAAGAATTCTGGAGCGTTTATGAAAGGCCTCCTAAATTAGAGTTTCAAGCTTCTATTTTAGAGCGGCGCGACTTGTTAGTGCCAAGCGATGTGAGGGAAAGGAAAGGGGCGTATTTTACCCCTAAAATCTGGGTAGAAAAGAGTCAAGAATATTTAGCTAAAGCTTTGGGGCAAGATTATCAAGAGAATTATATCATTTGGGATTGCGCTGGGGGGACTGGGAATTTGCTTCAGGGTTTATTGAATAAGGCCAATTTATATCTATCCACTTTAGATCATAACGATGTGGCAATCGTTAAAGATCTGGCTGCAAAAAACCACTTGAAATTACTGGAAAATCATGTTTTCCAATTTGACTTTTTAAACGATGATTTTAAGAGCGATAAAGTGCCAAAAAGCTTGCAAGAAATCTTAAAAGACCAAGAGAAACGAAAAAGGCTCATTATTTACATCAACCCGCCTTATGCGGAAGCGGGCAACAAAGCTAAAATGAGCGGCACAGGCGAACACAAAACCAAAGTCGCAAGAAACAATAAGGTTTATGAAACTTATAAAGATCTTTTAGGGTCTGGGGCTAACGAACTTTTCGCTCAATTTTTCATGCGCATTTATAAGGAATTGGATGGCTGCATCATGGCGAGTTTTTCAACGCTCAAATACCTTAATTCTAGCCATTTTAAAAAATTCAGAGAAGTTTTTAAGGCTAAATTTTTAGAGGGGTTTATGGTGCCTGCGGATGGCTTTGATAACGTGACAGGGCAATTCCCCATTGGCTTTTTAGTCTGGGATACCGCTACCCCCCCCCCCTTTTTTTTAAAACCAACCAACGCGTTCAATTTAGAAGTGTTTGACTCCTCTGGCGGATTTTTGAGGTATAAAACTATACGCTCGTGCAATAAGGTTCTATTTTTAGCGGATTATTTACAAAAGTTTCAGCCAACAAAAAAAGATACTATTCTTGGTTATTTAGATCCTGGCCGCAATAGTTTTCAACATCAAAATTTAGTCCATATTAGTGTTATTGACAAATCAGAACAATCGCATGTAAAATATTTTCCAATCATTACAACTACAATATTATTAGTGTCTGTATTTTTCTCCATCCGCCATTGCATCAAAGCCACATGGCAAAACGACAGGGATCAATTCTACGCCCCTTATGATGACGCTTTCCAAGACGACAGCGAATTTAAAAACAATTGTTTGATTTTCATGCTTTTTCACACCCAAAACCGCATCACTACCGCTCAAGGGATCAATCATTTTATCCCCTTTAGCGAAACTGAAGTCAATGCCAAAGAAAGATATTCTAGCCACGCTTTATTAGACTTTTTAAAAGGCGAAATCAAAGAACCTAAAAAGAGCGATAGCCTCTTTTTAAACGCCAAAAAAGAAAACAAGCCCCTGAAATTCAGCCCGAGCGCTTCAAGGGTGTTTGACGCTGGCAGAGAGATCTATCGCTATTACCACGCCCAAGATCTCACTAACCACGACTATAACGCTAATGCCAGCTTGTATGATATTAAAGAATTTTTTCAAGGCCGTAACGCGCAAGGTAAATTAAATTCACCCGCTAAAGCTAAAGATGAATATTACAAACAGCTTTACGCTAACTTGCAAGACGCCCTAAAAGATCTCGCCAAAGAAATACAGCCTAAAGTCTATGAATACGGGTTTTTAAGGGAGTAGTTTTTAAGACAAATGATCAAAAAGCTAGAGCAAGCGGTATTTTTTAAAAGCACTCTATGAGGGGATTTAGTTTTATAGAGGGGAGAATTATTTCTATCCCCTAAAGAAAATAAGTTTTACAACAAAATGACCAACGCCCCAAAAGTCAAGGACAAACCCGCTTCATAAGGAAACCCCTAAGCTTAAAAGCTTAAGGGAACGCTCTTAGAAAAATCAGCGTTTCACAGAAACGATCACTTTAAGCCCCAAAAAAGCAAACTCAAAGTATAATGTTTTCCAAGAGCGTTTGCCACTTTTGTGTTTCATGGCATGCTCCTTTTGACATAGGATTTGCCCCATATCGTAACTATGGGGCGTGATGAGATTTTACAACAAACCCCCTTAAAACGCCCCTAGATCGCATCCAATGCACATGCCAAACCATGAAGTTTTACGCCCCATTATGACCACTCATTAATAAACCTAATCTTTATTGGATAGAAAACAGAGCCATTTGACAAGCATCAAAAAGAGGGATTTTAAAAGTTTAAAAATCTAATGGAGTTAAAAGGGTTGGTTTGAATTGATAGATTTACTGGATCAAAAGAGCTAAAAGCCAGGAGTAGCCCTAAGGCCGCCCCATAAACGCCCCAATCAATATTGTTGGTTTTGTTGTTGTGCTTTTTGTTGTTGTTGCTGGTGTGCTTGTTGTTGTTGCTGTTGTTGAGCTTGTTGCTCTGCTTGTTGTTCGGCGTGTTGTTGCGCGTTATGGTGATGGTGTTCGCCGCCGTAGTAATGGTGGTGGTGTGCGTGGTGATGGTGGTGGTGTTGGCTGTTAGCCTGTTGTTGTTGCTGTTGTTGCGCTTGGTGTTGTTGTTCATGGTGTGCCATGATGACTCCTTTAATTGAAATTTAAATTCTAGCTCATTGGCTAGGATTTCATTTTATAATGCAAAATCTAACCAATTATTAACGAAAAAGATTTTAATACTAATTTTTAATACGAGCGCCACGAGTGTTAATTGAAGCGCTCCTATTGTCAAAACTACCAACATCTTTGAATGAAAAAAGCTATAATAGCTATAATAAAGAAGTTGCATTAAAAAGGAAAGACAAATCCCCTTTTTAAGGTATAATACTAGGAATTAAAAGCGTGCTATGGTAGTAGCTAAAAAGTCTTTAGGACAGCATTTTTTAACGGACGAGTCGTTTTTAGACAGAATCGTTAATGCTTTGCCTCCCTTAAATTCGTTAAGATTAATTGAAATCGGCGTGGGGTTAGGGGATTTGACTCTCAAGTTGTTGGATCGCTATCCTTTAAAGACTTATGAGATAGACAGCAATTTGTGCGAGAAAATGCGATCAAAACTAAAGGCACAAAAAAAGCCTTTTAAATTAGAATTGGTAGAAAAAGACGCTCTTTTTTTAAAAGAAGAAGAGCCTTATTTTTTGATTTCTAATTTGCCTTATTATATCGCTACCAGGCTTGTTTTAAACGCGCTCAAAGACCCTAAATGCAGGGGCTTATTGGTGATGACGCAAAAGGAAGTGGCACTCAAATTTTGCGCTAAAGATTCACAGAACGCTTTAAGCGTTTTAGCTCACACAATAGGGAACGCTACCCTTTTGTTTGATGTGCCGCCTAGCGCGTTTAGCCCGCCTCCAAAGGTGTTTTCTAGCGTGTTTGAAGTGATCAAAGAGCCGCTGAAAGAGAAGGCGTTGGCTTCATTAGCCCAAGCGCCATTTTTTGAAGAAGCCCTACAAAAAGGGTTTGAAACATTAGAAGATTTTTTGAAAGCTTGTTTCTCATCTCCTAGGAAGACGCTTTCAAACAATCTTAAAAAAAGCGTTTCTTATAAAGAAAAGCTTGATAAGGTGTTAGATTTTCTAGCGTTAGAAAACCAACCAACAAGCGTGAGGGCGTCTGAGGTAAAAGATTATCTCAAGCTCTTAAAATCCGTTTTAAAAGGCTAGTGCCTTTTTAAAAATTGAAAGATAAAAATTGAAATAAAGGAATAATCGTTATGACTGATAACAACCAAAATAATGAAAACCATGAAAACAGCAGTGAAAACTCAAAAGATCACCATGAGGCGCGAGCTGGGGCGTTTGAGCGATTCACCAACCGCAAAAAGCGTTTCAGAGAAAACGCGCAAAAAAACGCAGAGTATTCAAACCATGAAGCGCCCTCGCACCATAAAAAAGAGCATCGCCCCAACAAAAAACCAAACAACCACCACAAACAAAAACATGCCCCCCAAAAAACACGAAATTACGCCAAAGAAGAGTTGGATAACAACAAAGTAGAGGGCGTTACGGAAATTTTGCATGTGAATGAGAGAGGGACTTTAGGCTTTCATAAGGAACTCAAAAAGGGCGTTGAAGCGAATAACAAGATTCAAGTGGAGCATTTAAATCCGCATTATAAGATGAATTTAAACTCTAAAGCGAGCGTTAAGATCACGCCTTTAGGGGGCTTGGGCGAAATTGGGGGGAACATGATGGTCATTGAAACCCCAAAAAGCGCGATCGTGATTGATGCGGGCATGAGCTTCCCTAAAGAAGGGCTTTTTGGCGTGGATATTTTAATCCCGGATTTTTCCTATTTGCACCAAATCAAGGACAAAATCGCCGGCATTATCATCACCCATGCCCATGAAGATCACATAGGGGCCACGCCTTATTTGTTTAAAGAGTTGCAATTCCCCCTTTATGGCACGCCTTTGAGTTTGGGGCTGATTGGGAGCAAGTTTGATGAACATGGTTTGAAAAAATACCGCTCGTATTTTAAAATCGTAGAAAAGCGCTGCCCCATTAGCGTGGGCGAATTTATCATTGAATGGATCCACATCACGCATTCTATCATTGACAGCAGCGCTTTGGCGATCCAAACTAAAGCCGGAACGATCATCCACACCGGCGATTTTAAGATTGATCACACTCCAGTGGATAATTTGCCCACGGATTTGTATCGTTTGGCGCACTATGGCGAAAAGGGGGTGATGCTTCTTTTAAGCGATTCCACGAACTCCCATAAATCCGGGACCACGCCGAGTGAAAGCACCATAGCGCCGGCTTTTGATACCCTTTTTAAAGAAGCGCAAGGGAGGGTGATTATGAGCACCTTCTCTAGCAATATCCACCGGGTCTATCAAGCCATACAATACGGCATCAAATATAACCGCAAGATCGCTGTGATCGGGCGCTCTATGGAAAAAAACCTAGACATCGCTAGAGAATTAGGCTATATCCATTTGCCTTATCAATCTTTTATTGAAGCCAATGAAGTCGCTAAATACCCGGACAATGAAGTCCTAATCGTAACGACCGGCTCGCAAGGCGAAACCATGAGCGCGCTTTATCGCATGGCGACTGATGAGCACCGCCACATTTCTATCAAACCCAACGATTTAGTCATCATTTCCGCTAAAGCCATTCCTGGCAATGAAGCGAGCGTTTCAGCGGTGTTGAATTTCTTGATCAAAAAAGAAGCTAAAGTGGCTTATCAAGAATTTGACAATATCCATGTGAGCGGGCATGCCGCCCAAGAAGAGCAAAAGCTCATGCTAAGACTCATTAAGCCTAAGTTTTTCTTACCCGTGCATGGGGAATATAACCATGTCGCACGCCACAAACAAACCGCTATTGCTTGCGGGGTGCCTGAAAAAAATATCTATTTAATGGAAGATGGTGATCAGGTGGAAGTTGGCCCTGCGTTCATTAAAAAAGTCGGCACCATTAAAAGCGGTAAAAGCTATGTGGATAACCAAAGCAATTTGAGTATTGATACAAGCATCGTGCAGCAAAGAGAAGAAGTCGCTAGCGCTGGGGTGTTTGCGGCTACGATTTTTGTGAATAAAAACAAACAAGCGCTTTTAGAAAGCTCTCAATTTTCCAGTTTAGGGCTTGTGGGTTTCAAAGATGAAAAGCATTTGATTAAAGAAATTCAAGGGGGCTTAGAGGTATTACTGAAATCCAGCAACGCCGAAATTTTGAATAACCCTAAAAAATTAGAAGATCACACTCGTAATTTCATCAGAAAAGCGCTCTTTAAAAAGTTTAGAAAATACCCGGCTATCATTTGTCATGTCCATTCTTTTTGATTGTAACGCTACCGCTATACAAGTCTTAAGAGATGAAGCGAGCGCGCTTTTAGAAAGCGTTGGACAATTCCAAAAACCCAACGATTTAGAAGCCATTGTCAAACTCATTTTAAAGAGCCAAGAAAAGGGGGGCAAGCTTGTGATAGTGGGCGTGGGTAAGAGCGCTTTAGTGGCGCAAAAAATCGCTGCTTCCATGCTAAGCACCGGTAACAGGAGCGCGTTTTTACACCCCACAGAAGCCATGCATGGGGATTTGGGTATGGTGGAAAAAAACGATGTGATTTTAATGATTAGCTATGGGGGCGAGTCTTTAGAATTATTGAATCTAGTGAGCCATTTAAAACGCTTAAGCCATAAAATCATCACTTTCACTAAAAGCCCTAATAGTTCGATCTCTAAACTTGGCGATTATTATTTGAGTTTGAAAATTAAAAAAGAAGCTTGCCCGATCAACACCGCTCCAACGACTTCCACCACCCTAACTTTAGCGTTAGGCGATGTTTTAATGGCATGCTTGATGCGAGCGAAAAATTTTAGCCAAGAAGATTTTGCCTCCTTTCATCCGGGCGGGCTTTTGGGCAAAAAGCTTTTTGTCAAGGTTAAAGACTTATTACAAACCACGAACCTCCCCCTAATCGCCCCTAACACAAGTTTTAAAGACGCGCTCATAGAAATGAGTGAAAAACGATTAGGCAGCGCGATTTTAGTCAATGAGGCTAACGAGCTTGTGGGGGTATTAAGCGATGGCGATGTCCGTAGGGCACTATTAAAAGGGCTTAGTTTGGAGAGCGAAGTGAGGCATTTTGCCACCTTAAAACCTAAAAGCTTTAAGAATTTAGACGCCCTTCTTTTAGAAGCGTTAGAATTTTTAGAGCGCCATAAGATCCAGCTTTTGGTGTGCGTAGATGATTGTAATAAGGTTTTAGGAGTCTTGCACTTGCACCAACTTTTAGAATTAGGGCTTAAAGCATGAAAGCGAGCATTTATGATTTCACTCTAAAGGAATTGAGCCAGCTTTTAAAACCAAGCTTTAGGGCTAAACAGCTTTATTTGTGGCTCTATGCGAAGTATAAAACAAGCTTTAAAGACATGCAAAATAATTTTTCAAAAGATTTTATCGCTTATTTGGAGCAAGAATTTACTTTGCGCACGATAGAAATCACGCATGTGAGAGAGAGCGTTGATGGCTCTAAAAAATACCTTTTTAAATCTTTAAAAGATAACCATACTTTTGAAGCGGTGTTGTTGAAAATGAAGGATAAAAAGATTGATGAAGAGACGAACGCTATTTTAGAGGGGGAAAAATACACCGTATGCGTGTCTTGTCAAATCGGCTGTCAAGTGGGTTGCTCGTTTTGTTTCACTCAAAAAGGCGGTTTTGTAAGAAACTTAAAAGCGAGCGAGATCATCCAGCAAGCCCTACTCATTAAAGAAGACAATAACCTCCCCATTGAAAAAGCGCTCAACATTGTTTTTATGGGAATGGGCGAGCCTTTGAATAATTTAGATGAGGTGTGTAAAGCGATTGAGATTTTTAATACCGGCATGCAAATTTCACCTAAAAGAATCACCATTTCCACGAGTGGCGTGGCCGATAAAATCCCTATTTTAGCGGGCAAAAATTTAGGCGTGCAATTAGCCATATCCTTACACGCCGTAGATGACAAAACGCGCTCATCTTTAATGCCCTTGAATAAAAAATACAACATTGAATGCGTTTTGAATGAAGTGAGGAAATGGCCTTTAGAACAGCGCAAAAGAGTGATGTTTGAATACCTTTTGATCAAAGATTTAAACGATGGCCTGGATTGCGCTAAAAAACTTTTAAAACTTTTAAACGGCATTAAATCCAAAGTGAATTTGATTTTATTCAACCCGCATGAAGGCTCTAAGTTTGAACGCCCTAGCTTAGAGAGCGCTAGAATGTTTGCGGATTTTTTAAACTCCAAAGGCTTATTATGCACCATTAGAGAGTCTAAAGCCTTGGATATTGAAGCGGCTTGCGGGCAATTGAGAGAGAAAAAACTCTCTCAGCAAATTTGAAAACTCTTTTTTCAAAATTTAGGGAATATGGATTAAAAATTAGCGCTAAATTTTCTTTCATTAACAATTAATTAGATTTTATATTGTAGAATAAAATCCTAGCCAGTGAGCTAGAATTTAAATTTTTAATCAAAGGAGTCATCATGGCACACCATGAAGAACAACACGGCGGGCACCACCACCACCATCACCACACACACCACCACCACTATCATGGCGGTGAACACCACCATCACCACCACAGCTCTCATCATGAAGAAGGTTGTTGCAGCACTAGCGATAGTCATCATCAAGAAGAAGGTTGTTGCCACGGGCATCACGAGTAATATCGGTGTGGCTAGGGGCAACTTGACTAGGGTTGTCTCTGGCTTTTGATTTTAAAATGCAATTGTTCCATTCTAATCCGTTCTGATCAAGCCTATTAAATCCAATCCAACCAACACGCTTGATTTTTATTTTTACAAACGCTTATCAATGGTGAAGTGCCCAACCGCTAAAGACGATTGGGCTTCCTAGGCTGATGTTGCCCGTAGGGGAGTTTGGTTCTCACTCTGTGTCCCTATAGTAGGGATTTTACAGAGTTTGAGCTCCAACGCATTCCCTACAGGTCTCACACATCATATCTCCAAAGGCGTAACTTTGCACACTTCCTGCGCTAGATACGAATGTATGGGGATATTATACCACGAATTGGTAGCATTCATCCCAAACGCTAAAGATATTTGGGATTTCTGCTTGGGTGGTTAAAAATACTCATCAATGCCTATAAAAAGTAATTTTTTATCCAATAATATTGTTAAGACTTTTAATTTAAGCTTCAACATTTTACAATATTCAAAATATTAAAACAATTTTTCAATCAAGGAAAGGGTATGCAAGTTACCCCTCCCCATTTTTTAAAACCCAATAAGAAATTTTTATTTTTAGCTTTTTGTTCTGCGCTAGGGTTTAATCTTAGCCACGCTATAGATGAGAGCGAGCTTAATAAACTCGTTGGAAAGAAAGTTCAAGAAGCTTTAGCGAAAGAAAAAGCTAAGGCTAAAAATCAAAGAGTGGATAAAAGCGCTTTTTTTGCCGGTCTTGGCTATAGCGGGATGTTTTCATGGAATTTAGCTTATAAAGATAGTTTTGTTTTGCTGCCTCACTCTCACTTCAATTTTGGTGGAAGACTCTTAGAAAGAAAAGATCCCAGCACCATCTTAAACGGCTTTAATTTTAAGGTGGGGTATCAGTATGCCGCTCCTGTTAAGATTAAAAAAATGGGTTTTGGCGTTAGGGGAGGGTTCCAATATTCCTATAAAGCGGGCAATTACATGGAAAAAGATAAATACCAACAATACTTATTTGGAGTGATACCCATAATAAGTCCTGTTTCTTCTTTTAATGGTGGTATGATAACAATGTCAACTTACAGCTTTTTGTTAGATTTTTTACACAATGTGTATGAAAATGAGAAGTTTTTCATCGGTTATTTTATAGGGGCTGGGTTAGGGGGTGAGAGCGTAACAGCCAATGTTCTTAAAGATTTTGGTTATATTAGCGCAATTAGCGCAATTTCAGGGCTATGGCTCACTAGGGCTAAGGATGGGCGATAAGCGCCACACGCTAAAATTGAGTGCGAGCATCATGGCGATGCTCCTAGTTGTTCTTTAAAAAAGCTAAAGACTTGCGAAAGCGTGAGGGTTTTACAAGCAAAAATCCCTAGGGGCATTTTTGAAAGCTATGTTACTTGGAGTGCGGATTATGTTTATCGTTTTTAAAAGTTTTTAAAAATTTAATGGCTTTGTTCCAATTGAATAGGGATAACAAAATCTAAAAAATGTTTTAAGCGTCTTTTACAATCTAATCATAAAGGGCTTACGAAAAGCGAGCGATCGCTTCATGTTTCATTGTTCCAACTCCCATGCGTCTTTAAAAGAAGCGTTTTTAAGCTTTAAATTCAAGCTCCCTTCAATCCATTGGGTATTAGCCCCCTTTTCGTTGTTGTCAAACAAGAACACCCCCAAAAACCCTCTAGGGGTTTTAATCAGGCTCAATTCCACGCTAGGAAGAATGATTTGGCTGTCAGGTTTGACTTCAAAGGCCAGGAAAAAGGGGCGGTTATTTTTAAAATCATAGCCATTTTTGGTGTATGAATAGCCAGGGGCGCTTTGCAAGATGCCCTTTTGAGTTTCCACGCTAAAAGAATCCAAGTAATAAAACCCAGGCTCTAGCTTGAACGATTGGACTTTGGCTAAAGTATAGCGGTTTTTCCATAAAGGCATGAAACGATTACTCCCTAGCATGAATAAAGGCCCCCTAGGGTCTTTGAGCTTTGCTTTGGGGTTTTCTTTAAGCGCTTCATTGTGTTTGGCAACAACTCCTCTATCCACTTTGCGCCAATAAGTGCGCACGCTCTGGCCTTGATGCGCGATATAAAGATTCACCAAACCAGAATGATGGCCTTTAGGGGGCAAACAAGAGGCTAATAAAAAAGCCAATAACAAACTCACAGCATGAAACTTCAAGCAAATTCCTTAAAAAGAGTGGTGGCTGAATGCTAACATGCTAAAACTAAAACCCTAATAAGTTATGGCTAAAAACTTAAAGAATAGGGTAAAATAAACGCATGCGAATAGACAAATTTTTACAATCAGTGGGTTTAGTGAAGCGGCGCGTTTTAGCGACAGATATGTGCAACGTAGGGGCGGTGTGGCTCAATGGGAGTTGCACTAAGCCCAGTAAAGAAGTGAAAATTGGCGATGTGATTAGTTTGCATTATTTAAAAGGGATAGAAGAATGCACGATTTTACAAATCCCCACTTTAAAAAATGTGCCGCGAAAAGACACGCACCTTTATATCGCTCCTAAAACAAAAGAAAAATAAAGCAAAGGATAAATATAATGAAAGAATACAAAGATACCTTAAACTTAAACGAAACCACCTTTTCTATGAAAGGGAATTTGAGCGTCAATGAGCCTAAAACTTACGCCAAATGGCAAGAGCAACAAGCGTTCAAACGCATGCAAAATAGGAAAGATAACCATGGGGATTTCACCTTGCATGACGGGCCGCCTTATGCGAACGGGCATTTGCATTTAGGGCATGCCTTAAATAAGATTTTAAAAGACATTGTTATTAAAAGAGAATATTTTAAAGGGAAGAAAATCTATTACACGCCCGGTTGGGATTGCCATGGCTTGCCCATTGAGCAGCAAATTTTAGAACAATTGGAAAAGGAAAAAACAAGCCTAGAAAACCCCACGCTGTTTAGAGAAAAATGCCGAGATCATGCGAAGAAATTTTTAGAAATCCAAAAGAATGAATTTTTGCAATTAGGCGTTTTGGGGGATTTTGAAGATCCTTATAAAACCATGGATTTTAAATTTGAAGCGAGCATTTATAGGGCTTTAGTGGAAGTGGCTAAAAAAGGGCTTTTGAAAGAACGCCACAAGCCTATTTATTGGAGTTATGCATGCGAGAGCGCTTTAGCGGAAGCTGAAGTGGAATACAAAATGAAAAAATCGCCCTCCATTTTCGTGGCGTTTGGTTTGAAAAAGGAGAGTTTAGAAAAGTTAAAAGTCAAAAAAGCGAGCTTAGTGATTTGGACGACCACGCCCTGGACTTTGTATGCGAATGTGGCGATCGCTTTGAAAAAAGACGCTGTTTATGCACTCACCCAAAAAGGCTATTTAGTCGCTAAAGCCTTGCATGAAAAATTAGCCGCTTTAGGGGTGGTGGATAATGCGATCACGCATGAATTTAATTCCAATGATTTAGAGTATTTAGTGGCTATAAACCCGCTCAATCAAAGGGATTCGCTCGTGGTTTTAGGGGATCATGTGAGTTTAGAAGATGGCACAGGAGCCGTGCATACCGCGCCTGGGCATGGTGAAGAGGACTATTATTTAGGCTTAAGATACAATTTAGAAGTGTTAATGTCTGTAGATGAAAAGGGTTGTTATGATGAGGGCATTATCCATAACCAATTATTAGATGAAAGCTATCTGGGCGAGCATGTTTTTAAGGCTCAAAAACGCATTATAGAGCAATTGGGCGATTCTTTATTGCTAGAGCAAGAGATTGAGCATTCCTACCCGTATTGCTGGAGGACGCACAAGCCTGTGATTTACAGAGCGACCACGCAATGGTTTATTTTAATGGATGAGCCTTTCATGCAAAATGATGGCACTCAAAAAACCTTAAGAGAAGTGGCTTTGAATGCGATTGAAAAGGTGGAATTTGTACCAAGTAGCGGGAAAAACCGCCTAAAAACCATGATAGAAAACCGCCCTGATTGGTGCTTGAGCCGGCAAAGAAAATGGGGCGTGCCACTGGCCTTTTTCGTAGACAAACGCACGAATAAGCCTTGTTTTGAGAGCGAAGTTTTAGAGCATGTGGCGAATCTTTTTGAAAAAAAAGGCTGCGATGTGTGGTGGGAGTCTAGCGTAAAAGATTTATTACCCCCTAATTATCAAGATAACGCCAAGCATTACGAAAAAGTCATGCACATTTTAGACGTGTGGTTTGATAGCGGTAGCACCTTTAAGGCGGTTTTAGAAGACTATCATGGAGAAAAAGGGCAAAGCCCTAGCGATGTGATTTTAGAAGGGAGCGATCAGCATAGGGGGTGGTTTCAAAGCTCGCTTCTAATCGGTTGTGTTTTAAACAACCAAGCCCCTTTTAAAAAAGTCATTACGCATGGCTTTATCGTAGATGAAAAGGGCGAGAAAATGAGTAAATCTAAGGGCAATGTGGTGTCTTTGGACAACTTGCTCAAAAAGCATGGGAGCGATGTGGTGCGCTTGTGGGTGGCGTTTAATGACTATCAAAACGATCTAAGGGTCTCTCAAACCTTTTTCATTCAAACAGAACAGCATTATAAAAAATTCCGCAACACCCTAAAATTCTTACTCGCCAATTTTAGCGATATGGATCTCAAGAATTTAGAACGCCCCCATGACTTCAGCCCTTTAGATCATTTTATATTAGAGGCTTTAGAAACAACAAGCGTTGGAGTCAATAGCGCGTTTGAAGAGCATGATTTGGTGAAGGGATTGAATGGTTTAATGGCGTTTGTTACCAATGAATTGAGCGGGATTTATTTAGACGCTTGCAAGGACAGCTTGTATTGCGATAGCAAAAATAATAAAAAACGCCAAGCCATTCAAATGGTCTTACTCGCTACAGCTAGTAAGTTGTGCTACTTTTTAGCCCCGATTTTAACGCACACGATTGAAGAAGTTTTAGAGCATAGCCAAGTGCTTCGCATTTTTTTACAAGCCAAAGATGTGTTTGATTTAAAAGACATTAGCGTTTCAGAAAAACTCCACCTTAAAGAGTTTAAAAAACCAGAAAATTTTGAAGCCGTTTTAGCCTTGCGTTCTGCCTTTAATGAAGAGTTAGACCGCTTGAAAAAAGAAGGCGTTATTAAAAATTCGTTGGAATGTGCTATTGAAGTAAAAGAAAAAGCGTTGCGTGAAAATTTAGTAGAAGAATTGCTGATGGTAAGCTTTGTGGGGATTGCAAAAGAAAAATTGAGCGAAACGCCAGCATTCACGCTCTTTAAAGCCCCCTTTTATAAATGCCCTAGGTGTTGGCGTTTCAAAAGCGAGCTAGAAAACACCCCTTGCAAGCGTTGCGAACAGGTTTTAAAAGAGCGATGATAAAAGGATAGGGCTTTTGGAAACTTTACAAACCCATAGAGTTTTACAAGCCCTAATTGGCCATTTTACCCCTTTTTTAGAAAGCGGGATCACCGAGCTGATGATCAATACTGAGCAGGAGCTTTGGCTTTATAAAATCAATAACACCCGAGAAAAAAGAGGGCATGCGCTTTTTGATAAGGCGTTTTTATTGAGATTTTGCGAGCAATTGGCCAGTTTTAGGGGGTTGTTTTTTGATGAAGAGCACCCCACTTTAAATTGCTCTATCCCTTTCACGCGCTATAGGGTGAGCGCGAATCACTTCAGCATCACTACCAATAATCAAATCACGCTCAATATCCGTGTGCCTAGGCTTAAGCCCTTAAGTTTAGAGGATTTCACTTTTAAAGCAAGCGATCCAGAAAGTTTGAAAGATTTAGCGCTTAAAGGGCATAACATTCTCATTAGCGGGGAGACTTCAAGCGGTAAAACAAGCCTATTAAACGCTCTTTTAGATTGCGTCAATAAAGATGAAAGGGTGGTGAGCGTTGAAGACAGCCAAGAATTGGATTTAAAAGCGTTCAGCAATTGCGTGGGGCTTTTAGTGGGCAAGCAAGAGAACACGCGCTTTAATTATGAAGACGCTCTCAATATGGCCATGCGCTTAAACCCAGACAGGCTCATTGTGGGCGAGATTGACACCAGGAATGCAGCGCTTTTCTTGCGTTTAGGGAATACTGGGCATAAGGGCATGCTCTCAACCATTCACGCTAATAGCGCCCAAAACACTTTAGAAGCCCTTTCACTGAATTTGAGCATGCGTTATACGCATTCTTTAGATAAGGATTTGATGCGAGCGTATTTTAAGAGTGCGATTGATGTGATCGTGCATGTGAATAGGATCAATGATGAGCGCCAGATCGCTGAAGTCTTATGGACTAAAGAGCTTTAAATGCCCCTAAAATCCTTAAAAAACCGCTTGAATCAACGTTTTGATCTATCGCCTCGCTATGGGAGCGTGAAAAAAATCATGCCCAATATCGTTTATGCGGATGGTTTTAACCCGTCTGTGGGCGATGTGGTGAAGATTGAAAAAAGCGATGGCAGCGAATGCGTGGGGATGGTGGTGGTGGCAGAAAAAGAGCAGTTTGGTTTCACGCCCTTTAATTTTGTAGAGGGGGCTAGGGCTGGCGATAAGGTGCTGTTTTTAAAAGAGGGGTTGAATTTCCCTGTGGGCCGTAATCTTTTAGGGAGGGTGCTTAATCCTTTAGGACAAGTCATTGACAATAAGGGGGCGCTAGATTATGAACGATTAGCGCCTGTCATTACAACGCCTATAGCCCCTTTAAAAAGAGGCTTGATTGATGAGGTTTTTAGCGTGGGGGTGAAGAGCATTGATGGGCTTTTGACTTGCGGTAAGGGGCAAAAACTGGGCATTTTTGCCGGCTCTGGGGTGGGCAAATCCACGCTAATGGGCATGATCACTAGGGGTTGCTTAGCGCCCATTAAAGTGATCGCTTTGATTGGGGAAAGGGGCAGAGAAATCCCTGAATTTATAGAGAAAAACTTAAAAGGGGATTTAAGCTCTTGCGTGTTGGTGGTCGCTACGAGCGATGATAGCCCTTTAATGCGCAAATACGGGGCTTTTTGCGCGATGAGCGTGGCGGAGTATTTTAAAAACCAAGGGCTAGATGTGTTGTTTATCATGGATTCAGTGACTCGTTTCGCTATGGCTCAAAGAGAGATCGGTTTAGCTTTAGGCGAACCGCCCACTTCCAAAGGCTACCCCCCATCCGCGCTTTCCTTATTGCCTCAATTAATGGAGAGAGCGGGCAAGGAAGAAAATAAGGGGAGCATTACGGCTTTTTTTAGCGTGCTAGTAGAGGGCGATGATTTGAGCGATCCTATAGCCGATCAAGCCAGGAGTATTTTAGATGGGCATATTGTCTTAAGCAGGGAATTGACCGATTATGGGATCTACCCGCCTATTAATATTTTAAACTCCGCATCAAGGGTGGCTAAAGACATTACCAGCGAGTCTCAAAACCTTTGCGCGAGAAAATTCCGCCGTTTGTATGCGTTATTGAAAGAAAATGAAATGCTCATTCGCATCGGCTCTTATCAAATGGGGAACGATAAAGAGCTTGATGAAGCGATTAAGAAAAAGGCTTTAATGGAGCAGTTTTTAGCGCAAGATGAAAACGCTTTACAGCCTTTTGAACAAAGCTTTCAGCAATTAGAAGAAATCTTAAGATAAAAGGAATATAATGGAATCACAACTCATGAAACTCGCCATTGAGACTTATAAAATCACTTTGATGATTTCTTTACCGGTATTACTAGCGGGCTTGGTGGTGGGGCTATTAGTCAGTATTTTTCAAGCGACCACTCAAATCAATGAAATGACTTTGTCTTTTGTGCCTAAGATTTTAGCCGTGATTGGGGTGCTGATTTTAACCATGCCGTGGATGACGAACATGCTTTTAGATTACACTAAAACCTTAATCAAGCTCATTCCTAAAATCATAGGCTAGAAAATGCTAGAAACCACCATTGATTTTTCCCGTTACAGCAGCGTGAAAATCGGCACGCTTTTAAAAGTGAGCGTTTTAGAAAACGATGATGAAATCTCTCAAGAACACCAGATTATCGGTTTAGCGAACAACCTTTTGATCGCTCCTGGCGTGAAAAATCTCGCCCTTTTAGGCAAAAACTACGATTATATTTGCGATCAGGGCGAATGCGTTGAAATAGGGGGAGCGGCCAATGCGTCTAAAATTTTTAATTATTTTAGGGCGAATGATTTAGAGGGTTTGGAGTTTTTAGGGCAATTGCCTGGCACTTTAGGGGCGTTAGTTAGAATGAATGCTGGCATGAAAGAATTTGAAATCAAAAATGTTTTAGAAAGTGCTTATATTAATAATGAATGGCTAGGGAGTGAAGCTTTAGGATTAGATTATCGCAGTAGCAAATTCAATGGCGTTGTTTTAAGGGCGAGGTTTAAAAAAACGCATGGCTTTAGACAAGAAGTTTTAAAAGCGTGTAAAAGCATGCGCAAAAGCCACCCCAAATTGCCTAATTTTGGGAGCTGTTTCAAAAACCCGCCTAACGATTATGCGGGCAGGCTTTTAGAGGGTGCGGGCTTAAGGGGTTATCGCTTAAAAAGAGTGGGCTTTGCCAAAGAGCATGCGAATTTTTTGGTGAATTTGGGGGGCGCAGGATTTGAAGAAGCCCTAGATCTGATAGAACTCGCCAAAACCAGAGTGTTGCAAGAATACGGTATTCATTTAGAAGAAGAAGTGAAGATTTTAAGGTAGGGTTGAAAGCTTTTTTAAAATCAATCTTACCCCTATTGATGAGAGCAGAGCCTTATTTTTCAGTCTTATCATGATCCAATCCCCCAACGACAAGTAATCCTTTTTCTTTGGGCGTCAAATTTAGGGCTAAAAAGGTTTTTACTCTCTATCTCGTCTTTAGTGCGAATGCCCACCAAAGGCAAAAGAGAATGGATTAAATCATCGCTCATGAAAGGTTTGTTTAAAGCGTTTTTAATCAATTTGACTTTCTCGGGGTGTTTTTCTTTAAAAATATCGCTCACATAAATCATAAAAGGGATTTCTAATCCCGCTTTAGAGCATCTATGCCCATAAGTGGGGCCGTTTTCAAAAACATCTTGTGCATGGTCGCTCAAATAAAACACAATAGCGTCTTTATCTTTAAAGAGGTTAAAAATCCCATTCAAAACAAAGTCGTTATAATAAAGCGAATTGACATAATCAGCGACGATTTGCTTGTCTCTATCGCTGCTTGCATGCAAATTAGAAAAAGACAAATCGCTTGGTTTGAATTTGGCGAAGCTTTTAGGGAAACGCTCGCTGTAAGTCTTGTGTGAGCCACGCAAATGGAACACGATAAAATTCTTGCTTTTTAATTGGGGTTGGACATTTTTAGAATAAAATTTCACTAGCTCTTCATCGTATGCACCATAGTTTCCTAAAATATAGTAGCGGTTTTTAGAACGATTAGAGACTAGATTTTGTGTGATCCCCCATTCATCGACGATTTGTTTTTCTAACCAAAAAGTTTCATAATGGGATCGCTTGAAAATATCTATCATGTTGTGGTAATGATACCAAGGCTTATTCGTTTCGGCGTTGCTGTAATTGAGCAGGCTTTCAAAGACATCAGAGGTGTGGGCTTCTTTGCTTATCGTGTCAGAAAACACGAACAGGTTGTTACTCTTTCTCTCTCTCGTTGGCGAGTTGGCTCAATAAGGGGTTATTAGGGGCGTTATAGCCATAGAGTTGCATGAAATTTTTGCTCACGCTTTCGCCGATGACTAAGACGACATTTGAAACATCACCCGTGCTAGAAAGATAATCGCTTGGTAAATAAAGGTTATTTAAAAAACTATAAAATTTTATGGCTTGTTGGCGATCAAACAAGCTCAAATAAGCGGAATAAAACCCCCTAGTTAAGGAAAGAGAAAACAATGATCTTTTTAAAATCGCATCGTTATTTGTAAGGGGTTTAATGTTATGAACGCTCCCTATTGTAAGGATAGAAAGCCCTAAAACGCCCGCTATCACACCAGGCACAAGCGCTCTAAAGCGAATGATTTTAATCATAATCAACAAAGCGATCAAAATAAAAGTGTAGTAAAACAAATAATTTTTATAGCTTTTTATGAACGCCATCGTTTCAAAGCTGTTTGTGGCTAAAAGCGTGTCAATCAAGCCTTTGGAAAAAGGCATTTTAAACATAAAGAGCGTAAAAATTTCAGCCACGCTAAAGATAATACCGCTTCCTATAAACAGCCATTCTAATGAATGTTGCAAGCACTTTTTAGGGATAGAAGCGGCAACATAATACACCACAAACCCGATTAAAAAAGCGCCTAAAAAGCCTTTAGAGAAAGAAAACAGATCGCTATTTTTGTAGGCGTTAGAAAGAGCGTTACAAAGAAGGAATATTAAAAATTTTTCATCTAGAGTTACGCTACTGGCAAAGAATCTTAAAAACTTCAATAATTTTTCCATGAATGTCCTTTAAGAGGGTTTGAAAACTTTTTTCAAAATATTTTTTATCCTATAACAAAAATAATCCTTAATCGTTTTTGATCGGATGTGGGTTTTAAAAGATTGCATTTGTTGGTCTTTAGCTATTTCAAGGCGTTCTTTAAAAAAATCGTTTTTAAAAGGGGTGCGAAAAAGGTTTGTAAGCCAAAAACTCGCTTCAGCTTCATAGCAAATCAAACGCCCGTTTAAAGAACTCACAGAGTGCCAGGGCTTGTGTTTGATGAAATGGAGCATGACGATGTTTTTAGGGTAGTGTTCTTTGAAAGAATCAGAATAGCAATTATAATAAATAGGCAATTCTAAAATGTGCTCTAAAAACACCATATTGATTAAACACTGCTCAGGGTAGAAAAGATCTTTCCCCCTATTTTTCAAAAACTCTAAAGCGATCTTTTCAAACCCATTTTCGCGCCACAAATCCAAATTCGCCACCAAAAAGCCCATGTTAAAGCCCTGATGGATGCGTTGTAATTCGTTAGTGCTAAAATGCGAAAAATCAATTTTAAAATTCTTACAAGTGCGCTCGCAAAAATCACAAAAGGCTTCAAAAGGAAGGTGAGAAAATGTGTCTCTCACCATGCCAAGCAATTTAGTGGGGTCGTTATCCAGCGCAAAATAAGCGCTTGCAACATCGCCTAAAAACACCGTATCCACATCTATGGAAATGATTTTAGAATAATTAGGGAAGAGCGAAGCGAGCAAAAGCCGGCACAAAACAAGAAGCCCACCATAACGCTTGGAGCAAGACTCATTAAGGTAGCTTTCTATGGAATGATCCAGCGAATCGATATTGATAAACTCTAATGAAGCGAATTTTTTAAAAGGCTCAAGGGTTTTTAAAAGCTTGTTTTGCTGCTCTAAAGTAACCCCTTTAATCAAACAATGGATTTTATACACGATGTTAGCGCTTAAAAGTTGGTTGCTTTGATTTAAAGGGCTAAAATCTATCGCGCTCGTGTGTCTGCTCGCATGGGAGAGTAAAGAATAAAGGCAAACTCCTGCCCCTAGCGCGTAATTCTTATCAAAACTCATAAAAATAGGGATAATTTGATCGGGTAAATTTTGCGTATCCATTTATCGCTCCCTTGTATCGCTTTTTGAGTGTTTTAAAATCGCATGCCTAACTTCTTTAACGCTCCCCGCATAAAGGTTATTGAATTGGGTTTTATTGAAAGTGTTTTGGCGCTTGGCTAATTTTATGGTGTTAGAGGTAATCGCTTCTTCTAGCTCTTTTAAAGTGAGTCGTTTTTCTAAAAAAAGAATGCTTTCTTTAACGCCTATGGCTTTAAAGGGCTGCGAATCTTTAGGGTATTGAGTATAGAGGGCTTTGATTTCTTCTATAAGACCTGAATGGAGCATGTTTTTGGTGCGCTGTTTGATGTTGTTTGCAAGCGCGCTTTTTTCAACAGACAGAGCGAATAAGGAGATAGCATGCTCAAAGGGTTTTTTAGGGTTAGCCTTGAAATACTCGCTTGGGGGTGTGCGGGTGGCATAAAAAATTTCTAAAGCTTTATGGATGCGGTAAGTGTCGTTTGGATGGATTTTAAAAGCCATGTTAGGGTCAATGGATTTTAAAAATATATAAGGGTTAGTGAGAGTGGCAATTTCTCGCTCTATTTTTACAACCTCTTCATTGCTCAGTTTTGGCATGCTACTCAAGCCTTCTAAAATGGATTTGAGGTAAAAACTGCTCCCTCCCACAATGAGTAAAATTTCTTTTTGGGATACTTTAATGGCGTCCTCTAAAAGGGTTTTAAAAAGGGGGGCGTTATTTTTTTCATCAATATTAAGGCAATCTAGGGCGTAATGTTTGATATTTTTTCGCTCTTTTAGGCTCGGTTTAGCCGAAGCGATATTAATGTCTTTATAAATACTCAAAGAATCCAAAGAAAAGATTTCAGCGTCCAATTCTTGGGCTAATTCAATAGAAAGAGTGCTTTTCCCGCTCCCGCTAGGCCCTAGAAGCGCGATGAGTTTCTTAGGCGTTTTGATAAGGAAGCCCTCTTTTATAAGCGTTCAAAAACCCTTCTAAATCAAATTTTTTACGGCATTCTTCGGTGAAAAGATGGATCATCAAATCCCCTAAATCCAAAATGATCCACTCTTCATTAGACTCATCTATCTGGTAAAAGACTTCGCCTAAAGGCTTAAGGGTGTTTTTTAGCGCGTCTAGTAAAGAAAGGGCATGCTTATTCGCTAGCGTGGTAGCGATAATGACATCTTCTACCAAATAGGGGGTTTTAGACAAATCAATATGTGTAATATCAAAAGCCTTTTTTTCATCTAATAAAGCTGTAATCGTTTCTATGCGTTGGTTCATGAGTTTCCTAAAAAATGGGTTAAAATAGCCTTATTATAACTTAAATCAAGGAAAGATTAATGACCCCTGAATCAAACCTCAAATCCTTAGGCGCTAAAACGCCCTATATTTTTGAATACAACAGCGATTTACTAGAAGCTTTCCCTAATCCAAACCCCAATTTAGACCCCCTAATCACGCTAGAATGCAAGGAATTTACAAGCCTTTGCCCAATCACTTCCCAGCCGGATTTTGGCGTGATTTTTATCCGCTATATTCCTAAAGATAAAATGGTAGAAAGCAAGTCCTTAAAACTCTATTTATTCAGTTACAGAAACCATGGGAGTTTTCATGAGAGCTGTATCAATACGATTTTGCTAGATTTAGCCCGATTGCTAGAGCCAAAGTATTTGGAAGTGTATGGGGATTTTGCCTCTAGGGGTGGGATTGCGATCAAGCCCTTTGTGAATTATGCGATCAAAGAATACCAGGACTTTAAAGAAAAACGCCTTTTGAATGCGAAATAACGCGCAAAGATAGGGTTTTAAGATTGAAGCCATTCCAAATTAAACGGACAGATTAGAGGGAGAATGAAAAGAGCAAGAAAAGATTAAAAAAAGAGAGCCACCCCACATGGGGGGTTTAGTTTTCTAAATTTTCAGCCTCGCCCTTATTTAACATCTC
>NZ_JAALNT010000022.1:0-25617 GCF_017594925.1 Helicobacter pylori
CCCCCCCCCCCCAATCAACACACAACACAAGCACAAAACTCTAAAAATGGCTTTTTTGAAACTTAGCATGACGCTTCTCCCTTTATTAAAAAATTTAGACTTTATTATAATCAAATTACAATCAGATCTAATGATTTTTTAAAACCTGCTGATAATAGCGCTCTAAAATCCTGCAAGCGCTCAAAGAGTCTAACCGGCCGTCTTTGATAGCGAGCCTCTTGTTTTTCCTACCCAAATGCTCTAAATTGTCATAAGCTTCTACGCTAGAATTATCTTCATTAATAAAAACGATTTCGCCCTTAAAATCTACAAGCTTGATAAAATGCTCAATGCGGATATTCGTATCCGCATAATTTTCACTAGGCTTGCCCACCACTAGCACTTGAATGTTTTTTTCCCTCAACAAATCGCTCAAATCCCTAGAGGCCTGATTTTTGTTGCGGCGTAAAATCGCTTCTAAAGGCAAAATAACGCCGTTTAAAAGCACAGCGATTCCAATGCGTTTTAGCCCCACATCGCATGCTAAAATCATGCTAACACCACGAGATGATTGATGCGCTTGATCTTACCCAACAGCTCGTATTCTAAAAGCTTATCCCCAAATTTGAGATACGCTTCTTCATAGCTAGGGTTTTTCGCACAATATTCTAAAAATTCATCTTCCATTTCAGGCATTTCTTTTAAATGGTAGTCTTTTAAAAGGGTGTTTATAAAATTTTGAATATTAAATATCCCTTGAGCCTGCCCTTTTTCTAAAAGCTCATTAGTGCCATCGCTCTCATTTAAGCACTGGGGTAAAACGAATAAGGGTTTTTGGTATTTTTGGGCTAATCTCGCGCTGCTCATAGAGCCGCTTTTTAAATCCGCTTGGGGGATAATCACCGCATCGCTTAAAGCGATCACCAGGCGGTTTCTGGCTAAAAAAGAGCCTTTAATGGGCATGAAATCCTTTTCATATTCGCTTAAAATCAAGCCGTTTTGCGCGATTTCTTGGATCACTTTATGATTGTTCGTAGGATAGATAAAATCCAAACTGCAAGGCGAAAGCATGATGGTTTTTGGCAAAGCGTTTTCTTGAGCGATAATATCCACGCCTAACGCTCCCCCGCTCACAATAACCGCGCCATTTTTAGCAAGCTCTCTGGCTAGAGTGATGGTGTGTTGCTTGCTGTAAGGGGTGGGTCTTCTTGTGCCTATGATAGCCACTTTTAAAGGCGATTCTAAAAGCTTTGTATCGCCCACACAATAGAGTTTTTTAGGGGGGTCTTTGAGAATGTCAAAGACTTTAGGGATATTCTCTAGCGCGCTGTATTGGAAATGGCTTTTCATTTTAAACTATTTAGGCAGTATGATCTCTACTTCAATCGTTTCCACGCTCTGGTTTGTATCAAGGGTTTTGAAATGGATGTCTGAAGATTTAGTGTATTTTTGAATAACAGCAATGATTTCTTTACGCATCTCTTCCATGTAGGGTAAATTTAAGGTGCGCTCTTTGGCTAGAATCAATTTCAATCTGTCTGTTGCGGTAGCCGCGCTCCCTTTGTTTTTAAAAAAATCAAACAAACTCATGAAAATATCCCTTTTAACGTGCTAAAAAAGCCTCTTTTAGCCTTAAATTCCACGTATTCCACTTCTTCGCCTAAAATCCGTCTGGTGATGCGTTGGTAAGCCTTCGCGCTCTCGCAATCCGTGCGAATCACCGGCTCGCCCTTATTGGTCGCTGAAATAATATGGTGATCTTCTGGAATGATCCCAATTAAAGGCAAGCATAAAATTTTAAGCACTTCTTCTATGGGAATCATCTCGCCATTTGCTACTAACTCAGGTTTTAAGCGATTGATTATCAAATGCTTATGCACTTCTTCGCCCCTTTTGGCCCGATTAGACTTCGCGTCAATAATGCCAATCACTCTGTCGCTATCCCTTAAGGAACTCACTTCCGGCGTTACCACCACTAACGCCATGTCCGCATGCAAAATCGCATGCTCAAAACCGCTTTCAATCCCAGCCGGTGAGTCAATCAAAATATAGTCAAAATCCGCCCTTAAAGCGTTGATTAAAATCGCTACTTTTTCCTTATCTAAAATATTTTTATCCTTGCTTTGTGAGGCCGCTAAAAAAGAAAGGTTTTTAGTCTTTTTATCCGTGATCAAAGCCTGCGAAAGATTGCAATTTTTTTCCATCACATCCACCACATCATAAACAATGCGATTTTCTAAGCCTAAAATCATATCCAAGTTCCTAAGGCCTATGTCAAAATCAACCGCTACGACTTTTTTACCGCTCTCAGCCAAGCCGATCGCCAAATTAGCCGTGGTGGTGCTTTTACCCACGCCCCCCTTACCTGAAGTGATAGTAACTACTATTGCCATATGATTCCTTTTAATTTAATGATTTATTTTTTATGATTGAATGGGGCGCGTAAAATTTCCCCAATTTGTTCTATTTTAGTCTCTTTAAGGGCTTTCCTCTCTGTGTTTAGCCTAGGGTAATTCAAGCTCTTTTCTAGTAAAAAATCCTTAGCGAATGAGCCGTTTTGAATCTTTTTTAAGATTTTTTGCATGCGTTTTTCTAACAGATTTCCCATAGGCTCTCTAGCTTTAATCGCCCCAAATTCAGCGGTGTTAGAAATGTGCTTCCTTAAGCCCTCTACCCCCTTATAATGCAATAAATCCGCCACTAATTTCACTTCATGCACGCATTCAAAATAGGCTAATTCTTCAGGGTATCCTGCCTTGATCAAGGTTTCAAACCCCATTCTCACAATCGCTTCTAACCCCCCACACAAAACCGCTTGCTCGCCGAATAAATCGCTCTCGCATTCTTCTTTAAAGCTCGTTTCTAAAACCCCCATTCTCCCCCCACCCATCGCTTTAGCATAGCTTAAAGCCACCGCTTTAGCGTTATTTTTTGAGCTTTCTTGCTCTATGGCGATCAAATGGTATAAGCCCCTATTTTTAAGGTATTCTTCTCTTAAAGCGCTCCCGGGCCCTTTTGGCGCGACTAAAATCGCGCCCACGCCTTTTGGAAGAATAACCTGATTGAAATGCACGCTAAAACCATGAGCAAAACCCACAATTTGGCCTTCTTTTAAAAAAGGGATCACTTCTTTTTCTAACACTTCCTTATGCAATTCATCCGGGAGTAGTGCCATGATCACATCCGATTGTTGGACTAATTCTTTGATTTCTAGCACCTCAAAACCCTCTTTTTTTGCTTTTAAAGCGCTCAAACTCCCTTGATACAAGCCAATACGCGCCTTTACTTTAGAATCCCTCAAATTGAGTGCTTGGGCTTCTCCTTGAGCGCCATAGCCAATAATGCCCACTTGTAAGGATTGGATAACGCCTAAATCAATGTCTTTATCATAATAAACGGGTAATGCCAAAATCAAATCTCCTAGCGTGTTTAAGCAAGTATTTATTTTACCATAATGGGAGCGATAATGTTTAAAAACATGCAGAACGTTAAAAAATGGTGTGCTCGGAGGGATTCAAACCCCCGACCTACAGGACCGCAACCTGTTGCTCTATTCAGCTGAGCTACGAGCACTTTTAAAGGAGTGAAACGATAATTATAGCAAGAAAAGCTAATTTTTCACTTAAGCGGTGCGTTTTTTCTATTATAATTTAAGGCATGCAAAAAGATTACCAAAAACTCATCATCTATTTATGCGATTTTTTAGAAAAAGAAGTTCAAAAACGCGGCTTTAAAAAAGTCGTTTATGGACTGAGCGGGGGGCTAGATAGCACAGTCGTTGGGGTGCTGTGCCAAAAGGTTTTTAAAGAAAACGCCCATGCCCTTTTAATGCCCTCTTCAGTCTCTATGCCAGAAAGTAAAACAGACGCCCTAGATTTGTGCGAAACGTTTTCTATCCCCTATACAGAATATTCTATCGCTCCCTATGATAAAATCTTTGGCTCTCATTTTAAAGACGCAAGCCTTATTAGAAAGGGGAATTTTTGCGCAAGATTGCGCATGGCTTTTTTATACGATTATTCTTTAAAAAGCGATTCTTTAGTCATTGGCACGAGCAATAAAAGCGAAAGAATGCTAGGCTATGGCACTTTATTTGGGGATTTGGCGTGCGCGATTAACCCGATTGGGGAATTGTTTAAAACCGAAGTTTATGAACTCGCTTGCCATTTGAATATCCCTAAAAAGATTTTAAATAAGCCCCCTAGCGCGGATCTATTTGTGGGGCAAAGCGATGAAAAGGATTTAGGCTATCCTTATAGCGTGATTGACCCTTTATTAAAGGATATTGAAGCGTTGTTTCAAACAAAGCCCATCCATTTAGAAACGCTCACTCAATTGGGCTATGATGAAATTTTAGTAAAAAACATCATAAACCGTATCCAAAAAAACGCCTTTAAATTGGAATTACCCACTATTGCCAAACGATTTAACCCTGAATGAAAAGCGATAAACCCTTTTTAGAACGCTATTTTTATGACCCTACTCTTTTGCAAAAGGGGTTGATTTTCGCGCTCTATCCTTTTTCTTTAATCTATCAATGTATTGCCACAATTAAACGAAAAACCGCTAAAAAACATGATTTTAAAATCCCCATTATCAGCATAGGCAACTTGATTGCTGGGGGAAGCGGTAAAACGCCCTTCATTTTAGAAATCGCTCCAAGATACCAAGAAGTGGCGGTTGTTTCTAGGGGGTATCAACGGGATTCTAAAGGCTTAGTGGTGGTGAGCGTTAAAGGAAACATTTTAGTTCCTCAAAAAACAGCGGGCGATGAAGCCTATCTTTTAGCCTTAAATCTAAAACAAGCGAGCGTGATTGTGAGCGAAAAAAGGGAGCTAGGCGTTTTAAAAGCCCTTGAATTAGGATCAAAGATCGTGTTCTTAGACGATGGTTTTAGGTTTAATTTCAACCAATTCAATTTGCTTTTAAAACCTAAAGTCCCCCCCTACTACCCCTTTTGTTTGCCTAGCGGGTTGTATAGAGAAAGTATTGAAAGCTATAAAGAAGCCCATTTAGTCATTACAGAAGATAAGGATTATAAAAGAATCACCTCTATCGCCCACCCCACCAAACGCATGCTTTTAGTAACGGCTATCGCTAATCCCAGTAGGCTTGATGCGTTTTTACCCAAAGAAGTGGTTAAAAAATTGTATTTTAGAGACCATGCCCCTTTTGATTTGAAGCTTTTAGAAAAAGAGTTTTATCAAAATAACGCCACTTCCTTATTGGTTACTTCAAAAGATCGCGTCAAATTACAAGACTGCAAATTGCCTTTAAGCGTATTGGATTTAAAACTAGAAATTTGCCCTAAAGTTTTAGAGGAGATTGATCGTTATATCCTTTCTTATCCTTGTAATACAAAAGAACGTCTATAAATTCCTTATCTTTAGAGATAAAGCCTTTCAAACGCCCTTCTAACTCATAATGGTTTTTTTCATAAAAAGCGATCGCTTTGAAATTGTTTTCCATCACTTCTAGGTGTAAAGAATGCAATTGGAACTCTTCAAAAGCGATAAATTCTAAGGCTTTTAAAATCGTTTCTCCCTTATTTTTCAAAAAAGGGTTTTTATAAATCCCCAAATACCCATGCTTATGAAAAAAATTGATTTTAGTGATAGAGCCAACCCCTAAATAAACGCCCTCTTCTTTAAACAAAAAATAGCGGTGGCTAGGCGAATTTTTGAGATCTTCTATGAATTGCAAATGTGTTTTTAAGGAAATATTAGCGCTATACATCCATAAGGCAGTATTTGGGTGGTTGCGAAACTCTAAAACCAACAATTTTTCTCCATCGTTTAAATTAGTAAAATCAATCGCTTGGATATTTTTATAAGAATAATTTTTTTTCAAATTTCTAAAAACTCCCTTAATGCGCCCTCTAGCTCACTCCCAAAGGCCAGGTTTTTTGCCCAGGCTTGATTTTTTTGAATTTGTAAATTTTCAAAATCTTTAGCTAGAGTTTTTAAACTCGTTTGCTTGAAAATACCCAAGCTTTCAAATTCCTTGCTTTGAACGATCTGATTAGAGGCAATGGGAAGGATAAGAGAGGGCGTTTGAGAAAGGGCTAATTCATAGAGGGTTTGACCCGAAGCGCTAATGGCATAAGTGCAAAATTTCATCAAAGAACTGAACTCTAAAGGGCTTAAAGGGCTGTAATAGCGTGCGTTTTTGGGAGGATTTTTAGGGATATAAGGTGAAATGATATGCAAATTCACATTCTTATTTTCTAAAATTTTGACTATCTCTTTGAGCGTTTTTTGCTCGCTCCCCCCTAAAGTGATCAGCACTTCTTTATTTGCTGTATTGATAGGGCGATCATAAATAAAACGAGCATCAACAGGGTAAAACCCCACCCCCAAATAATGATCTTTAGATACATGGCTATAGTGTTTTAAGGCGTTCAGCGTGAAATTCATGATCTTGGTGTTTTTAGGGTAAAACCCCTTAGCATGCTCTTCATCTTCTATGACCATAAGGCTTTTGGCTTTTTCTTTTAAAAGGTAAAAATCTTTTGAATTTAAACAATAACTGTCTGCAATCAAAAAATCATTACCACCAACACCCTCTAAAAAAGCGTTTATATTATCTTGCTTGTGTAAATAAAGGCTCGCTTTAACCCCTAATTTTTCTATAAAAGAAAGGATTTTTTCACAACGCCTCACATGCCCTAAACCGCTTGTTACAAACGCATCGCACAAAATTTTTACTGGCATGCGTTTTTCAAACGGCTGTATTTGAGCTTGGCTAATTCTAAATCTTCTAAAGTGTCAATGTCTTGGACTTCTAGGGGCGATAATTCTAAAGCGATAGAATTTGGGCTAAAAATAGGCCGCATTTCCCTAAAGGCTTGAGCTTTCCCCATATAAAGCAACCCTGCGTCATGATAGAGCGTTTTTAAATCTTGCGTGCGCGTGTTTGAATGCTCTTTAAAAGCCATTTGAACGCCGTTTTCAAGGCTAAAAGAACGATAGGGCGAAGCGCTAAAGGGAGAGCATGTGAAGACATAATCCGTATTTTCTTTTAAAGTTTCAAAAGCGTTTTTTAAATGTTTTTCTTGTAAAAATACTGAAGTGCCATACAAGCAACACGCAATATCTTCATCTTTTAATTCTAATTCTTTCATGTGATAGGCCATCACCTCTAAAGTCGTGGCTCTGTCGTCCGCTAAATTTTTAGGGCGTAAATTCAAAAAACTCACCCCATAATTTTTGGCTAAATTGACATACTCCATGCTATCGCTAGAGATAAACACTTTTTCAAAGAGCTTGGAATTTAGTGCCGCTTCAATGGGGTAAGCGAGCATGGGTTTATTGAAAAAATCAATAATATTTTTATTCTTGATCCTTTTACTGGAACTTCTGGCTAAAACAATAGCGATCGCTCTCATGCTAGGCTTTGCTCTTTTTAATAAGGCATTTGGGTTTCCATCGCATCAGCAGCGAATTTCTTTTTATTGGAATCGCTCAAATGCCCTAAATTCGTGTATTCAATCTTAGCATCAGCCAAAAACTTGGATTGGATAGTGTTATTCCTTTCAATATCATAAGGACGGATCACCCCACTCACCTTGAGGATTTGCTTTTCCCCATCCACTAGCACTTCCTTATTCCCATAGATGAAATAATTCCCGTTTTCTAGCACCTTAATGATGCGAGCGCTCAACACGATCTCTAAATCTTCGCTCTTTTTTTGCGAACCACCGCCTTTAAAATTCGTGTTATTGCTGGATTTGGTGAAATTGTAATTATTCTTATCGTCTAAATACTGCGCTTCTTTTTTCTTTCTTTCATCTAGCCCGTTATAAGTGAGTCTTGGGGGCGTGGAATTACCCCCTGAAGCGCTTTTATAATCTTTAGAGCTAGAATAATTCGCACTCGCTTTTTCAGAGACAACGATTGTGATCAAATCGTTAGGCTTCATCGCTCTCCTGTCCGCAAATAAAGGGCGTTCGCCTTGCCCAAACAAACTCCCCAACTTGTTCAATTCAGGGATAAATTCTTTAGAGGGGGTTTCTTCTACATAATTGGGAGGGTTAAAATCAATTTTTGGCTCATTGGCTGATGCCATGCTGAATGCAACGCTAAACGCAACAGCCCCTAAATAAAGCGCTTTTTTCATCCACTAGCCTTACTTTTGAGTTATTTTAAGCCCTAAATTATACTCTCTTATAAAGAATAAATGCTTAATTTTGAGTAAGTTGTTGTAAAATTCAGATCTTTATAATGAAACTTAACTTGCAGGAGATGAAATTGAGAACCTTGTTAAAAATGTTAGTTGGCGCAAGCTTACTGACACACGCCTTAGTAGCTAAAGAAGAAAGCGCAGCGCCTTCTTGGACAAAAAATTTGTATATGGGATTCAATTACCAAACAGGTTCTATCAATTTAATGACTAATATCCATGAAGTTAGAGAAGTTACTAACTATCAAACCGGTTACACCAATATCATAACCAGCGTTAATAGCGTTAGAAAACTCACCAACATGGGTTCTAATGGGATTGGCTTAGTCATGGGCTATAACCACTTTTTCCATCCGGATAAAGTCTTGGGTTTGCGCTATTTCGCTTTTTTAGACTGGCAAGGCTATGGCATGAGATACCCTAAAGGCTATTATGGCGGCAATAACATGATCACTTATGGCGTGGGCGTGGATGCGGTGTGGAATTTCTTCCAAGGGAGTTTCTATCAAGATGATATTAGCGTGGATATTGGCGTTTTTGGGGGGATTGCGATTGCGGGGAATAGCTGGTATATTGGCAGTAAAGGGCAGGAATTGTTAGGCATCACTAACAGCAGTGCGGTTGATAACACCTCTTTTCAATTCCTCTTTAACTTTGGTCTCAAGGCTTTATTTGTAGATGAACATGAATTTGAAATCGGCTTTAAATTCCCCACCATTAATAACAAATACTACACCACCGACGCGCTCAAGGTTCAAATGCGTAGGGTCTTTGCCTTTTATGTGGGGTATAATTACCACTTCTAAAGGGCTTTAAAACCCAACACAGCTTCCTAACATCTTTTGATAATAGCTCTTGGCTTTGAGGATTGTCTCTGTGTCATCGGTTTTTAAAAGCACTTCATAATTGTTTTCAAAAGCGTTTTTGCTCCAATTCGCTGAGCCTAAAAACACGATTTTATCATCAATGATCGCTACTTTTTGGTGCATGATGCCGTAATAATTCCCGTTTTTAGCCTTAAGCCCTTTCAATAAGCACACTTTCGTGTTAGGGTATTTGTCCAGATAGCCAATAGTGGATTGCTTGTTATTGTGATTGCTTTCATAATCATAAATGATTTGCACCTTAATCCCCCTACTCGCTACGCTTTTAATGGCTCTTGCAATATCTCTGTGCGTGAAACTATAGATAGCGATTTTCACGCTCTCTCTGGCGTTGCTAATACCAGAAACTAAAGCATTGAGAGCGTCTCTTTGCTCATAAGGTAAGACAAATAAGCTGTTTTTAGCTTGCAAAACCCCTAAACAGCCCACTAACACGCCCACGCCAACGATTTTTTTAAACTTGTTGAACATCAAATGATCCTTATTTTAAATTACACTCATGATAAAAACAACCAACCAAGTGGATTTTTGATTATAATAAAAGATTTAAAAAAAGCGATAAAAATTGATAGGCTTAAAGAAGCGTTTCTTATCAAATAAGGAGTCCCTAAAATGAAAATGATTCTATTCAACCAAAACCCCATGATCGCAAAACTGCTTGAGAGTGTCTCTAAGAAATTAGAATTATCTATAGAAAATTTTAACCACTATCAAGAGCTGTCCGCACACCTTAAAAAAGATCCAGAATGGCTTTTGATAGCCGATGATGAATGTTTGGAAAAACTAGACCAAGTGGATTGGCTAGAATTAAAAGAAATCATCTCTCAAAATAAAAACAGCGTGTGCATGTATAAAAAGGGCAATGAAGCGCAGCCCTTTTTAGAGGGCTTTGAGATGAAAATCAAAAAACCTTTTTTACCCACTGAAATGTTGAAAGTCCTTCAAAAAAAGCTTGGTTCTAACGCAAGCGAGCTAGAGCCTAGCCAGAATTTAGACCCAACTCAAGAAGTTTTAGAAACCAATTGGGACGAATTAGAAAATTTAGGCGATTTAGAAGCCCTAGCCAAAGAAGAGCCTAACAATGAAGAGCAGTTACTCCCCACTTTAGATGCGCAAGAAGAAAAAGAAGAGGTTAAACAAGAAGAAAAAGAAGAGGTTAAAGAAACGCTCCAAGAAGAAAAGCCTAAAGATGATGAAACGCAAGAGGGTGATGAAACTCCCAAAGATGAAGAAGTTTCTAAAGAGTTGGAAACGCAAGAAAAATTAGAAATCCCTAAAGAAGAAACGCAAAAAGAAGTTAAGGAAGAGATCAAAGAAGAAACGCAAGAAAATAAGGAGAAAAAACAAGAAGAAACGCAAGATTCCCCAAGCGCGCAAGAATTAGAAGCCATGCAAGAATTAGTCAAAGAAATCCAAGAAAACTCTAACGGCCAAGAGAATAAAGAAAAAACGCAAGAAAGCACAGAAATTCCACAAGATAAAGAAATCCAAGAAGTTGTTACCGAAAAAACCCAAGCACAAGAATTAGAAATTCCTAAAGAAAAAACGCAAGAAAGTGCAGAAGCTCTCCAAGAAACCCAAGCACAAGAATTAGAAAAACAAGAAAACGCAGAAACGCCCCAAGAAAAAGAAAAACAAGAAGATACAGAAACACCGCAAGAATTAGAAATCCCCCAAGTGCAAGAAAAAGAAACCCCACAAGAAGAAACCCAAGAAACCCAAGAAAAAGAAATGCCACAAACCCAAGATGAAAAACCCCAAGAAGACCATTACGAAAGCATTGAAGACATTCCTGAGCCGGTGATGGCTAAAGCGATGGGGGAAGAATTGCCCTTTTTGAATGAAGCCGTTGCAAAAACTCCTAATAATGAGAACGACACAGAAACCCCTAAAGAGAGTGTTACAGAAACCTCCAAGAATGAGAATGCCACAGAAACCCCGCAAGAAAAAGAAGAAAGCGATAAAACTTCCAGCCCCCTAGAATTGCGCTTAAACTTACAGGATTTATTAAAAAGTCTCAATCAAGAGTCCTTAAAAAGCCTTTTAGAAAACAAAACCTTAAGCATTAAAATCACTTTAGAGGATAAGAAACCTGATGCATAATGATTTTAATTTACTCATCCTTTCAGGCCCTAGCGGAGCGGGTAAAAGCACCCTTACAAAGTATTTGCAAGAAAAAATCCCAAAAACCCATTTTTCCCTTTCCACCACCACGAGGAAACCCAGAGAGGGCGAAGTTGATGGCTTGCATTACAATTTTGTCAGCGAAGAAGAATTCAAACAAGGCATAGAAAAAGGGCAGTTTTTAGAATGGGCGATCGTGCATAACCACTACTATGGCACTTCTAAAATCCCTGTAGAAAAAGCCTTAAAAGAGGGCAAAATCGTCATTTTTGATATTGATGTGCAAGGGCATGAAATCCTTAAAAAGCATTACCCTAACGCATGCTCAGTCTTTATTAGCACCAAAAACCAAGAGATTTTAAAAGAGCGCTTGCTTTTAAGGGGGACGGATTCTAAAGAGACGATAGAAAAACGCTTGATCAACGCTTATAAAGAAATGCAGTGCTTGGAGAGCTTTGATTACCTCATCATCAATGAAGATTTAGAAAAATCCAAAGAAATCATCTTAAGCATCGCAAAAACTTTAGTCTATCGCTTAAAAGCGTTTAATTTTGAAAAAATATGCAAGGCTTGGAAAAACGAATCCTTATAAAACCTATCAATTATTTTTTAAAGAAGCTATAATTCAAACAAAAACCAACCAATAGTTTAAGGAGTAAAATATGGGCGGATTCACAAGCATATGGCATTGGGTCATTGTTTTATTAGTGATTGTGTTGTTGTTTGGGGCTAAAAAGATCCCAGAGTTGGCTAAAGGTTTAGGCAGTGGGATTAAGAATTTCAAAAAAGCCGTGAAAGACGATGAAGAAGAGGCTAAAAACGAGCCAAAAACCCTAGACGCTCAAGCAGCACAAACCAAAGTGCATGAGAGTAGCGAGATTAAAAGCAAACAAGAAAGTTGAACATGCACACTCTCATTAAGGGCGTTTTAGAAGAGATTTTAGAAGCTGAAGTCATTATTGAATACCCTAAAGACAGAGAGCATGGGCATTACGCTACGCCCATTGCTTTCAATCTCGCCAAAGTTTTTAAAAAATCGCCCTTAGTCATCGCTGAAGAGTTAGCCCTTAAAATCAGCACACACGAAAAAACTCAAGGGTTTTTTGACAGCGTAGTGGCTTGTAAGGGCTATATCAATTTCACGCTTTCTTTAGATCTTTTAGAGCGTTTCACCCAAAAGGCTTTAGAATTAAAAGAACAATTTGGCTCTCAAGTTAAAAACGAACATTCTCAAAAAATCTTTTTAGAATTTGTGAGCGCTAACCCCACAGGGCCTTTACACATAGGGCATGCTAGAGGGGCGGTGTTTGGCGATAGTTTGGCTAAAATCGCTCGCTTTTTAGGGCATGAAGTCTTGTGCGAATATTATGTCAATGACATGGGTTCTCAAATCCGCTTGTTAGGGCTTTCGGTATGGCTCGCTTACAGAGAGCATGTTTTAAAAGAAAGCGTAACTTATCCGGAAGTCTTTTACAAAGGCGAATACATCATTGAAATCGCCAAAAAGGCGAACAACGATTTAGAGCCAAGCCTTTTTAAAGAAAATAAAGAGACGATTATTGAGGTTTTAAGCGGCTATGCTAAGGATCTGATGCTTTTAGAAATTAAAGATAATTTAGACGCTTTAGGCATTCATTTTGATTCCTATGCGAGCGAAAAAGAAATTTTTAAACATAAAGATGCGGTGTTTGAGCGATTAGAAAAAGCGAACGCCCTTTATGAAAAGGATTCTAAAATCTGGATCAAATCTTCACTCTACCAAGATGAAAGCGATCGGGTACTCATTAAAGAAGATAAAAGTTGCACTTATTTAGCCGGCGATATTGTCTATCATGATGAAAAATTCAAGCAAAACTACACCAAATATATCAACATTTGGGGGGCAGACCACCACGGCTATATCGCTAGAGTGAAAGCCAGCCTTGAGTTTTTGGGCTATGATTCCAACAAACTTGAAGTCTTACTCGCTCAAATGGTGCGCCTGCTCAAAGATAACGAGCCTTACAAGATGAGTAAAAGAGCGGGTAATTTTATTTTGATTAAAGATGTGGTTGATGATGTGGGTAAGGACGCTTTAAGGTTTATTTTTTTGAGCAAACGGCTTGACACCCATTTAGAATTTGATGTCAATACTTTAAAAAAGCAAGACAGCTCAAACCCCATTTACTATATCCATTACGCTAATTCACGCATCCACACCATGCTAGAAAAATCGCCTTTTTCTAAAGAAGAGGTTTTGCAAACCCCTTTAACCAATTTAAACGCCGAAGAAAAATACCTGCTTTTTAGCGCTTTAAGCTTGCCTAAGGCGGTTGAATCTTCTTTTGAAGAATACGGCTTGCAAAAAATGTGCGAATACGCAAAAACTCTCGCTTCAGAATTCCACCGCTTCTATAACGCTGGCAAAATCTTAGACACTCCTAAAGCGAAAGAGCTTTTAAAAATTTGTTTAATGGTGAGCTTGAGTTTAACTAACGCCTTTAAACTTTTAGGCATAGAAATCAAAACTAAAATTTCCGCTAAAGATTAAGCCAATATTTAATTTTTTGTTATAACATTCCCCTTATTTTTTGAAACTAAGGAGAATATTATGCTTAATCGTATTATAGAACACATGAACGCTCACCATGTAGAAGACATGAAAGGTTTGTTGAAAAAATTCGGGCAAGTCCATCACGCTGAAAATGTCGCCTTTAAAAGCGTGGATTCTCAAGGCATTGTGATTGGTTATAACCACAATCAAACCTTAAGGATTGAATTTAACCACGAAGTTAAAGACCCCAAAGACTACAAAAACGCGATCATTGAATTGTGCCAAAGCGTGGAAAAAACCCATGATTTAAAAGGCGTGGAAGAAGAGGTTAAAGCCTTTAAAGGAAGCTTTGATTCTGTTTGTTTAGCGACCTTACACCCTAATGGGCATGTGGTATGCTCTTATGCGCCTTTAATGACAGATGGCAAACAATACTACATTTATGTGAGCGAAGTGGCTGAGCATTTTGCCGGCCTTAAAAACAACCCCCACAATGTGGAAGTGATGTTTTTAGAAGATGAAAGCAAGGCTAAATCAGCTATTTTGAGGAAACGCTTGCGTTATAAAACCAACGCTCGTTTTATTGAAAGAGGGGCGGAGTTTGACAAAGCGTTTGATTCTTTCATTGAAAAAACCGGTGGCGCTGGGGGCATTAAAACCATTCGCACCATGCAAGATTTCCATTTGATCGCATTGGATTTCAAAGAAGGGCGTTTTGTGAAAGGCTTTGGTCAAGCTTATGATATTCTAGGCGATAAAATCGCTTATGTTGGGGATAAAGGCAACCCACACAATTTCCCCCACAAAAAATAAGCTTTCTCACTAATAAGGGGCAAACGCCCCAGAAGATCGCTTTTTAAAGAGGTTATGGCAAAATCAAGTTCTTTACTATTTAATCTTAAAAAATGCTAAAAGCCTTTTTATTAGGCTAACACCAAACAAAAAGCACCAAAAACAAAAAAAATGACAAAATTTTTCCAAAATGACAAAAAAACGCTTTCATGCTATTCAGTGGTACTCTTTTTAAGCCTAGCCCATAGTTAAATCTCTGTTTCATCAATTGATCACCACCGCAAAGAAGCCCTATTCTAGTAGAAGCCTTGTTTTTATGAAGCGCTTTTGAAACAAGCTCTATAACGCTAATAACCAACTCTTTTTTCATTCAATCGTGGGGTCTCTTTAGCGATACGGGTATTGATAAAAGGATAATCCTTAAATTTATTCTTATCTCGCTCCCATTATGCACTATCAATTAACAAGTTTCAATATAATATAAGATCTTGTTTTTTTATAACTTGTCGTTTGTTAAGGATCAAAATGCGCGTGTTTGTTTGCTTTTTAGGGGTTTTTGTGTCTAACGGCTTGGCTCGTTTTGGCTATGTGGTTTTAATCCCCCTACTCATTTTATCAGGGAGTTTAACCCCACACCAAAGCTTCCAACTGGGTATTGCGGTGCTAATGGGCTATGTTTTTGGGAGTTTCTTAATCCAATTTTTAAGCCCGTTAATGTCATTAGAAAGCATCGCTAAAATCAGTTTTGGTTTGATCGCTTTGAGTTTTTTAGTCTGTTATTTTGATAGTATCCCTTTCTTTTGGCTTTGGATCTGGCGTTTTATCGCCGGTGTGGCTAGTAGTGCGTTAATGATTTTAGTCGCTCCTCTCTCTTTGCCCTATGTCAAAGAACATAAAAAAGCCTTAGTGGGAGGGCTTATTTTTAGCGCTGTAGGCATTGGATCTGTCTTTAGCGGGTTTGTTCTGCCTTGGATCAGCTCTTATAATATCAAATGGGCATGGATTTTTTTAGGGGGCAGTTGTTTGATAGCCTTTATCCTTTCCTTAGTGGGGTTAAAAACCCGTTCTTTAAGGAAAAAATCCGTTAAAAAAGAAGAAAGCACGTTTAAAATCCCCTTTCATTTGTGGTTATTGCTCATTTCTTGCGCACTCAATGCGATTGGTTTTTTACCGCACACGCTTTTTTGGGTGGATTATTTGATCCGTCATTTAAATATCTCCCCCACTATCGCTGGGACTTCATGGGCGTTTTTTGGCTTTGGAGCCACGCTTGGCTCTTTAATCAGCGGCCCCATGGCTCAAAAGCTAGGGGCTAAAAACGCCAATATCTTTATCCTTATTTTAAAATCTATCGCATGCTTTTTGCCTATTTTTTTCCACCAAATCTCTTTACTCAATTTAAGCATCTTTATAATGGGAGCGGCCACAACCGCCAATATCAATTTATTCAGCATGATGGCTTTAAAAATTGCAGGCGCGAAGCATTTCGCTCAAGCGTCTTCGTGGGTGGTGTTTTCTTTTGGCATTTTCCAAGCGCTTTTCTCGTATCTTTTTACGATCTTTTTAGGGGATTTGGGCTATGTTTTGATTTTTGTCATTTGTGGGGTGTGTTTGGTTTTAAGCTTCATCGTTCTTTTCCCTATTAAAATGCAAACAGCTATCCATAAATAGAAAAATTATGGGGTTTCAAAACCCTTGATGCCGAGAAAATCCTTAAAACCCTTTAAGGAATTTAAGATTTTTTCACGCTCTAAATGGCGCATGATAAAAACGAGGTTAGAGCCGTTTTGATCCTTTAAAATATGCTTAGGCGGGTAAATGACATGCATCACGCCGTTAATACTCACCAAAAGATCGCTTCCAATATCAATAATCCCCTTGATGCGTAAAATCTGCGTGCCGTATTGATACAACAACAAACTCAGCCAAATCCCAAACGCGCTCCACTCTATCGCCCCTTCAAACCTGATGCTTAAAGTCTCAAAGCCTTGCGAGTGCGAATCTTTTGGCATTCTTGGCATAAAATTTCGTGCCCTATTGTTGCGTAAAAAAAAGCTTTCGTAATCTATATTTTTCTTGTCAAAAATTTCTGTGCTAGGGTTAAGGGCTTGTATCCGCTCTTTTAATTTGATTAAAGCCCTGCTGTCGTTTTGCAAATCCGTTTTGGTCAACAAAACGCTATCAGCAAAAACGATTTGCTCTCTAGCTTCATTGTTGGTTAAATGCTCTCTAGCATTCAGTGCATCCACGCAAGCCACCACGCTTTGAATTTCAAAATGCACCCCTAAAAAAGTGTCGCTCAAAATCGTCCATAAAATCGGCGCCGGGTTGGCTAAACCGGTGGTTTCAATGATGATGCGCTTTAAAATTTCGCCACGCCATTCATAGTTATTGAGCGTGGCTTTTAGAGACTCCACTAAATCTAAGCGTTTGTTGCAACACACGCACCCTGCGTTAAGATAGAGCATTTTTTCACCGCAATATTGAACGCTTAAGATGCGTTGATCCAAGGCGGCTTGACCGATTTCATTGATGATAAGGGCAACGCCTTGGTGATCTGTTTGGTTTAAATATTCGCTTAAAAAACTCGTTTTACCGCTACCTAAAAAACCGGTGATGAGCGTGATAGGGATTTTAGGCATCAGCGAGTGGCGTGTGGGTTTTGATTTAAAAACGCTAACAGATTAGAATCTAGCGCGTCCATCTTTTTTTTGGCTAAATTTTGCGCCTTATCCCACAAATCGCCTAAATCATTCACGATCACGCTTTGCCCTTTTTTATCGCACAGCACAAATTTCGTGCCTTGCCAATCACCAATTTTTAGCCCATAAAACGCCAAAATTTGATTGAGCAATCCCACTCGTTTGAGCCGTGCTCTTTTGCGTTCTCTGGCGTTTTCATTCGCGCTAATAAGCGCATTTGGCTCTCTCAAATTTTCATCAATCTCATAACTATCGCTCCCATTGGTCCCATAATTTTCATCGGTCCAATGAAAAGAACTGATAAGCTCCCCGCATAAAACGCACATCTTTCAACCTTTTAATCAAACGCCAAAAATCTTTTGGCGTTATCGCTATTTTTTTCTAGGGTTTCGTTTTAAGAAATCATCAGCGATTTCATTGAACGTTACCCAACGCACGCCCTCATGCTTGTTGATATGCTCAATGATTTTTTCATGCATGAGTAACACTTGCGGACGGGCGCTCACATCAGGGTGGATTGTCATGCTAAACACCGCATAATCCATCTCACGATAAACCCAATCAAATTGATCGATCCACATTTGCCCTATATCGCGCGGGCTTACAAAACCAAAACTATTGGGGGATTTTTTGATAAACATCATCGGCGGCAAATCGTCCAAATACCAGTTCGCAGGGATTTCCACTAGATCGGTTTCCACCCCACGAATCAAAGGCTTCATCCAATCTTTGGCCTCCAAACTATAATCAATCTTGCTCCAACTATCCCCCACGCGCACATAATAGGGCGTAAAATCATTGTGCATGAGCGAGTGGTCGTATTTGAAGCCGTGTTTTAAAAGCAATTCATTAGTGATATTAGAAAACTCCCACCACGGCGCCACATAGCCTGTGGGAGCTTTGCCGGTGAGATCTTTAATCAATTCAACGCTTTTTAACAAAACATATTCTTCTTGCTTGGCCGTCATAGCGATAGGGTTTTCATGCGAATACCCATGTGCACCCACTTCATGCCCTGCATCCACGATCATTTTCATTTGCTCTGGAAAAGTTTCAATAGAATGCCCCGGCGCAAACCAAGTCGCAGGGAGATGGTATTTTTTAAACAATTTCAAAAGCCGTGGGATTCCCACTTCCCCAGCAAAAAGTCCGCGCGAAATATCATCAGGCGAATCCTCCCCACCATAGCTCCCTAACCAACCAGCCACCGCATCAATATCCACACCATAAGCCACTAAAATTTCTTTTGCCATAATCGCTCCTTTTTAAGTGAATTTTCCAAACCCCTTTTTGGTGAGTTTGGTGTCAAAATCTTGTAAATAAGGGATTTTTTGGCGTTGCAGTGCCACTTCGTTTAAATCCATTTCAGCGAAAATGACTTCATTAAGCTTGGTGGCTTGCGCGATGATTTTCCCATTGGGTGCGATGATTCTTGAATCACCGGCAAACTCTAGCGTTTGTTTCAATTGAGCGTTAGTTTCTTCCCCGCTATGATTGCACGCGCACACAAAACAGCCATTTTCTAACGCTCTAGCTTTGCTCAATAAATCCCAATTATAAGCCCTAGCTTTACCAAACGCGCTAGGATAGATTAAAACCTCTGCTCCTTGTAACGCAAGCAAATTCGCACCCACGCCAAAGCCGATTTCATAGCAAATTTGCAAACCCACTTTCGCGCTAAAATCCCCAAAATCCAGCGTAAAAACCTCGTATTTTTTGCCCCTTTTGAAGCGTGATTTTTCATCGCCCCACAAATAAATCTTGCGGTGTTTTCCGGAAATCCCGCCTTTTGGCGGAATGATATAAGCGCTGTCGTAGAGTTTTTTATCCGTTTTTTCAATGCTGCACGCCACAATATGCGTATCGCTAGATTTCGCAAAATCGCTTAACGCTCTCAAAGTCTCGCTTTTTAGCTCGCTATGCTCTATCGCTTTAAAATCCAACCCAAAATCCGCGTCTTTATCATTCACGAAATAACCGCTATCAAACAATTCCGGTAAAACAATGAGATTCGCGCCTTTGTCGTGGGCTTCTTTGGCTAGGTTGAGCGCTAATTGCAGGTTTTCATTTAAGGCGTAGGGTTTGGATTGCATTTGAATCACGGCGGTTTTTAGGATTCTTTTAGCGGGATTTTTTGTTTTCAAGATCCACTCCCATTTTTGTTTTTATTGTATAGGATTGAAAATTAAAAGAGGATTAAAGGGGTTAAAATCCATATGAGTTTGTGTCAAAACTTACCATTATTGTTTAAGAATCGTAATAACGCGCTAGAGAGCGAACTCACAAACACGCCAATAAGAAACGACAATCCGTTAAAAAGATGCAAGAATAAAAGCGTTCCTAAAATGCCTAGTAAAACCCCATACCCCCCTAAACGCCACACATTAAAAGACATTTCCAAGCCCAGGGCGAATTTTTGGAATTTTTGCTTTTCTTCTTTTTCTCCTGAATTTTGTTTCCTTAAATACAAACGCTTTTTAACGCCGTAATACGAAGACAACGCCACGATAAAAAACCCTAAAAACCCCCCTTCAAAATTCAAAACCCCTTGAAACGCTTGGAAAAAATAAACGATGATCGCGCTAACTATATTGATAAAAAGTAAAATAAGCAAGCATTGGATTTGGCACATGGGATTTGATTGGATTTATTTTGTTTTATTTTGTGTGTATTTAGGGTCTTTGGCTAGTTCTTCATAGTCTTTTTGCATGTTTTTATAGGCTTTATAGACATTGAGAAAGCTCGCTAACACGCCCCAAATAACCCCAAGCCAAAAAAGCCACGAAATGTGAGTGATCTTTTTAAGCCCATAGCCTATAGCCACGCCCATAAGGATCGCTACCACCATAGACAGCCCTAAGCTCAAATAATTCGCCCCCTCTATGAATTTATAATACTTTGGCTTTTTCAAAAAATTCACACACCTTTTATGATTTCATCAAAACTTTCATCAGCCTTTGCAACCACTAAATCAATCATCTCTTCAGTCATAGGCTCACAAATAAAGCCGGTTTCAAAGCTTGAACATGCCAAATACACGCCTTTAAAGAGCATTTTTTGGTGGAATTTCGCAAACATTTCTGTATCGCTTTTTAAAGCGTCATCAAAATCACGCACCGCATTTTCATTAAAGAAAAAGCCAAACATGCTCCCCATGTTAAGCGTCTCTAAAGCGATGTTATAGTTTTGAGCACTCTTTTTTAAACCTTGAGTCAAACGAACGGCTAAAGCGTTTAAGCGAGCATAAAGGGTTTTGTCTCTTTTGATTTTATACAATGCACTCAACCCCGCGCACACCGCTAGGGGGTTACCGCTTAAAGTGCCTGCTTGATACACGCCTCCAATGGGCGAAAGCAAGTCCATAATTTCCGCACGCCCCCCAAAACACGCCAAAGGAAGCCCCGCGCCTATCACCTTACCAAAGGTTACCAAATCCGGCACGACGCCATAAAATTCTTGCGAACCGCTCAAACTCGCTCTAAACCCGCTCATCACTTCATCTAAAATCAGCACCGCTTGGTATTTTTCACACAAGGCCTTTAAGCCCAGTAAAAACTCTTTTTGAGCCGGCACCAACCCCATATTCCCGGCAATGGGTTCAATGATGACGCAACCCACATCGCCTTTTTTAAAGCATTCTTCTGTGGAGTTCAAGTCGTTATAACGGGCCACTAGAGTGTGTTTGCTAAAATCGCTCGGCACGCCCAAAGAAGAAGGAGAGCCAAAAGTAGCACACCCGCTACCCGCTTTAACCAACAAAGAGTCGCTATGCCCATGATAGCACCCCTCAAACTTGATCAAATCGTCTTTTTGGCTATAAGCTCTAGCGAGTCGTATCGCGCTCATGGTCGCTTCTGTGCCACTACTCACTAAACGCACCTTATCTAAGCCTTCATAACAAGAAATGATTTCCTTAGCTAAAGTGGTTTCTAATTCTGTGGGAGCGCCAAAAGAAGTGCCTTTTTTTAATGCATTAATAATATTTTCTTCAATCTCTTCATCCGCATGCCCAAAAATCAAAGGCCCCCAACTTTGCACAAAATCTATATAGTGGTTGTTATCCACATCATAAAGATACGCCCCCTTACCTTTTAAAATAAAGGGGGGAGTGCCTTTAACGCTCTTAAACGCTCTCACAGGCGAATTGACCCCCCCAGCGATCACCTGCTTGGCTTCATTAAAATCATTAATGCTGTGCAACAACTCCATGATTTTACATTATCCCTTAATCATGCTTTCAAATTGGATTTCCACTTGCGACCAAGTCAAGCCCTCATGAAAACTCTCGCATCGTTTAGCCAAGCTCGCTAATTCGTTTTTCAAGCCAAAATTCAATAGATCCAAGACCCCTTTAACCACGAGCTTATCCTCAGCAATCGTGTATTGCATAGGCACTTTCACCAGCTTTTCATTCATCCTCACATAAGCTGTAAGAGAACCTACATGATCGCCTTCTATCACATTCCTGAAAGTTACTTTGATGTTAGTGTTTTTAAAAAGAGCGAAAAAAGCTTCTTTAACATTTTTATTTTTCAATTCATCGCCTAAATTGACTTTCAAGCTATCCATGCTCGCATTCGCCCCTTCTAAAAGGGTTTTTAAACTATCTTGAGATTTACCCAGTTTATAAGTGATGCTTTCAAAGCTCCCATTTACTGGCGTTTTAGCCTTAGTTTTAAAGGCTGTC
The DNA here is from genome assembly GCF_017594925.1 of Helicobacter pylori. Lineage (GTDB taxonomy): Bacteria > Campylobacterota > Campylobacteria > Campylobacterales > Helicobacteraceae > Helicobacter > Helicobacter pylori_DP. The sequence goes on from NZ_JAALNT010000022.1 coordinate 21,883, forward strand.
CATGTTAGCTTAGCCGAAGATAGATCCAAATTCACCGCTTGCAAAAATCCTGCTAGTAAAACCGATACCAAAACCATTTTTTTCATTCATTATCCTTTAATGTGGTCTTATCAATAACGCTTATTGTTTTAGTGTAAACAAGCACGCTTACAACTAAAACGATTCATTTTGATAATCATTTGCACTCTAAATACGACTTAAAGATACAATTGCGTTTATTTTAAACTCTTTTTGTAAATAATGCTGACTGAAATAAACTTTCTGAATCATTCATCAAAAGGTTAAAGCGCATGGCTATCGCTATAACCTTGAATACAGAAAAATTCACAGCGATCGGAGTTTCAGCCTGAAGCCATCTTCATGCAAATCGCCTTGCTCTAAAAGCTCATCCGCGCTAGGGCTAGAATAATGCTTAGCTAAAATAATGAAATAGGCGTTGTTATGCACCCCAATGAGATTAGGCTGGAAATAGGGGAAAGTTTCAGGGTTTAGAATCCATGTTGCGGCTTTGTTATACGCCACAGAGAGCCTTTGCCCGGCTCCACTACCCCACAAATCATACCCGTTCTCAAAAAGCAATTCGCCTGATATAGTTAGCGCAAGAAGCGCAAAATTGGTATAAGCTATCCCCTTAATGCCCTTTGTAGGGCCGCCATGATAATCGCTCGTATCGCTCCTAGTGATCGCGCTAGGGATAACCCCATTCTCATCTATGGCTTTAAACACCCAATCCTGCCACCGATTAGCGCTACTTTGCAAAAGGGCATGATCGTCTAGCGCTAAAGCAGAGCTCACATCAAAGAGAATCCCCCACGCCCCATGGTTAGTGTTAAGAGCTGATTGAGAATACTGACGCATCCGCCTAATGAAATCTTCATATTCTGGGCTAGGAAATTCTTTTTTGACAAACCAATAAGCCATGTTCATATAAGGCATGTAAAAATTGATATTGTCCTCGCTTTGATAAGTATCCACGCTTTGAAGCTCATTAGCCCAAGCGTTTAAAATCTCTCTAACTTTTAAGCCGTATGGTTTGTTTTGGCTCACTAAATAGCCTAGCGCTAAATCATAGGAAACCATAGCGGATTTTTTAAAACTCTTGGTGCAAGAATCAGGCTCTCTAACCCCAGTAGCAGTGTAGTGTTTTGATGCGTTAAGTTGCGCGCATGGCTGTATTGTTTGGGAGAGCTTTTTATCAAGGTGGAGTTTTTGGGGCAAATCTATAGATTTAAAATCCCTAAAAAAGTAATCCTGCTCAGCGTAAGCTTGAACGCAAACGCAAACACACATGAACAACAAGAATAAAACAAATCTTTTCATTTCTCGCCTTTGCTTGAATTGATTAAAAAACAGCGTTTTATGGCAACGCTTTTAACAACAGAAATTTCACGCCATTACATTATGCGTGTGTCTTTGCGCATCTCTATAATCCCAACCCCACACGCTATAATTTAGTGGAGTGTATCTGGCTTGATTAAACTATTTTCAAATACAACATGGCTTCATTGTAACGCTTCCAACAACACAAATTTAAGTGCATGCGCATTAAGGGCGCTAACCGCTGAAAGGGGTAAGACAAAGAGTGCTGATTTTTCATTAGGGTTATTTTCAAAATCGCTGGTTAAATGGGGATGCAAAAACCCTAAATACGGCTCTAAATCAAACGCGTTTAATTTTTGCGCTTCTAAGTTTAAAAAGGTGCAAAAATCCTTAGTCATCTCATCAATGTTTTCTACAACATCGCATTTATTGAGCAACACCCCAAAAGGCTTATTGGCTAAAGCAGGTGAAAATTTTTCCAGCTCCAATCTCAAGCGTTGGTATTGCTCTTTAATGCCCAAATCCAACCTAGAAGCGTCTAAAACAAAGGCTAGAACTTTGGTGCGCTCAATATGCTTTAAAAAGCTAATCCCTAAGCCTTTTCCCTGACTAGCTCCTTCAATAATGCCAGGAATATCCGCCATTAGAAATTCGCTTTTTTCATCTACGCTCACAACCCCTAAATTAGGCACTAGAGTCGTAAATTCATAGTTAGCGATTTTAGGCTTAGCGTTAGAGATGGTGGAAATGAGCGTGGATTTACCCGCATTAGGGAAGCCCACTAACCCTATATCAGCGATGAGCTTTAATTCCAAGCGCACGCATTTTTCAACCCCCTCCAAGCCTTTTTGTGCGTAAGTGGGTTGTTGTTTAGTCGCGCTTTTAAAATGCGCATTCCCTAACCCCCCCTTGCCTCCTTTTAAGGCTAACACCCTTTCTTTAGGCGTGATCAAATCAAGCCACAACTTGTCATCTACAAAAACTTGCGTTCCTGGCGGCACGACAATAATTTTGTCTTCGCCCTTTTTGCCCGCACAATTTCGTGTGCCTCCTGGAGCCCCGTTTTTAGCCTTATGGTGTTTAGTGCCTCTAAAACTCGCTAGAGTGTCGGTATTGTTATCCACCTCAAAATACACATCGCCTCCATCGCCCCCATCGCCCCCATCAGGGCCTCCTTTGATGACAAACTTTTCTCGCCTAAAACTCACCATTCCAGGCCCCCCTTTACCCGAAGCGATGATGATTTCCACGCTATCTACAAACACAGCTTAAAAATCCTTTCTTTTATTTGGCAAATCTTTGCATGGATTTTTCCAAATGCGGCACCGCATTGAGTAATTTCTGCGTATAAGGGTGCTTTGGAGCGCTTATCACGCTATCCACATCCCCGGTTTCTACGATTTGCCCTTGATTCATCACGATGATTTTATCGCTAATATGCTCCACCACCCCTAAATCATGGCTGATAAAAATATAAGTCAGCCCCATTTCTTTTTGCAAATCCAAGAGCAAATTCAACACTTGCGCTTGAATGGACACGTCTAACGCAGACACAGGCTCATCGCAAATCACCACGCTAGGATGCAAAATGAGCGCCCTAGCAATGCCGATTCGTTGCCTTTGACCGCCTGAAAATTGGTGAGGGTAACGATCGATCCATTCTAATTTCAAGCCCACCTTTTGCATGATCTCTAGCACTTTTGTTTTGATTTCTTTTTTTGAAAAATGAGAATTTAACAGCAAGGGTTCAGCGATGATCTCGCCCACTTTCCACCTTGGGTTCAGGCTAGAATAAGGGTCTTGGAAAATCATTTGCACCTTTTTGCGGTAATCAAACCAATCCTGTTTGCTAAAATGCAAATGACGCTTGCCATTGAAATAAATCGCCCCACTATCTTGCCTTTCAATCCCGGCTAAAATTTTGGCTGTCGTGCTTTTCCCGCAACCGCTCTCCCCCACAATGCTTAAAACTTCATTTTGTTCCACTTCAAAACTGATCCCATTGAGCGCATGGATCACTCTTTTAGGCTTGAATAACCCCCTGTCTATCGCATAGGATTTTTTCAATTCTTTAATTTCTAAGAGCTTCATCGCAACTCCTTTGGAAAACTCAAATAATCTATATTTTCATCCACGGTTTCTAAGCGTTTTTTGCGGTATTCTTTGCCCGGTTTAGGAATCGCGCTCAAAAGAGCTTTGGTATAAGGGTGTCTTGGATCAGCGAAAAGCTCTTTCGCGCTCGCTTGCTCCACCACATGCCCTTTATACATCACCACCACTTCATCAGCGATTTGCGCCACCACGCCTAAATCATGGGTGATAAACAAAATAGAAGTGCCTTTTTTTTGCTGCAATTCCTTCATCAATTCTAAAATCTGCGCTTGAATGGTTACATCTAACGCTGTCGTAGGCTCA
>NZ_JAALNT010000023.1:0-20129 GCF_017594925.1 Helicobacter pylori
TTTTTATAGTTCCTAGCGGAACTAAAGCATTCATCCCAAACACTAAAGATATTTGGGATTTCTGCTTGGGTGGTTTAAACTCATTATCTTAAGGGGATAGGAAGTATTTTAAAATAATCCTCCCCTAAAATCCCCCTAACCCAAGAAGACCGCTTTTTTAAAGCCGTTCAATCAAGCCTTATTCAAACTAAACTTTGATTTTAAGCTGCTTGAGAATATCGCATGCCCCTTTAGCGCCCAATTTACAGCCTTTTTTAAAGTTTTCTATGGCTTGCTTTTCATTCCTTGTTACGCCTTCGCCATTGTATTGCATGGCCCCTAAATTGAAACACCCTCCGCCATTTTGCATCTCGCATGCTTTAGAATAGCGATCGAGCGCCTCTTTAAAATTCTTCGCCACGCCATCGCCATGATGATACATATTCCCTGCGTTAAAGCACCCCGGGCTGTCTTTTAAATCGCAAGCTTTGTCATACGAAGCGAGCGCCTTTTTCAAATCTTTAGGTGCGCCTCTGCCTGCATCATACAAGCTCCCTAGTATCGTGCAACCATCGCCATCGTTTAAATCGCAAGCTTTAGTGAAATATTCCACCGCTTTTTTAAAATCCCTAGTTACCACTTTACCATCATGATAAATCCCCCCTAAGCTCGCGCACCCTTCAGCGTATTTCAAATCGCACGCTTTAGAATAGTATTGTAGGGCTTTATTGGTGTTTTGAGACACGCCTTGCCCGCTGTAATATAAATTCCCTAGCAAATGACACCCATTGCTGTAATCCAAATCGCAAGCTTTAGCGTAAAATGAAGCGGCTTTTTTCAAGTTCTTTTCCACCCCTTGCCCTTGATAATAAAGCACCCCTAAATTAAAACACCCACTATTTTCTTTCAAATCGCAAGCTTTTTCAAAATACTTCTTAGCTTGAGTGAAATCTTGCTCTTTGTAGCTCTTTGCCCCCAAACCCACAAGCTCTTTAGGGTCTTGCTCTGCCATTAGCCCCCCTAAACACAACGCACCCAAACACAAAACCCTAAAAAGGGATTTTTTGACATTTTCTAACATGATGTATCTCCTTATTAAAAATTTTATTATAGTGTTATTAAGCAAATACAAAATGCCATGATCTTTTTGTTATCTTAAAGCTAGCGATCGCTTGCAAATTTCTGTGATTTTATCCCACTCTTTGTTTTGAATCAAATTTTTAGGGGTAAGCCAGCTCCCTCCCACGCACAAAACATTTTCTAAATTTAAATAAGAACGCATGTTATCTGCGCTAATCCCCCCAGTAGGGCAAAATTTCACCCCTTTAAAAGGGCCATTAAAAGCGTTTAAAAGCTTAACGCCCCCGCAATACTCTGCCGGGAAAAATTTTAAAGCGCTATAGCCCAATTCTAAGGCTTGCATGACTTCACTACTGCTAGAAACTCCGGGTATTAGAGGCATGTCTTTTTTCTTTGCGTGTTCTAAAAGCTTTATCGTAAGACCCGGGCTAATCAAAAACTCTGCCCCCCTATTTTGTGCTTGCTCTAATTGAGTAAGGTTTAGGATCGTGCCAGCACCCACGCGCATTTTTGGCACATTTTTAGCGATAAGCTCTATGGCTTCTAAAGCGCAACTGGAGCGCAAAGTAACTTCTATGATTGGAATACCCCCCTCTATCAGGCTTTGCGCTAAAGGCACAGCGTCTTTTATATTTTCAACCACCACCACAGGGACAATGGGGCTGATTTGTAAAACCTCTATTATTTTATCTTGCATTTTATCTCCTTTATATTTTTATACCTTTATGCCAAAACTCATGCCACCCTCTTCAGCGGTATTAACATTCAATCTCAAACTCGTAAACAATTCCCTACCCAACCCAAAAGTAGGCTTTTCTAAATTTTCTAAGGTTTCTAAAAACAAGGGGTTGATGCCTCTCTTTTCAAAATCCTTTTCAAGCACATTCAAGGCGTTATTAGGAGCGTCTAATTCTATCAAATCGCCATCTTTAATCTTAATGATCGCCCCGTTTAACGCCCCCTCAGGGCTTAAATGAATCGCGCTAGGCACTTTCCCGCTCGCCCCGCTCATGCGCCCATCCGTAACAAGCGCGACCTTATAGCCCATATCCTGCAAAGCCCCTAAATTCGTGGTGAGTTTGTGCAATTCTGGCATGCCGTTAGATTTAGGCCCTTGGAAAGGCAAGACAGCGACAAAATCCCTTTCTAATTCTTTATTTTTAAAGCGTTCTAAAAATTCGCTTTGGGTTTTAAAAACAATCGCTCTGGCTTTGACTTTCCTGTGCTCATCTTTAATGGCTGAGATTTTAATCACGGCCCGCCCTAAATTACCCCTTAAGATTTTAAGCCCCCCATTAGCGGCAAAAGGCTCGCTAACAGGGCGTAAAATGTCCGTATTCAGGCTATGATTAACAGCGTCTTTATACACCAATTGGCCGTTTTCTAAAAAGGGGGTTTTGGTGTAATTTTGCATGCCTTTTTGCGTTTTTGTATCCATAATGGTATGCGTGTCTTCAAATAAAAGCCCCTCTTTTAACAATTCTTTGATCACAAACGCTAAGCCCCCACACGCTTCAAAAGCGTTCACATCCGCTGATCCGTTAGGATAGACTTTAGCTAAAAGGGGTATGAGGTTAGAAACTGCGTCAAAATCGTCCCAATTGAGGATCACCCCACAAGATCTAGCGATAGCGATCAAATGTAAAGTGTGGTTAGTAGAACCCCCTGTTGCCATTAAGCCTATGAGAGCGTTAAGAATGCTTTTTTCATCAATGAGTTTGGCTAAAGGCAGGACTTCCCCACTCGCTAATCTTTTCGCGCTCTCTTCTACTAAAACCTTCCGTAAGGGGTTGTTAGGGTTAATAAAGCTAGAATTAGCCACATGCAACCCCATAAACTCCATCATCATTTGGTTAGAATTAGCCGTGCCATAAAAAGTGCAAGTGCCCACATCATGATAGCTTTGCATTTCCACTTTTAAAAGCTCTTCTCTGTTGATCTTTCCTATTGCAAAATCCTGGCGTGCTTTGGCTTTTTTATAATTTTCTATCCCGCTCACCATAGGCCCGCTTGGCACAAACACGCTCGCTAAATTCCCAAAGCTTAACGCTCCTATGAGTAAGCCTGGCACGATTTTATCGCACACGCCCAAAAAAAACGCCCCATCAAAAACATTATGGCTCAACCCTACGGCGGTGCTTAAGGCGATCACATCTCTACTGAATAAGCTCAATTCCATGCCATCATAACCCTGCGTGATACCATCACACATCGCTGGCACCCCACTAGCGACGCTCGCATAAGCGTTATGCTCTTGCAATTCTTTTTTAATCCAATCAGGATAATTTTTAAAAGGCTGGTGGGCTGAAAGCATGTCATTATAAGCCGTGATAATCGCAAAATGCTTTCTTTTATGCGACCCTAAAGGCATTTTTAAATGCTCTGGCATGCTCGCTGTCACATGTGCAATATTCGCGCAACCCAAACTCTCAATCTTGGGCTGGTTTTTAGGGTTAAAGATGTTTTCTAAATAAAGTTCTCTGGTTTTTTTGCTACGCTCTGTAATTTTTTCTTTGATTTGTTCTAAAGAATGCTTAGGCATGAACACCCCTTCAATTAAGATTTAATATATAATAATAACTCAAAAACACTCTAAAAGGGTTATTGATGTTAGATTTTGATTTGGTTCTTTTTGGCGCGACTGGGGATTTAGCCATGCGAAAGCTCTTTGTTTCGCTCTATGAAATTTATACCCATTATGGTTTTAAAAAAGATTCTAAGATTATCGCATCTGGGCGTAAGGAGCTATCCAATGAAGAATTTTTAGCGCTTCTTTGCGAAAAGACACAACTGCATTCAAGAGAAAAGGGTAGGGAATTTTTAGCCCATATCAGTTATTTTTGCGTTCGTTTGGATAACCCTAAAGACTTTGAAAAATTGAGTAAAATCGCTACAAAAAATAAACCCTTGATTTTTTACTTTTCTATCTCCCCTAGTTTTTTTGCAACGACCGCCCAACATCTCGCCAAAAACGCGCTCAATCACGCTAATGCGCGCTTGATTTTAGAAAAGCCTTTAGGGCATGATTTAAAGACTTGTAAGGAGATTTTCCAAAGCATTAGCGCTTTTTTTAAAGAAGAACAAATCTTTAGAATCGATCATTATTTAGGGAAAAAGGGCGTTCAAAATATCCTTGAATTGCGCTTAAATAACCCTATCTTAAACATTTTATGGGATCAAATCAGCGCGGTTGAAATCTGCGTGTATGAGACTTTAGGGGTGGAAGAAAGGGGCGAATTTTACGATAAAATCGGGGCTTTAAGGGATATGGTTCAAAACCATCTCTTGCAAGTTTTATCCCTTATCGCTACAGATTTACCCAACGATTTAAAAGACTTAAGGAAAGAAAAAATCAAAGTTTTAAAAACCTTACAACCCCCTAAAGATTTTAAAAAACAGGTTATTCGGGCCCAGTATCAAGGCTATAGAGATGAAAATAAAGTCCATAAAGAGAGCCAGACAGAGACTTTTGTCGCTATTAAAGCCTTTTTGGATACGCCTAAATTTAAAGGCGTGCCTTTCTACCTTAAGCACGCTAAAAAAATGCCCCACAACCAAGCGAGCGTGAAAATCCATTTTAATGCAATCAATACGCTAGAATTTTTTCTCTCTCAAGATAAAATCACCCTTACCCTAAAAGATCATCAAAACCCCCTTATTTTAGAAACCCACCACAAACAAGAATTTTTGCAGCCCTATGCTAAATTGCTCCATGATGCGATACAAAATAACCACAATAATTTCGCCCACCAGTTGGAATTGGAAGCGTCATGGGTTTTTATTGACACGCTCATAGAAGGTTTTATGAATAACGCCACGCCCTTATATTCCTATGAAAGCCACAATCTAAACGAATCCGAATTTTTAAAACCACTCTATCAATGAAAGGGATTTCATGGGTTATCAATTGTTTGAATTTGAAAATTTAGAAAATTGCCACAAGGCTTTAACAGAGCGTTTTAAAGAATTTTTTAACACCGCCTTAAAAAAGCACCATCAAGTTTCTATCGCTTTTTCTGGGGGCCGTTCGCCCATTAGCTTGTTGCAAAAATTGAGCGTTTTAGATCTCAAATGGCATGCGTGTTTAATCAGTTTGGTGGATGAACGCATTATAGACACAAATCATGATGATAGCAACACCAAATTATTGCACGACTACTTGTTGCAAAATAACGCCTTAAAAGCTTCTTTCATCCCGCTTTTGCCTGAAAAGATTTCTAGCGATACAAACGCGCTTTTTAATTTTGCTAACCAGCATTTCAAACAGCCCCATTTAGCCATTTTGGGCATGGGGACTGATGGGCATACGGCTAGCCTTTTTCCTGAAACAAGCGCTTTTTTAAACGAAGAAAAAGAAAATATCGTTTTGACTACGCCCGCTAACGCTCCTTATGAGCGCTTGAGCATGTCTATCAACGCCTTAGAAAATTGCGAAAAACTTTTCTTAAGCATTAGCGGAGTAGAAAAAAGGGAGGTTTTAGAAAAAGCTTTAAAAGAAACCGCCCCCTATTCTCTGCCGATTGCTCGGATTTTACACTCTAAAAAAGTTACCACGGAGGTGTTTTATGCCAAAAACTGAAACTTACCCAAGACTCTTAGCCGATATTGGCGGCACAAATGCGCGTTTTGGTTTGGAAGTCGCCCCACGACAGATTGAATGCGTTGAAGTCTTGAGGTGCGAAGATTTTGAAAGCTTGAGCGATGCGGTACGGTTTTACCTTTCTAAATGCAAAGAAAGCCTTAAACTGCACCCTATTTATGGCTCTTTTGCTGTGGCTACGCCTATTATGGGGGATTTTGTCCAAATGACGAACAACCATTGGACTTTTTCTATTGAAACGACACGGCAATGTTTGACTTTAAAAAAATTGCTTGTCATCAATGATTTTGTCGCGCAAGCCTATGCCATTAGCGCGATGCAAGAAAACGATCTGGCTCAAATAGGCGGGATTAAGTGCGAAATCAACGCTCCTAAAGCGATTTTAGGGCCAGGAACCGGGCTTGGGGTAAGCACTCTTATCCAAAACAGCGATGGCTCTTTGAAAGTCTTACCCGGTGAAGGAGGGCATGTGAGCTTTGCCCCTTTTGATGATTTAGAAATTTTAGTGTGGCAATACGCCCGCTCTAAATTCAACCATGTGAGCGCGGAAAGGTTTTTGAGCGGGAGCGGCTTGGTGCTGATTTATGAAGCCCTGTCTAAACGCAAAGGCTTAGAAAAAGTGGCGAAATTGAGCAAGGCTGAATTAACCCCACAAATCATTAGCGAACGCGCTTTGAATGGGGATTACCCTATATGCCGATTGACCTTGGACACTTTTTGCTCCATGCTAGGCACGCTCGCTGCTGATGTGGCTCTCACTTTGGGGGCTAGAGGGGGCGTGTATTTGTGTGGGGGGATTATCCCACGATTCATTGATTATTTTAAAACTTCGCCCTTTAGAGCGCGTTTTGAAACGAAAGGGCGCATGGGAGCGTTTCTCGCTTCTATCCCTGTGCATGTCGTGATGAAAAAAACTCCGGGACTTGATGGGGCAGGCATTGCGTTAGAGAATTATTTACTGCATGATAAAATTTAGCAAATAGTAGCCGCTTAAGATAAAAGCGATTAGTGTAAGGGGTGCGTTTAAATGCACCAAACAACGCTACCATATAACCAACAGCTATAAAATTAGTTAAACCTATAAAAACATAAGCAAACCATAAAAACGATACAATAGCGGTATTTTAATCAAACAAGGAGTTTTAATGAGAGTTCCATCTAAAGGTTTTGCTATTTTTTCTAAAGACGGGCATTTCAAACCCCATGATTTTAGCCGCCATGCTGTAGGCCCTAAAGATGTGCTGATTGACATTCTTTATGCAGGGATTTGCCATAGCGATATTCATAGCGCTTATAGCGAATGGAGAGAAGGCATTTATCCTATGGTTCCTGGGCATGAAATTGCTGGGGTCATCAAAGAAGTGGGTAAGGAAGTTAAGAAATTTAAGGTTGGCGATGTGGTGGGCGTGGGCTGTTTTGTCAATTCATGCAAAGAGTGTAAGCCCTGTAAAGAACACCAAGAGCAATTTTGCGCCAAAGTGGTATTTACTTATGATTGTTTGGATTCTTTCCATGACAACGAACCCCACATGGGCGGTTACTCTAATAATATTGTAGTGGATGAAAACTATGTGATTAGCGTGGATAAAAACGCTCCTTTAGAAAAAGTAGCCCCCTTGCTTTGCGCGGGCATCACCACTTATTCGCCCTTAAAATTTTCTAAGGTTACTAAAGGCACAAAAGTTGGCGTCGCTGGGTTTGGCGGGCTAGGAAGCATGGCGGTTAAATACGCTGTGGCTATGGGGGCTGAAGTGAGCGTTTTTGCAAGAAACGAACACAAAAAGCAAGACGCTTTAAGCATGGGGGTTAAACATTTCTACACTGACCCTAAACAATGCAAAGAAGAATTGGATTTTATCATTTCAACCATTCCTACCCATTATGATTTAAAAGACTACCTCAAGCTCTTAACTTATAATGGTGATCTAGCCCTTGTGGGACTCCCCCCTGTAGAAGTCGCTCCAGCACTTAGCGTTTTTGATTTTATCTATTTAAGCAATCGCAAGGTTTATGGCTCATTGATTGGGGGCATTAAAGAAACCCAAGAGATGATGGATTTTTCTATCAAACACAATATTTACCCCGAAATAGATTTGATTTTAGGCAAGGATATTGACAACGCCTATCACAACCTAATCCATGGGAAAGCGAAATTCCGCTATGTGATTGATATGAAAAAATCGTTTGATTAAAGGCTTTGACTCTAGCTCTTTTTTAAGAGCTTGAGTAGGATTTTTTTAACAATCCCATGAAGTCCTAGGATTTTAAGGGTTTTGCTAATAAAACTCTTGAGTGGTATGAGGATGCAGTGTTTGATAAACACCCTAAGGAGTCTCTTTCGTGCGTTTTTAGGGAGCCTATAAACATGCGAGAAGTAGTGGTTCAAGAACGCTTCAAGGGAGTTTTCTTTGATCTCTGCATGGGCATGCGAGAAGTAGTGGTTCAAGAACATTCCGAGATTTTCTTGCTTGATTGTGGCATGGATGCACGAAAAATAATGGTCTAAAAAGGTCTTGAGTGCGTCGTGGGCGATCTGCTCTTCAGTCTTCCATAGGGGAAAGTAGTAGTGATAGGCAACGATGCTGTGGTAGCGATGCCATTTTTCACTGCCTATTTCCACCCTAGCAATCGAATCAATCCAGTCGCTCATAAATGGGGTTTTAGCCAAAGCGTTCAGCCATAAATCCGCTTTTAAACCAAAAGGATAGTCCCAAGGCTTCACCGCTCCCCACCAAGCGTCATAGTGGATAATGGTAGGGTTTTCTCGCGCCTCTAAAATGGTTTTCTTGTAATTCTCGTTTAAATACGCGTTAGAAAAATCTTTAATGGTGTAATAATAAGGGAAAACGCAATATTCAATCCCTAAAGCTTTCATGTTAGGCCAACACCATTTCGTAAAATCCAACTCCCCTTTAGCCTCATTCCCCTTTAAAAGATCATGCATTCTTAAGGTGAAATTTTTCTTGCGTTGGTAATCTAAATTGCAAAACAAAAACCCTTCCATCATGTGGTGCTTTTCAACTTCTAAAACCCCATAAAAATAATTCTCATCATCTTCTTTAATGTTTAAGAAATCAGTGCTAAATTCATTACAAAAGATAACATCCACATCGCTCCACACCATTTTAGAATATTTGGGGAATAAATCCGCTAGAAAATACTTCACTAACACCATTTTAGAAAAACGCTTGGTGAAATCCTCATCAAAAGGGTTAGGGATAGTGTCTAAAAAAGGTTCAATATCTTTCACTTCTAAAGCAGCAAATTCTTTAAAAGGCTCTGTGATTTGATTAAGCTTTGCTTTATCTTCTTCATTCAAGCCTACCACTAAAGCGTGTAGGGTGTAACGGATTTTTTTATTAGCCTTAGCGATGCTTTCTAGCAAGGAATAAAGACACGCGCCCGCAGCAATGAGGTAATTCTTATCAAAAGCAAAAGCGATAGGGATATGAAAATCTTGTTCTTTAAAAGAATGGCTTGAAGCTGAAGTCATAAAAAATGAAACACCCTTTTTTAAAGCTATTTTATCCAAAAAAAAAAAAAAAACCGAACTTGAAAGGGTTCTGTTTTTGGTTTTATGTTGTTTTTAAAGCAAATTAATTTAAAATCGTATCTTGTCTTTAAGTGCCGCCATTTTAAATGCTGCAATTTTAAAAGATGATGAAAGGGGCTGAATTCTGATTTGATTTTCTTAAAAAAATCTCTTTATGCGTTGTTAATTTCAGGTTTTTTCATACCACCCTTAATGAAAGCGGCTAGTTTTGTCTATGACTTGAAGTTCATGAGCTTTAATTTCAATTTAGTGGCCCCAAATAACAACCCCTATTGGAATAGCCTAACCAAAATGCAAGGTCGTCTCATGCCTCAAATCGGCGTTCAATTAGACAAAAGACAGGCCTTGATGTTTGGAGCGTGGTTCATTCAAAATTTACACACGCATTATAGCTATTTCCCTTATTCGTGGGGGGTTACGATGTATTACCAATACATAGGGAAAAATTTGAGGTTTTTTTTAGGCATTGTGCCACGAAGCTATCAAATAGGGCATTACCCTTTAAGCGCTTTTAAAAAACTTTTTTGGTTTATAGACCCTACTTTTAGGGGAGGAGCGTTTCAATTCAAACCGGCTTATGATCCCAATCGTTGGTGGAATGGGTGGTTTGAGGGCGTTGTGGATTGGTATGGGGGGCGTAATTGGAACAACCAGCCCAAAAAGAAAAATTACGATTTTGATCAATTCTTGTATTTTGTTTCTTCAGAATTTCAGTTTCTTAAAGGGTATTTAGGTTTGGGGGGGCAGCTTGTCATTTTCCATAACGCCAGCTCTCATAGCATGGGAGATAATTATCCTTACGGCGGTAATTCTTACTTAAAACCAGGCGATGTAACCCCACAATGGCCTAATGGCTACCCCTATTTCAGTCAAAAAAATAACCCGCAAGGCGGAGAAATAGGGAAATACTCTAACCCTACCATTTTAGATAGGGTTTATTACCATGCTTATTTAAAAGCGGATTTTAAAAATCTCATGCCCTATATGGACAATATTTTCATGACCTTTGGCACGCAGTCGTCTCAAACCCATTATTGCGTGCGTTATGCTAGCGAGTGCAAAAACGCTCAATTTTATAACAGCTTTGGTGGGGAATTTTACGCCCAAGCGCAATACAAAGGCTTTGGGATTTTTAACAGATACTATTTTTCCAACAAACCCCAAATGCATTTTTATGCCACTTATGGCCAATCCCTTTATACCGGATTGCCATGGTATAGAGCCCCTAATTTTGACATGATAGGCCTTTATTATCTTTATAAAAACAAATGGTTAAGCGTGCGAGCGGATGCGTTTTTTAGCTTTGTGGGTGGGGGCGATGGGTACCATTTGTATGGCAAGGGGGGTAAGTGGTTTGTGATGTATCAGCAATTTTTAACCCTAACCATAGACACAAGAGAGTTGATTGATTTTGTCAAATCTAAAATCCCTAAATAACTATATCTAAAAATTATAGATATAATTGAAATAAGCTACCGGCAAGCGTTGCCATAAAGCGGTCGCGCTCAAGCCGTCAACGATTTCCGTTTTTTTGTTAGGAATGACAGGGAATTTCAACCCGAAAGCGATTTCATTGTGGAAAAAGCCAAAACGAAAACCCACTTTCACAAGCAATTGGAAAAGCGAGTTTTCTTTGCCTAAATATTGAGCGATAATCCCATGCATAGCCTCTCCTGGCATGTAAGTCGCCCCAGCGATGCCTAAGCCAAACTCCAACCCTAAAAACATCTTTGGCGAATTGAAAGCGTCCCACAAACCGCTAAATTCCAAACCATAGGTAGAAATATAGGATTTGTGAGAAGAAAAGGTCTGATCATAAAACAACCCGTAACGGAAACCCACATGCTCTACAGCTTGCGTTTTAGCCACAAATTTCCCCCCTAACACCACACCAAAGCCATTGCCAGTCATGAAATACGATTTATCTACAGACTCGGTGCTAAAAGATGTGTTGATTGCGCTAAGCTGATACCCAACCCCTAAATAAAAGGTATTCCTATCCGCAAATTTAGGTTTTTTTGATTTTTCATCAAGCTCTGCCTCTGCGGCTTGAAGCGATGATAATAACGCCATGCCCATCAATATTTTAACCATTGTTTTATCCATAACCCAATTCCTTTTGTTATCCTGCCCCACACTTGCCCCATACAGACTAAAATCAAATCACGCCCTAATAATAACAAAGTTTAAAATAAATATTAGTGGTTTTGATTAAGAACGCCTATCTTTTTAGAATAAATAGCCATAAAATAGCCATAATTCTTGTAAGTATGCCCCCATTTTCCTATAAAAATTCCTAAAAAGATATTGTTATAAGACACATTAATAGTTTTTCTTGTATAATTCTAGGCTAAATTCAATTTATTTTATACGATATTAAGGAGACATATTACCATGTTTCAAATTAGATGGCATGCGCGAGCTGGCCAAGGTGCTATCACCGGTGCTAAAGGGTTAGCTGATGTGATTTCAAAAACAGGTAAAGAAGTGCAAGCGTTCGCTTCTTATGGTTCAGCTAAAAGGGGGGCTGCTATGATGGCTTATAACCGCGTTGATGATGAGCCTATTTTAAACCATGAGCGCTTCATGCAGCCTGATTATGTGCTGGTGATTGATCCCGGTTTGGTTTTCATTGAAAACATCTTCGCTAATGAAAAAGAAGACACGACCTATATCATCACTAGTTATCTCAGCAAAGAAGAATTGTTTGAAAAAAAACCTGAATTAAAAACCCGTAAGGTGTTTTTGGTGGATTGTTTAAAAATCTCTATGGAAACCTTAAAACGCCCCATCCCCAACACGCCCATGCTAGGGGCGTTAATGAAAGTGTCTGGCATGCTTGAAATTGAGGCTTTTAAAGAAGCTTTTAAGAAAGTTTTAGGCAAAAAACTCACGCAAGAAGTCATTGACGCTAACATGCTCGCTATCCAAAGAGCTTATGAAGAAGTTCAATAACATTAAGGATTAAAGATGAAAGATTGGAATGAATTTGAAATGGGGGCGGTGCTCTTCCCTTTTGAAAAAAACGCGCAAAGCGAAATGGAAAAACACAATGATGAGCGCCATTACACCGAGCAAAGCTACTTCACCACTTCAGTGGCTCATTGGCGCGTGGCTAAGCCTGTGCATAACAATAATATTTGCATCAATTGCTTTAATTGTTGGGTTTATTGCCCAGACGCTGCCATTCTTTCAAGAGAAGGCAAATTAAAAGGCGTGGATTATTCTCATTGTAAGGGCTGTGGCGTGTGCGTGGATGTCTGCCCCACCAACCCTAAATCGCTATGGATGTTTGAAGAGCAAATTGAGCCTGCTACCGCTCTCACTCAATGGCCGCAAAAACAAGAAAAGAAAAAATCATAAGGAAAAAATATGGCAAGAAGTATTGAATTACAAGAGATAGAAGTGTGGGATGGCAATACCGCTAGCTCTAACGCTTTAAGACAGGCTCAAATTGATGTCATTGCAGCCTATCCTATCACCCCATCAACGCCCATTGTGCAGAATTATGGCACCTTTAAGGACAATGGCTATGTTGATGGCGAATTCGTTTTAGTGGAATCTGAGCATGCCGCTATGAGCGCATGCGTGGGAGCTGCTGCAGCAGGTGGAAGGGTCAGCACTGCGACTAGCTCTCAAGGTTTGGCGTTAATGGTAGAGGTTTTATACCAAGCTTCTGGCATGCGTTTGCCTATTGTTTTGAATTTAGTCAATCGCGCTCTAGCAGCCCCTTTAAATATCCATGGCGATCATTCGGATATGTATTTAAGCAGGGATTCAGGCTGGATCAGTTTATGCACATGCAACCCCCAAGAAGCTTATGATTTCACTTTAATGGCGTTTAGAATCGCAGAGCATCAAAAGGTGCGCGTGCCTACTATTGTCAATCAAGACGGGTTTTTATGCTCGCACACCGTGCAAAATGTCCGCCCTTTGAGCGATGCAGTGGCTTATCAATTCGTAGGCGAATACCAAACCAAGCATTCCCTTTTGGATTTTGATAAACCGGTAAGCTATGGCGCGCAAGCTGAAGAAGAATGGCATTATGAGCATAAAGCCCAACTCCACCATGCGATCATGAGCGCGTCTTCTGTGATTGAAGAAGTGTTTAATGATTTCGCTAAACTCACAGGCAGACAATACCATTTGACCAAAACTTTCCAGCTAGAAGACGCTGAAATCGCTATCTTTGCGTTAGGCACTACTTATGAATCAGCGATCGTAGCGGCCAAAGAAATGCGTAAAAAAGGCATTAAGGCCGGCGTGGCTACCATCCATTCCTTGCGCCCTTTCCCTTATGAAAGATTAGGGCAGGATTTGAAAAATCTTAAGGCTCTAGCGATTTTAGACAAGAGCTCTCCAGCGGGTGCTATGGGGGCGATGTTTAATGAAGTAACGAGTGCGGTGTATCAAACCCAAGGGACTAAACACCCCGTGGTGTCTAACTACATTTATGGTTTAGGCGAAAGGGATATGACAATCGCGCATTTATGCGAAATTTTTGAAGAAATCAATGAAGACGCTCTTAAAGGCACGCTCACGCACCCTACCCAACAATTCGTAGGTTTGCACGGCCCTAAAATGAGCTTTTTTTAAAAAGGAAATATCATGGTAAAAGAAGTCAAAACACTCAAAGGTTTTAGCCAAAGCGCTGAGAAATTTCAAGGCTCGCACTTGCTTTGTCCGGGTTGTGGGCATGGCATTATTGTGCGCGAAGTTTTAAACGCTGTAGATGGGCCTATTGTTTTAGGCAATTCTACCGGTTGTTTAGAGGTATGCTCGGCGGTGTATCCGCACACTTCATGGGATGTGCCTTGGATTCATATTGGTTTTGAAAATGGCTCTACAGCGATTTCAGGGGTGGAAGCGATGTATAAGGCTTTAGTGAATAAGGGCCGCTATCAAGGTCAAAAGCCAAAATTTGTGGCGTTTGGAGGCGATGGGGCCAGTTATGATATTGGTTTTCAATTCATCAGCGGTTGCATGGAAAGAGGGCATGACATGACTTACATCTGCTTGGATAATGAAAACTACGCCAATACAGGCGGTCAAAGAAGCGGTTCTACGCCATTAGGGGCTAGCACTTCTACCACGCCAGCGGGATCGGTTAGCTTTGGTAAAAAAGAAAAGAAAAAAGACATCGTCAATATCATGGCAAGCCATGGGGTCCCTTATGTGGCGCAACTCTCTCCTAACAAATGGAAAGACATGAATAAAAAGATTAAGACCGCGCTAGATACTGAAGGGCCTTGCTTCATCAACGCTCTTAGCCCATGCACGACTGAATGGAAATTTGAATCCAATAAAACCATTGAATTAGCGGATATGGCTGTGGATAGCTTGATGTTCCCCTTGTTTGAAATCTTTAATGGCAGGGAATTGAAAATCACTTACCGCCCAAGAAATATCATTCCTGTAAGGGATTATTTAGCGGCTCAAAAGCGCTTCAAACACCTTTTCAAAAAAGAAAACGAACACATCATTGAAGAATTGCAAAAAGATGTGAATGAGCGTTGGGAATACTTGCAACGCAGAGAAGAAGCTAAAGTATAGCTCTTAATTTGAAATCAAGGGGCTTTCTTGCGCCTTGCGCTTCTTTATATCCCCTTGATTCTTTAAACCCCTTTAAAGTAACATGATCCCATTTTGATTTTAAGGATTGTCGGTGTTAGAACGCTATGCGAATGAAGAAATGAAAGCCCTATGGAATGAGCAAACCAAATTTGAAACTTATTTGGAAGTGGAAAAAGCTGTCGTTAGGGCGTGGAACAAGCTTGGGCAAATCCAAGATAGCGATTGTGAAAAAATCTGCTTAAAAGCGGCATTCAATCTTGAACGCATCAAAGAAATTGAAAAAACCACTAAGCATGATTTAATCGCTTTCACTACTTGCGTGGCTGAAAGCTTGGGCGAAGAATCCCGCTTTTTTCATTATGGGATCACTTCTAGCGATTGCATTGATACGGCTATGGCGCTATTGATGACCAAGAGCTTAAAACTCATTCAAAAAAGCGTTCAAAATCTTTATGAAACCCTTAAAAACAGGGCTTTAGAACATCAAGACACGCTAATGGTAGGCAGAAGCCATGGGGTGTTTGGCGAACCCATTACTTTTGGCTTA
Organism: Helicobacter pylori; assembly: GCF_017594925.1. Taxonomy (GTDB): domain Bacteria; phylum Campylobacterota; class Campylobacteria; order Campylobacterales; family Helicobacteraceae; genus Helicobacter; species Helicobacter pylori_DP. The sequence continues at coordinate 15,334 of NZ_JAALNT010000023.1, forward strand.
GTTTTAGCCCTTTTTGCTGATGAGATCAAACGGCATTTAAAAGCCTTAGATTTAACGATGGAATTTATCAGCGTGGGAGCGATCAGTGGGGCTATGGGGAATTTCGCGCACGCCCCTTTAGAATTAGAAGAATTAGCATGCGGATTTTTAGGCTTAAAAACCGCCAATATCAGCAATCAAGTCATTCAAAGAGACCGCTACGCTAGGCTTGCATGCGATCTGGCTCTTTTGGCGAGCAGTTGTGAAAAAATCGCTGTCAATATCCGCCATTTGCAACGCAGTGAAGTCTATGAAGTGGAAGAAGCTTTTTCAGCAGGGCAAAAAGGGAGCTCTGCGATGCCTCATAAAAGAAACCCCATCTTGAGCGAGAATATCACCGGGCTTTGTAGGGTGATTCGCTCTTTTACTACCCCTATGCTAGAAAATGTCGCCTTATGGCATGAAAGGGACATGAGCCATAGCTCTGTGGAGCGTTTTGTGCTGCCTGATCTGTTTATCACTAGCGATTTTATGATTAGCCGTTTGAATAGCGTGATTGAAAATCTGGTGGTTTATCCTAAAAACATGCTTAAAAATTTAGCTTTGAGTGGGGGGCTAGTCTTTTCGCAACGGGTGTTATTGGAATTGCCTAAAAAAGGTTTGAGCAGAGAAGAAAGCTATTCTATCGTGCAAGAAAATGCGATGAAAATATGGGAGGTTTTGCAACAAGGCGCTTTTAAAAACGCTGATGAGAATTTGTTTTTAAACGCCCTACTCAACGATGAACGCTTGAAAAAATATTTGAATGAGAGTGAAATCAGAGCATGTTTTGATTACAGCTATTACACTAAAAATGTGGGGGCGATTTTTAAAAGGGTGTTTGGATAAGGCACGTTTTTAGCCTAAAATTTTTTGGCTTTGTTCTTGTGGAGTGTTGGGTTGCAGAATTTAAAAAAACTCAAAGCGTTTTTAGAATAAATATAATAAAAAAGCTTGATTTTAATCAAACGATAGCTTCTTAAAAAAACGCTCTTGAAAGGTTAGGGGGTTTTTTGGGGGTTTTAGGGGAATTATTTCAAAATACCCCCTATCCTCTTAAGAAAATGAGTTTAATAAAGTTTAAAACGATACAATAAAGTTTAAATCCAATTTTTAAAAAATTAAAATTTCAATCAAAGGGCTTTTTTGAAACGAGCTTTATGTTTAATTTTAGGGCTTTACGCGCTTAATGCAGAGAGCTTTAAAGATGTTTTGACTAGAGGGGATTACACTTTTTTTAATAAAAAGGTGGTTTCGCCTATCAAACGCTATGCGGATAGATCGGCGTTTTATCTGGGGCTTGGGTATCAACTAGGGAGCATTCAGCACAACTCTAGCAACTTGAATTTATCCCAACGATTTAATAAAAGTCAGATTATTTTCAGCGATAGTCTAAGCCCTGTTTTTAAAAATTCGTATGTGTCTAATGGTCTTGGCGTTCAAGTGGGCTATAAGTGGGTGGGTAAGCATGAAGAGACGAAATGGTTTGGCTTCAGGTGGGGGCTGTTTTATGATTTGAGCGCTTCTCTTTATGGCTCTCAAGAATCGCAGTCTGTTATCATTTCCACTTACGGCACTTATATGGATTTATTGCTTAACGCTTATAATGGGGATAAGTTTTTTGCCGGGTTCAATCTAGGAGTTGCTTTTGCCGGGGTGTATGACAAATTGAGCGATGCGTTATTGTATCAAACGCTTCTTCAAAACACTTTTGGCGGGAAAGTGAATTCAAACGGCTTCCAGTTTTTAGTGGATTTAGGGGTTCGTTTAGGGAATAAGCGCAACCAATTTGGCTTTGGGATTAAAATCCCTACTTATTATTTTAACCACTATTATTCCATGAATAACATTAGCAATAATAGTGAAAATGTCTTAAAAGTTTTACGATTTTTAGAATACGGGATCAACAGCTTGTTGTATCAAGTTGATTTCAGGCGCAATTACTCGGTTTATTTCAACTACACTTATAGTTTTTAAAGCGCAGTTTTTAAGCGATAGCGTTTAAAGCGTTCTTAATTGAGCGATTTCGTCTCTCAAACGCATCGCTTCTTCAAAATCCAAATTTTTCGCGCATTCTCGCATTTTTTTATCCAATTCTTTAATGATTTTTTCCCTTTCACTTTTAGGCATCTTGTCCTTTTTTAAAGCTTTAGCGATTTTAATCTCATCGTCTCTTAATTTCAACTCCTCTTCTAAAGCGCGCGTAACGGTTTTGGGGGTGATGTTATGGATTTTATTAAACTCTTCTTGCTTGGCACGCCTGTAACTAGTGATCTCAAAGGCTTTTTGCATGCTTTGAGTGATCTTTTTAGCGTATAATAAAACCTTACCATTAGCGTTTCTAGCGGCTCGCCCCATGGTTTGAATGAGGCTTGTTTCACTCCTTAAAAACCCTTCTTTATCCGCATCCATGATCGCTACTAAAGAAACTTCAGGCAAGTCCAACCCCTCTCTTAAAAGATTGATCCCTATTAAAATGTCAAATTCTTTAAGCCTTAAAGAGCGGATGATGTGATTTCTTTCAATCGCATCAATTTCACTATGCATGTAACGCACCTTCAAGCCCCATTCAGCATAATATTTACACAATTCTTCTGCCATTTTTTTAGTGAGCGTGGTGATGAGCACCCTTTCACCTCTAGCCACCACTGACTTGATTTCATCAAATAAATCCTGGACTTGCTTATCGCTGTCTCGCACTTCAAATTTGGGGTCTAAAAGCCCTGTAGGGCGAATGATTTGCTCAGCGACATTCTTTTGAGAAAGCTCTAATTCTAGCTTATTGGGCGTAGCGGACACAAAAAGGAACTGGCAATTTTTATGGATAAATTCATCAAACTTTAAAGGGCGGTTGTCTAAAGCGCTAGGCAATCTAAAGCCGTATTCCACTAAAACGCTTTTCCTGCTCATATCCCCTGCATACATCCCCCCAAATTGCGGCAAACTCACATGGCTTTCATCCACAATGACTAAAAACTCCCGCTCAAATATCCCTAAATAATCAAACAAGCAAAAAGGCGTTTCGTTAGGGGCTTTACCCGTAAAATGGCGTGCGTAATTTTCAATGCCCTTACACACACCGGTCGCGCTAATCATTTCTAAATCATGCTCGGTGCGTTGTTTGAGGCGGTTGTATTCGAGCATTTTATCCTGCTCTTTAAAAAATTTCAATCTTAAAGCGAGTTCATCTTCAATGCTTTTAATGGCTAAATTCAACCTCTCGCTCCCTACGGCAAACTGACTGGCCGCATAAAGCATGACAGAATCCAAACGCTTGATTTCATTTCTTTCTAAAGCGTCAAAGACAGCAATCCTTTCTATCTCATCGCCAAAAAATTCAATCCTGATAAATTCAGCGTCATTATAAGCGGGGAAAATATCCACGCATTCCCCCGTCGCCCTAAAGCTCCCCCTATCAAACACCACTTCATTACGGCTATAACCCATTTCCACTAGCTTTAATAAAAAGCTCTTGTAAGCACGCTTCTCGCCCACTTTGATTTTTTCCATGACTTTTAAATATTCTTCAGGGTTACCCAAACCATAATTAGCCGAAACGCTCGCTATCACGATCACATCATCATAACCTAAAAGCGAGGTGGTCGCGCTCAATCTCAAACGCTCCAAGTCATCGTTAATAGAGCTGTCTTTTTCAATGAATAAATCCCTTCTAGGGATATAGCTCTCAGGCTGGTAGTAATCAAAGTGGGAGATAAAATACTCCACCCTATTATGCGGGAAAAACGCCTTAAACTCGCTATAAAGCTGCGCGCATAAGGTCTTATTATGGCTCATGATCAGAGTGGGTTTATTGGTTTGAGCGATGATATTAGCCATCGTGTAAGTCTTACCGCTCCCTGTAACCCCCACTAGAGTTTGATAATGGTTGTTATTTTTCAAGCTTTTCGTTAAAGCTTCTATGGCTTGGGGCTGATCGCCTGCTGGTGGGTAAGGGCTTTTTAAATCAAATAAAGGCATCTTTAAAACTCGCATTTTTTAGGGGTATTATAGTGATTTTTTAACACGCCTTATTCAATCTCAAAAAAATCAATGTTTTGATAATGATTGGTTTTTCGCTTCGTTAATGTTATTTATCGCTTGCGTTTGTTTTTCGCTTATTTCGTTGTTAGCGGTGGTTTTGGCTTCTTTGATCGCTTCTAGGCTTGCGGTCTTGTTCTCTGTGATTTGGTTGTTAGCGCTATCTCTAGCGTTATTTAAAAAGATTTGATAGCTCGTTAAAAGCCTGGTAGTGGCTTCTATAATCTGATTTTCTAGCTTTTTAACTTCGCTTTTGATGTTTTGTGCGTTGGCGTTTAAGGTAGCGGTTACTTCTTGCTCGTTGGCATGCATGCTAACATTGAAATCATTGAAAAAGCGCTCGTATTCTTTCATTTTGTTTTTTAAGCTCTCGCCGGCGCTCTTAAGCCACTCAATGGAATTTCTCAAACTGCTATCAATCTCGTTGGCGTTTTTGAAAAAATCCAAACTCAAAAGCACCTCTAAAATCCTAACGATGCCTTTAAGACTTAGCTGTATTTGATCCGTAAAAAGCGCGTTGCTATGTAAAGCGTTTTGTAATTGCTTTAACAATTCGTTAGTGATTTCTTTCACTTCAGGCTGTTCGCTTATCTCTAAAGCGCTATTAGGCAAATTAGGGTAATTCATTTTTTCTTACTCCTTGACTTCTTTAATTTTTTGTTTTTTAATCCCTTTCTCGCTCTCTTTTTGCATGTCTTTCACGGCTTCTATCAAGCGCTTTAAGGTAGGATTATTTTCGT
>NZ_JAALNT010000024.1:0-16458 GCF_017594925.1 Helicobacter pylori
ATCATCAAAAAGAGTGCTGAAATGAATGTTTTAATCAGATTGTGCTTTATTCTTGTGATTGGGTTTTTTGGCGCGAAAAATTATTTATAAGGAGATGTTATGGCATTAGATTTAAGTAAATATTCTGTGGAAGAACGCTTTATTCCAGTATTTTTATTGTTAGATACGAGTGGTTCAATGAGTCATTCTTTGGGTAATGGCACACGCATTGGAGTGCTTAATCTTTGCATTCAAAAAATGATAGAAACTTTAAAGCAAGAAGCTAAAAAAGAGTTATTTAGCAAAATGGCTATTGTTACTTTTGGCGGAAATGGCGCGGTTTTGCACACGCCCTTTGATGATATAAAAAACATCAATTTTAAGCCTTTAAGCGCGAGTGGTGGCACCCCTTTAGATCAAGCGTTTAAATTGGCTAAGGATCTTATTGAAGATAGAGACACTTTCCCTACTTAATTCTATAAACCTTATAGCATTTTAGTTTCGGATGGCGAGCCAAATAATGATAAGTGGCAAGAGCCTTTGTTTAACTTCCACCATGATGGGAGAAGCACTAAAAGTATGTGTTGGAGCATTTTTATTGGCGATAGAGAAGCCAACCCGCAAGTTAATTTAATAAGGATTTTGGCAAAGATGGCGTATTTTACGCAGATGATGTGGAAAAGTTAGTGAAGTTGTTTGAAATCATGACCCAAACCATTAGCAAGGGTTCTGCTTCAATTAAAAAGTTGAACTGGATTCCATGATGGATGATTTAAAATCTTTACGCCACAAAAACGCTTTATTTATGGATTTAAACGATGAAGTTGATAGATATTTTAAACCCTTTAAAGAGAAAGCATGAAGATCATTATAGATAATTCAGGATCTATGAATGAAAATGGGAAAAAAGAAGCCCTTCAATTATGGCTTTTAGCTTTTGAGCAATTGGCTAAAAAATACAGATATACAAAAGTGGGATTTAAAGGGTTTAAAAGGGGAGTTTGAAGACGCTTTGTTGTTGAGCGATGGGCATTTTACAGAAGAAATTCAAGTTAAATCCAGTGTGGCTTTTGGAGCGGATGCCAATATGATCAAACTTAAAAAAATCTCTTCTAAAGTGTTTGATAGCGCTGAAATTTTTCAAGTATTGCATTTCATGAAAAAAGTGGATGATTAAGCAATGAGAGATTTTAAAGCGTTTGGGGCTTCTATTAGGGGAGTATACCATGCGTATGCTAGATTGCCTAATCAAGACGCTTTTTTAATCAGAAAAAATCAAAAGGGGTTATTGCTTGTTTTGTGCGATGGTTTAGGGAGTAAAAAAGATTCACAAATTGGGGCTAAAAAATTGTGCGAGAGCGTAGAAAAAGCCTTAAATGCTATTGATATACAAGGTTGCAACTTAGCGTTATTGAATAAAGTTATTTTTAGTATTTGGGAGTGTCTGCTCTATCCTTTGGAAGTTCGCAATGCGCTAAGCACTCTGCAACTGGTTTTTATCGGCAAAGAAAAGGCGTTTATAGGTAAAGTGGGTGATGGGTTGTTGGCTGTTTTAGGAAAAGAACATAGATTATTAAGAGAGGATAAGCAAGATTTAGTGCATTTCACAACACCTTTTGATCGCAATACGCTTTTAACTTGGGAAGTCTTAGAGCGTAAAAAAATTGATGCGTTATTCTTATGCACGGATGGATTAGATGAAAGCTTAATAGATGCAAGACGCTTGGATTTTGTTAAGGACATAATCAGTGAATTTAAACACAAAAAAAAGGCATCAAAAAAGTGCTATGTGCTCTTAAGGAATCATAAATTTTATGATGATACGAGTTTGATCATAGCGTATAGAAAAGGTAGTTTATGGAGTTAGAAGAAATTGTTGATAGTGAGAGGAATATCCATAAGACTATAGAAGTTTTAGGAAAAGGCGGACAGGGTATAGTGTATCGCTGTTTGGATAAGGATGTGGCTATTAAGGTAGTATTGAGGGATGGAGATTTTATTAAAGACAAAGAATCCCTCAAACAATATGAAAAAAGCGTTCTAAACTTATCTTTTAAGCCGATAGAGAGTCATTTCCCTATGTCAATTCCACTGGTAACTTTGAAAGAAAAACAAGGCTATGTGATGAAAATGGCTGAGGGCTATGAACCACTAAAAACTTTTTTAAAGAAGCCCAGCATTTTAGAAAACGAAGAAAAAGATGGGATTTTTAGGATCAATAATGCCATTCAAGAACTTTGCAAAGATAACCATTATATGACTTTAAGTTTAAGTTATTACTCACAAACACAAGGATTGAGATCACGATTAAAAATACTCACCCATTTAGCAAAACTTCTATTCAGATTGCAAAGTAAGGGTTTGGTGTATGGGGACTTGAATTTAAACAATGTTTTTTATAAAGACAATTCAGCGTTTTTAATTGATGCGGATAATGTGCGTTATGAGAGCGAAAAAGCCCTGTGTGTTATTTTTACGCCTAACTATGGGGCTTTAGAGATTAGCCAAACCTCTAAAAATAGCGATACAACCAATTACAACACCATGCTTAGCGATACCTTTTCTTTTGCCATCATAGCTTATGAACTTTTAAATATAGTTCATCCTTTTGACGGGAATAGTGCTGGTGATGCAGAAAATTTTATAGAATTGCCTTGGATTGAAGATAGAAAGGATGATAGCAATCGTTCTTGTGGCTTACTGCCTTTTTTCTTAACAAGGGATTTAAAAAATTTATTAGCACAATGCTTTGAAGAAGGCAAAAAAGATCCTTTGAAACGCCCTACTATGCCCTTATTTATAGAGAGCTTAGAAAAAGCTAGCTTGCAAGTGTTAGAATGTGAAGATTGTTCAATGACTTATTATGATAGAGAATGGGAGATTTGCCCTTATTGCGATGCTAAAAAACCTATCAGACTTGTAGCAACAAGTTATTACCAAAATAGTGAAGTTTTTTATTTTACCTCGAATTTCACAGACCCTATTTTTTTACCGACAACCTTATTTAAGGGGATTGAAGTGGTTGAAAGCGAATGGGAGTTTGCAAAGATTGCTAATAATATATTGATTTTTCATCATGACATACAACAAGAAAAGATTCTCATCAATGATAAAAGGTTGGATCACTATAGGATAGAAATAGATTTAGAAAAAGAATTGACTATTTCATACAATGGTTTTTTAATTAAGGTTCAAAAATGCTGAGTTTTATCAAAGAAGATAGCACCATCTTATAACCTCAATACCGCAAAACTAGAGCCAAAAGATAGAGAAAAATTGGGATTATTAAAGATTGAAAAAAATAAAATATATTTTCATCTAGATGAAAAGCGTTATTTGAAATTAGAGATCATAGGCAAAACCAAAGAAAAAGAAATTAAAAATGCTTTTTGCAGTAACGCTTTTCTTGCAGCTCAAGTCCTAAATTTAAGCGAAAACCAAGAAAGACAAGTTTTAGAATTGAAGTGCCGTTTCTTCAAACGCCCTATAAAAATTCTTCCTGAACCGTTAAACATTAATTTCAAAGACACAATCGCAGAAAAGTTACTAAAAGATATGGGAAAAGACAAAAAACTAGAAGATTTTAAAGAAACTTGTATTTTAAAAATGGCTGGTCCTACTTATTTTGTGTGCGTATTGCCTTATGAATATGAAAATAAAGAGAATAAAGAGAATGGTGGAGAGATTTTAAAAGAAGATTTCAGGCTGTTAAATACCAAGGGGGGGATTAAGCGTTAAGCACGCTTTGATAAATAATAGGCATTCTTATGAAGCGATAAAATTAAGACCTATTAAACAAGAGCTAGCGCCTGGTTTGTGTTTGTTTTTTCAAGGTTCATTAGAGTTTAATGATAAAACCACAAAAACCATGCGAACGAGCCTTTTAGACCAGATCCAGCAAGATGACAAATCTTATTTAAAAATTTGGGAAAAATATCTCATCAAAAGCACTCAAAAAAGTTTTAATGAGGCAAAAGAAGTGGGGGTTTTAAAGATTGAAAGCGTGAGTAAAGCAGGAGGGAGTTTAAGAATTCGTTTTAAGCCAACTTTAGACAAGAATAAAATGGAAATCTTATAAAGAAAGCGCAATTAAGAGAGAGGGAGTGATTTAGGGGTTTTAGAGGAATTAGACCCACAAAATGAAGAAAGTTTAATCAATTTTATTCCTAAACAAAAGAAACAAATTTCTAAAAACAACAGCCAATCAATAATGATTAAAGACATTAGTGGGGATGATTTTATCATAAATTACGATCCTTCCATAAAAGAGGGCGATGCTTTTCATTTAGATTATATGGGGGATCTAAATACGCTTACAAAACAATATAGCGCATTAGATAAGACAAAGAAAGGTTTGAAGCGCCAATCCTAATTTAGGATTAATTTTAAACATTAAAGAGGATAGTGATGGCGATAATGATACTGCAGACACGATGGATGAAGTCTTAAAAGAGATTTTATCAAGTTATCAAAAAAGAGCTTTAAAATTAACCAAAAGAGTTAGAAAGAAGATTTTTAAGAATGATTCCACAGAAAATCAAGAAAAAGCCATAGAGATCGCTCTAAATACCCCTGATATTGCTATTATCCAAGGGCCTCCTGGAACGGGCAAAACCACTGTGATCAATGCCATTTGTGAAAGATTGTTTGAAGAATACCCTAAGGATAAAAATATCAAGGGGCAAATTTTACTGTGCGCTCAAGGGCATGATGCGACTAACAATGCACGTGAGCGCATCAAAGTAGGGGGATTGCCCACTTTTAAATTTGGTGCTAAACAAAATGCTAAAGAATAACAATACAAACAAGATGAAAGATTGAATGAGCGATTGAGAGAGCTTGCTGAAATACTCATAGAAAGCGTGAGAAAAAAACTGCAAAAATTAGGGGATTATGAAAATATAGAAAAAATTTTGGATTTAGAAGAAGCCCTTAGACGCTACTATAGTTCGCCTATCAGCGAATTGGAATTTTTAAAAGAAATAGAAAAAAATGCGATCTTTTTTGATTCTTCTATGCATGAAAGGCTGAGCCAATTAAAAGCAGGGCAGCAAAAACAAGAAATGCCCGCCAAACTATCCGTTATCCATGCTTTACGCACCACACAAGAGGGGTTTGAAGATGATGGAGTTATGCGTAATTATGATCTTTTAGAAAGCCAGTTTAAAGAAAATCTTACCAAAGAAGATAGAGAGCTTTTGGAATCGCCTAAGCCAAATTTAGAAAAATTACAAGAGCTTAAAATAAGATTGTTAGAAAAGAATGCCCCTAAAAGAAAATATGAAATTCCTAAACCCAACGAAGAAGTAGTGTCCTTAGCTAATGACTTGCTAGAAATTCTTTCTTCTCAAAGCCCTAATGACAAACGCATCAGAGTTTTATTGGAATATATAAGCGTTTTAGAAAGAACTCCATGGGATTTAGAGAGCTTGTTAAGGGATTATAATTTTGTCTTTTCTAACACCACAGGGCAACACAATCAAGCATTAGAAAGAAAAGAAACCCCTTATTTTGATAGCGTGATTGTTGATGAAGCGGCCAAGGCTAACCCCTTAGAATTGCTTATGGTGATGGCATTAGCCAAAGAGCGCATTATTTTGGTGGGCGATGACAGACAATTGCCGCATTATTTAGACGATGAGATAGGAAAAAAACTTGAAGATGAGAGTCAAGATGCGCAATATGAGAAAGAAACTCAAAGAAAGAGCTCAAAAATTAAAAGAGCTAGATGGTAAGGAGTGCTTTATTACCCTAAACATGCAATACGGAATGCATCCCTTGTTGGGGGAATTAGTGAGCGATGTTTTTTACAAACCTCATAATGAAAGTTTTGAATCGCCTTTAAAAGGAAAGCATTTAGAAGAAAAGCCTTTCAAACACAATCTGAGAGTTTTGGATAACAAGCCTTTGGCATGGATAGATGTCAAAGAATCTAAAGAAAAAAGGAATGCTGATGGTTCTTACTATAGGGAGAGTGAAATTACAGCAATTAAAGAATGCTTAGACCTTTTTATGAAAGATGAGTCAGATTTCACTTTTGGGGTGATTACTTTTTTTAGCGAGCAAAAAAGGCTATTAGAACAAGCTTTAAAAGGATACGATAATTTGGAGATAGGCACGGTGGATAGCTTTCAAGGTAAGGAATTTGATGTTGTGTTTTTATCAAGCGTAAGAACTCGCCATACTGAGGGTTTTGGGTTTTTAAAAATCTCTTCTTGTCTGTGTGTGGCCTTGAGCCGCCAAAAAAGAGCGCTCATTGTAGCAGGGGATAGAGAGAAATTTGACACACCAGAATCAAAAGATAAGGTCTCAGGCCTGTTTGAGTTTTTACAATCATGTAAAAAAGAGGGCAAAATTTTATGAAAATTATTAGCTTTGAAAATGATTCTGTTTGCGATAAACATCTGTTGATTCCTTGCAGAATTTATTGCGTAGAATTAGAAATTAGACATAATGATTTAGGGTTAAATGCAATAGAAAAATGCGCTTTAAAACTAAAAGAATCAGGGGTAAAAGATGAAGAATTAAAAGGTTTTTTAGGGTTTGGGGGTGAGTTGGATCTGTTAGAGCCTATTTTAGAAAAGATTGAGACTAAAACGCTTGAAGAGTATAAAAAAATTCATGCGCATTTTTACTACAATCTAATCAATCAAGAATTTTTGCATTTTGTGGATTTGGAGCGTGTCAGAGCTATAGATGGAAAAGAGTTAAAAAATAGTATAGTGGAGTTTTTTGCAGACTCTAGTTTCAAGGCAGAGAGCCTATACTATCCAAAAGAAAATAACAAGTCATTAAATGTGAATGAGATAATAATCCGTAAAACGATAGAGACATCTATAAAATACCATAAGCAAGATACTTTACGCCATGCAAAAGTGGTGAGTTGGCATGTTTTAGGAGAAGTTTATTATTTGCATGCCAAAGCCTTTGATGATAGTAAGGAAATAAGAGTGGAATGCAAGAATCACCCTATTGAAAAGATGGCAGAAAAATTAGAGGAAACTAATCCTGAATGGTTTGAAAAATGGAGGGAAAAACAATACACCCAAACTGGCGAATCTAAGCCATCAAAACGAATCAAAGTTTTTAAAAACTTTACGGCATTTGATGACAGATTGTATACAATTGAATGTAATTTAAAAAATCTGGATACCCATCAAAAAAAGTTTGAAATTTGTGGGGCTCTGTATGACATTTATGAACAAATTTTTGATGAAACACCAAGCTTGAAAGGGCGCGATTTAGAAACATACAAAGCACAAGATTTGTCAAAGAAATTCATGCATTTAGGTTTTGAACAGATCTCAAAAGATTTAAACGACTCTAGATTGAACGCTTTATTGCGCTATGAGGAAAAAGTCATGCAAGCTTTGACTAAAAGTTACCCTAGTTTTTTACAAGATTTGCATGATATAAAAAAATACAGGAATAAAGATAAACACGGCGAGAAATCACAAGATGGGTCTTCTTTAACGAGAGTGGAATTAGAAAAATACAGAGATGAAATTTATTTTCTAGTAGAAAATCTTTTAAAAAACCCCTTGATTAAAGAGGGAGAAAATGCTCAAGAAGAAAAACATTATAAGAAAAATGCAGAGATTGACGCCCAATCCCAGCTATCAAACTTAAACGCACCCAAAGCCTTATTTGAATGTTTTGTGGGAGTTAATCTGGCCAAAGCCAAATATTACTCTAAAAAAGAAGAAAGAGAAAAAGAAAAGATGGTTTTGAATTTTTGTAAGATATTTGAAATTATTCTTTTTGAAGCTATCCAAAAACAACCAAAGCTTGATTTTAAAACTAAAGACGAGCTTTTAGGGGATCATCCTAATCTTAAAAATTTATATTTTTTAAGAGAAGTGAGGGAAGACTTTTTGAAAAGAGCGTTTAAGAATGATGAAGCGAGTTTGGGAGCGTATGTGTTAGTGTTGCTTAGCTGTAAGTATTTTGAGAGCGTGTTTGAAGAAGTTCAAGAATGGCTGGATTTTATCGCTAGGCTTATTGCTTTGAGAGGCCATGCACACAAGATAACTAAAGAACTTGAAAGATTAGAAGAAGAGGATTTAGAAAAATTAGAAAAACAAGCACTAGAATATTTTAATAAAATAGCAAATAAAATATATCCAAAGGAGAAACGATGAGCGGGAATGAAGAATTGGAGCTAAGAGCCAGAGAAACTGAGTTGGATAAAAGAGTAGCTGAGTTGGATAAAAGAGTAGCTGAGTTAGATAAAAGAGAAAAACAGCTTAGAAAAGACATTGATGCGTTCAAACAAGAAAAAAAGTTTATCTAAAAAACCGAAAAGAATTTGAAGATTTTATAAAAGATAGAGAGGTATTTAAAAAAGAGCAGGTTCAAAAAGTTAAAGAGAGCTTACGGACTTATGAAAAAGAGCAAAAAGAATTGATCTTAGAAACAATAAGCAAGCAACTACAAGAGCGACAAGAATCTCTCAATAAAGATTATAAAAAGAAGCTAGAAAGTATCAAAGAGCGCTCCGATAGGCTAGAGAGTGATCTTAAAACGCAATTTGACGCCCAATTAGAAAAGTGGGAGCAAAATTTTAAGGACTATGAACAACAACTAACAGGCATCTTAGAAGAAAAAGCGCAACTAGATTTGGATCAACAGCGTCTTAATGCCCAAAAACAAGCACTTGAAAAACTCATGAAACAAAGAGAAGAAGAGATCAAAGAGGAAAACCGAAACGAGATAGAGCGTTTAAAAAAACAAAAGAATGATTTGCATGCCCAACTAGATGAAATGGCAAATGAAACGAGCGCTCTGAGACAAAAAAACAGAGAACTGAAAGAAAAAATAGATTGGCAAAAAGATTATGACAGGGAAAAATTAGAACGAGATAATAGGGATTTAGAACAATGCAAAGAGGATTTATTAGCCGCTAATAAGGATCTAAGAAATAGAATCCAAGAATGGGAAAATGAAAAAAGCGAGCTTGATCCAAGAGATGAAAGAATAGAAGAGTTAGAAGAAGAAAAAAGGGAATTAGAGGGAATTTTAGCCCAAAAAGAGAACGCAGAACAAAAATATAACACTCTTTCAGTCAAAAATAAGCAATTAGAAGCTGAGTTAGATATGCTTAACGAAAAATTTGAAAAACTGAAAAATATGTATGCTGGGGTAGAGGATTTTGAAAAACGCCAAAAAAATATCAAAGAACAAATTGTAAAAACCAACCCCAAAGTCTTAGGCGCACCTTCAAACGAAGTGGAAGAATTAGCGTTCTTAGAGCGTATAGAAAAGGGCATGCAAGAGTTCAATGTTTTCTATCCCAAGCGTTTATTGTATATGTTCCACACCGCTTTAAAAAGCACGTCTCTATCGCCATTGAGCGTGCTAAGTGGGGTGAGTGGGACAGGAAAATCTGAACTGCCTAAGCTCTATGCGCATTTTGGGGGGCTAAATTTTTTAAGCATTGCCGTGCAGCCTACTTGGGATAGCCCAGAATCGTTGATGGGGTATTTTAATGCGATAGAAAACAAATTTGATGCGACAGAGTTTTTACGCTTTTTTATCCAGACCACTTTGAGCAATAATGAAGAACCATACGGCTTAAAAGAAGCGATGAATATTGTGTTGCTTGATGAAATGAATCTAGCCCACATTGAATTGTATTTTGCAGAATTTTTGAGCAAGCTAGAGGTTAAACGCAGTAAAGAAACTAATATCAGCATTAAACTAGGCACCGGCTTAACTTGGGAATTGCCCTTAGGCGATAATTTATTGTTTGTGGGCACGATGAATGAAGATGAAAGCACCAAAATGTTAAGCGATAAGGTGCTAGACAGGGCGTTTTGTTTGAACTTTGAGAGACCTAAAATATTGAAAAGCAAGCAACAAAAACCTCTTCCTAGTAATGATGAATATTTAAAAGCTGAAACTTTTAATTGTTGGATAAACAAAAAGGGTGATCAAGAAGCTAATCTGGAAGGAAAATATAAAAAACTAACCGAAGAGATCAATGAACGCTTGAGCACTTGTGGTAGAAGCATTGGGCATAGAGTGTGGCAGAGCATGAGTGCTTATATGCATAACCACCCTTTAGTTCTCCATGCTTTTGATAAGGATAAGGCTTTGCAATTCGCTTATGAAGAATGCTTGATTTTAAAGATCTTCCCCAAACTTAGAGGGGTTCAGACACGCAACAACCAACACTTAACAAAGATTCAAGATCTATTGAAAGACTTTAGCGTGTCTTCGGATTTCAAACAAGCTATGGAAAATGATTCCAAAGAGTTTGTGTTTAACAGCGCTAACTATTTGAATAATGCCGAATATGAAAAACTTCTCAAAAAGTAGCATGCAATGGATCTAGAAGAACTCTATGCGCCTAATCACATAGAGCGTTTGAAAGTGCGGAGTTTTTTAAGATCGATTGCTTTTTTTGATGATTTTAGTGCTTCTTTTGAATACAGAGATCTATTTAGCGTTTTGGAAAATATCGCGCAATTTGATTATGAAAAAAAGCCGTATAAAGATGATTTGTATTTTTTGTGCAAATTTGTGGAGCCAGCCCTAAAGGCTATCTTTAGCAATCTAAATACCAATATCTGCAGAAAACATTTAAAAATGCCTTTAGAAAAGGCTAGGGAATTTGACGCTAAATGCGTATTGTATTTAGCCAAGCGACCAGGTCGTAGTTTGAAAGAAAAGTTGTGCGACAATAAAGTATTGAGCGTCAAGCGTTATGTGAATGCCAATACGCATGAAAACAGGTTTCTCAAGCGTTTCATTAAAGAACTTTTAAGAATAATTCATTGGCGCGAGATAGAATTCCAACAGGTTTTTGAAGAGTCAATTTTCAGCATAACAAGTTTTTTAAAGAGTGGAGTAGCCCAACAAATTGACGAAAAACAAGCCATCATTCCTAATAACTTGTTGCATTTTGATAAGCACTACAAACGCATTTTTAAAGCCCATGATTGGCTTTATGATGGTGTGGGGTCATTGATGAATTTGGATCAAATTTTCTATTTGGAGTGTTTATACCAAGCCCAATTTTATACTTCTATAAACATTGAACCCACGCTAATTAGAAATGAACAAGATTTATACGTGCTAATTAAAAATAGTTTTCCAGTGAAAAATTTATCGTTTGAAAAGATGCGTTTAAAAGCGAAAGAGTTTTTTGAAAATGAATTAAAACAGCCTATAAATTTAAATCAAGAAATCCCGCAATTGGAATTGTGTAAGGGAGTTTATAAAGAAATGTATATTGATATGTTTAGCCCCAAACCCTTCGCTTTGTTAGTGGGTAATGACAATGAAGAAAAGATTTTAAAGCTCCCCCTTTTAGCCAAAAATCAGGAGGATAATATTTACATCAACGCTAATGGCGCTAAGGGTGAGATAAATAAAAAAGGTTATTTGGCCAACGCTCTCAAAGACTATGATGAGACTCTCGTGGAAGCTTTTATGAGAGATTTCAAGGAACGCTATAAGATAGAAAAATTATATTATTTATTAGATGATAATATTAAAAATTTTGAATTTGCTAAGATCAAGCATAAAATAAGCTTGTATTTTAAAGACGCAAAATTCTATCCTAAAAGCGTTGCTTTAGGACTTAGTTCTTTGTTTGAAAATAAATTAAAGAAAAATGAGCGTTTGCGTTATAACAGCATGGATTTGGTCGTTAAAGCAAACCATAAAAGTAAGACCTTTAATGATTGTGGCTTGGTTTTGGAGAGGCAAAAAAGCGATGATTCAAAAGCTTATTTATTAAAAGATGAGCCTTGTTATATCAAAAAAGCTTTAAAAAATTTTAAAAGAGCCTTAGGATTAGAAAAAGAAGGCTTTATTCTGTATAAAGAATGCTTGCCTAAGCTCTCTATGGAAGTGATTGAAGACGGGTGGTTTAAAAGCTTTGAGATCATTAAAGATAAAACCATTTTAGGAGATAAAGAAACCCTAGAGATTGAAACGCTTTTTATTATCCCTAAAGGGCGAGAAAGCCTTGCTTTGCCCTTGATCCTAAATGAAGAAAAAATCGACTATCAAGGCAAAATCACCTCTAAAGATTTTCCCCTAGAAAATGACGAAGAATACAAACTCACGCTCACTTATGACATTGGCACCGAGTTTAACTATGTGTTAGAGTTTAAACCTGTCAATAATGATTTAAAGCCCATTGTTATAGAATGGCAGCGTATTGATAGGGTTGAACTCCCTACGCCTAATCTCATCAAAAAACCAAGTATTAATGAACTAAAAAGCGACTTTAATCCTAATAAGGGCAAAAGTTCTGATTTATTTGAGTGGGCGCTAGAGCAATTAGAGACATTGAAAGATTTAAATAGTCCACCCAGATTTGTTATAGAATTCTCAGATAAAAAACTAAAATGCGGTGGAATCTCAAGAATAGGGAAAGATAGAAACAATGAACTTTTTTACATAGTGGAAACAAATGGTAAAAAAGTTTTTTGTCATAGCCGTCAATGCAAAGAGAGTGCGAACAGAAATGAGCTTTCACAAGGCGTGCGAGTGTGTTTGGAAGTGTTTTTAGATAGGGAAGACCCTAGTAAATATCGAGGTAAAATTTATGGTTTGGAAAAAAATAGAGAAATTGTTTTATTAAATACAGCTAAAAATTATTATCAAAGAAAACCTCTAGATGAGAAAATTAAACACAGAATAGAAGCGCTCAAAAGAATCAAGTATCCTTGTTTAAAAATTTTTTCACATTACACGCTTGAAGAGTTAGAAACCTTAAATCCTGAATTTGCTACTCCCTTTAAAGAACATTTGAGACGGTTAGAAGAGTATTATTTTGACCCACAAACAGACAAAGATTTTAAAAAAGAGATCCTGGATTTCTTTAGTCGCTTGAATGATAGCATTCCCGCAAAATTACAACAAGAATTTATTAATTTACCTTTTGAATCACCTTCTACGGATTTTTTAAGCAGATGTTTAGGCTATCTTGAAAAAGACTTTCAAAAAACGATTTTTAAGAATCTTACTAACCCAAAGACTTTAAGCATTGTGGCTAGGGCTAGTTGGATTAATGAGAAATTTTTAAAGAACTTGATGGCTCAAACCAGCTTGGAGCAGCAAAAAGGCTTTTTGAAGCGTATAGAAGAGTGTTTGAAAGATCCTGAGCCGTTTTATTTCAGTAGTGCATGCGAATTGTTGTTAGCGTTTTTGTCTTATCGTAACGCTAAAAGAGAGTTAGAATTGATCCCTGAAAGCGAGAAAACCATGCGTTTATTGGACAGCATAGATAAAGCGATAGAAAAAGAGACTGAAATTAAAAGCTTTGTAAAATTAGAGCTAAAAAATCAAAGCTTCAACAATATCCCACCTTTGTTGTCGGCGTTACGCTTGTATTTAAGGGGGGATTTGGAAGGTGTTGGAATTGAAATTAATGGGACAGAAGAGGATGAATAAATCAAACAAATTAGTCATTATCAATCGCGCCATTCCAGGTGGGGGCAAGACCTCTTTGATCAAACAGATTGAAGAGTTGGCAAAAAGCTTGGGGCATTCTATTAGCGTTCATTCTACCGATGAATATTTCATCCAAACAGATGAAGAGGGTATCAGGCATTATGTTGTTGATAAAAAGAAACTCAATGAATACCACCAAAACAATCAAGAAGCCTTCAAACAAGCTTTAGAAAATCGTATAGATATTGTAGTGTGCGATAACACCAATTTTGAATCGTGGCAAAGCAAACCATATACAGATATGGCTAGAGAATTTGGCTATAAAATTTTGTTGATTGATTTTAAGAATAGACACTTAGAAACCCCCATGGATTATGGATGGGATGTTGCGCAATGCATCAAGAAGCCACGAGGTATTGCAAAGCATTATGACTATGATTTTTATTTGGAGAGGGTTTTGGTTGAGCCACAGGATTATGAGAGACAAAATAGAGAGTTGAGCTTAAAAGCCTTAGAATTTTTGAAATACAATTTTGATTTTGATGTGATTTTTTATTCTTTTGGGGAGCAATTAATGCCTATTCTTACTAGAATGTTAGTTTCTGTCTCTAAGTCTCATAGAAAGAGACTTGAAAACTATGGCAAAGACATTAAAACCTAATTTAGATAAAGATGAGTTAAACACACTTTATAAGGCAAATCTTGCTTATGCTAAAAACACGCATGAGCATTATTTCAATTTTAAAAAAGATTTAGACTACAAACTCTTTAATCCTAGCATTATGCATGAGCAAGGTTCTATAAGCTTTGTAGGCGGACAAGGAGCTAAAAGATTATTAGACATACTCTACAAGCTCGCATTTAATGCTAAGTCTAATAAGATTGCCCTAGATAGACATTACGCCAAAATGTTTTTGCAAGTTGTAGCAAGAACTCTAAGAAAGAATGTCAATATATTAGAAGAGCAAGGTTTTATTGAAGTCATTAAAGGAAAACAAAGATACTTGTATGCGTATCTTAAAGATTACAGAGAATTAGAGGGCTATAACTACGTAGGAGCTAATCAAAAGAACAATATCCCATCGCCTTTTTTCTTACAGATTATGCGTTTCTTAGAAAAGTTTGCCAAAGAAATTGAGAGAGTAAAAATTAACAACAAAGAATGTGTTATGCATATTCCTAGCCAAGAGCTTATGCAAAGAGTTAATAATGTTGTTTTAAAATTCACGCCTATTTCTAATCCTAATACCACTTACACTTTATCCTACAAGGATTTAACAAACAAAGACATTCCTTCTAATCTTTGTTTCTATCAAACAGCCATTGTGAAGAAAAATCTCTTAAAGGTTTTAAAAGACAAAGAATGTGTAGGCGAACCTATTAACAACTCACCCAAAGTTTCAAACTACTTTCAAGAGAGTGCTTAAGAATGACACCAAGCACAACTTTAAATATTTGTTTCAATAAGAAAAACAGCAAACTGATACAACTGAAACTAAGAATGAATTAACAAGAGAAGAGTTTTCAAATTTACTAAAGGAAAACAATGATTGAACTAATCTTACACAAGAAGTCCATACAAATTGATGAAACATTGCTGAATGTAAAAGAGCATTTAGAAAAGTTTTATTCAAACAAAGAACAAGAGACAATCGCAAAAACCTTAGAGAGCCAAACAGAGCTTACTTGCAGTTATTTATGGGATAAAGATTTTTCATTGCTAGAAAAGCATTTAGAAAATAGCTTAGGGCATTTTACTTTTGAGAGTGAGTTTGCCCTACTAAAAGACAAAGAGCCTTTGAATTTAGCTCAAATCAAACAAATCGGTGTTTTAAAGGTTATTACCTATGAAATGACACAAGCCTTAAAAAATCAAATCATTCATTTAACGCAAGTTGTCAATGAAGAAAATTTAGAGTTTGATGAAGAACTTGTTATTTATCACTTAGATTTTAAGCTCAATCAAAATACTTACAAAGTGTTAGCGAAATTTTGCGTGATTAAAAAAGAAAGGAACATTGCATGAAAAAATTAAGGCATTTTAGAAAGCTTATCGCCTTTTTAGGTTTTTCACCTCTTTTATTACAAGCGGATATGACTACCTTTTTTAATTCCATTGAACAACAGCTCACTAGCCCTACGGCTAAAGGCATTTTAATGGTTATTTTTTTAGGACTTGCTATTTTTATATGGAAAAACTTAGATAGATGGAAAGAAATTTTAATGACCGTGCTTGCTATTGCAATTGGTGCTGCAATCTTTTTTAAAGCCCCAGCCTTAGCTAACTGGTTTATGAGTATTTTTTAAAAGAAGTCCCCATGCAATTAGTTGGTATTTCAGTTTCTAATCTCAAAGAAATCAGCTCCAAAGAAAAATTTCTTTGGCTCAATGCTAAGAGTTTTTTACTCTCAGGATTTGTGCCTTTTATTATGATACCTTGGCTAGATATATTGAACTCTTTTGTGCTTTATGTGTGCTTTCTCTTAATTTTTAGCATAGCGGAGTTCTTTGATGAAGATATAAGTGACATTTTAATCGCTCATTCCAAAATTAAAACCAAAGCTAATTCATTTTACGCTTAAAAGGAAAAAATATGCAAAAAGAAGTCTTAGTAGAAAAACCTAAAAGAAAAAGAAAGTCTTCTTAATGTTAGAAAGCGCCCTTAAATATTGCAAGGAAAAAGCCATAGACCTTTTAGCAGGGTTTGTGCCAAAAACCTATTCTATGGCACAGGAGTGCAATATTTTAGGCTTGTATGATGATACTTTCATTATTACCAAACAAGAAAATCTAGTAGGCATTATATCCTTACAAGGACTAAGCTATTCTAATTTAATGCAAAAAGACTTAGAGGGCTATTTTGATACTAGACAAAATGTTCTCAACACCATTAGTAAAGACATTCAATTAAGAATTGTGGCTAAAAGGCGTAAGGAATTTATCAATCAAAGTCCAAATATTGACAATATTTATGCCAAAGCTATTATCACACAAAGAGCCAGATTTGCGCGAGGTTATAAAAAACTTTGTTTTCAGGGTTTTCATAGCGTTTGATGTGGCGATCTCTTT
>NZ_JAALNT010000025.1:0-15701 GCF_017594925.1 Helicobacter pylori
CATATTAGATCTAGCTAGTTATGGAGCGATGAAGCAAGAAAAAGCCCAATCGCTTTAGCGGTTGGGTAATTCACAAACTACAAAGAAGACAACAGAGTGGCTAAGGCGTTTTTAGACCGATACAGTGAAGAGCATGAGTTTTTTAAGAAAAACAACAAAAAGGCTAGTAGCTCTAATAATGATGAAAATAGACCCGCTACGCCTAAACAAATTAGCTTTGCTGAGATGTTAGCTAAAAAGCATAATGTCAAGCTCTCCAAAGGATTTAAATATAGTATGAAAGTGTGTGGGGATTTTATCAATGAGTATCATAAGAAGTAGTAAGTGAAATTTTGCTAAACTAGAACCTAATTAAAACTAATGAGGGAGTTTAGCATGCTTTATATTCCACCCACTTCAAAAGAAGTCTATGTTAGCTCTATTGTGGCTTTAAATATCCATAGCCCACAAGGCACAGGAGATTGGCATAGTAGCTATGCTTTAATGGAGAATGCGTTTGATGATATAGGGGTTTATATCTATGGTGAAAAACAAGCTCATAATACTAATAAACTACTAGGCAATCTAGGCATTATAGATGGCACAGCAAGGTTCAATAAAATGGGCTATTACCCTAAACATACTCCCACTTATATTGCAGAGCATCCAAGAGCTTGTGTAGATTGTCTCTATGTTTCTGTATTGCAAACTGGAAAGCTAGGGGTTGTTATGCTAGATGAATGGTTTCCTAGTATTGAAGATAAAGAGAGTGTCTATGCTCTTATAGAAGTGATGAAACCCAAATTAAACAAGCAAGAAAGAGAGAATTTGGATAAATGGATAGCAAGAAACCCCATTATAGAGTGAGTTTAAGCGAACAAGCTCTTAATCATGAAAAACTGATGAGAGCCATTGTTAAAAATCTAGCCGACACCCCTATGGTATTAAAAGGCGGAACAGCTTTGTATCTAGGCTATGGCTTAAATCGTTTTTCAGAAGATTTAGACTTTGATTGTCATAAAAAAATCAATCTCTTAGGCAGAGTAAAGAGCGCTATTCCTAATGGCATTATCTTAAATGATATTCATATTAAAAAAGACACTGATAGTGTGGGGCGTTATATGGTGCGTTATGCTACCAAAGACAATAAAGAAGAACAAACTTTAAAATTAGAAATATCTTATAGAGACGCACCAAAAGAGAGCGAAGTCAATGTGATTGAGGGAATGCGAATTGCTAAAATAGAGCGTATTATTGATAACAAACTCTGTGCTTGCTTTGATGGGGAGCATACAAGAACTAAAGCTAGAGATTTATTTGATTTGCATTTTTTAGCCAAGCATTTGTCTTGTTAATTTAATTCTATTTAAAACTACTTAAATACCCTTGCTCTCTAAAATCTCTTTAAAATATTGTTGCAATTTTTTAGAAAATGGCTCTTTTTCTTTGTCTTTAAAGTCTTTGATTTCTTTTGTAGGTTTATAACTCAAAAATTCTCTAATCTCTTTAGCATAACCTTTTACTAAAACTTGCAATAAGTCAATGTCATAAGAAAATTTATCTTTAAGGACATTTTGAGCGATTTCTATTAAGCACTCATCATAGATTTCTACACTTTCATTAAACACTTCTTCTACATCACTTTCTTTAATACCATTTAAAAATAGATAGTAATTAAAGAGCCTATCTTCTTTTTCTTCATTTAGCCATTCTAAATCATCTTCATATTCTTCTTCATCTATAGGCTTAAAATCACTAGGAATAGTGCTTTCATGATCAATAGGACTAAACTTACACATCAAGCGTGAAATAAGAATTTTAGGGGCATTCTCATTGCTTATCTTAGCAAACACCATATTGGCTAAGATATTAGCTAAGATTAACTTCTCTACTAAACTAGCTTGGCTGATTTCTTGTTCTAGTGTATCCTTAAACTTTAAAGGGGTGTCTTTATAGATTATCTTATGCGTAAAAAATTCATTCAAGTTCATTGTTTTCATTATTGCCCTTTTCTTTGTTTTGTAATCTTTCTAGTTGCTTTAAAAGCTTTTGCTCTTGGGTGTTTTTTCTGTGTTTTAAATGCCTAATAAGTGCTTCTTCAATAAAAGTGCTTCGTGTCTCTTTAAATGAGCCAAATTCTAGCAAAAATTCATCAAGTTCTTTTATCACACAAGGACTAAAGGCAATGTTAAAGCTCTTTTTCTTATCTTCATCTAACAAGCTTTTTTTACGCCCCCTTTTTTTAGGGATTTTTACTTCCTTTGTGCTAGGCTCTTGTTTTAGGGGGGTATCTTGGGCTTGTTCTTCTTGTTCTTCAAACTTCTTTTCTAGCTCATCAATTTGTTGTAAATCCATACTTGTATGCTCCTTATTGTGTTTATTTTTGTGCTTTTTAACTCTTCTAAACCGCATGTATTTTCTCTTTTTCTAAATGGCTTTTTAATTCGTTATAAAAATTAATCCACTCATTGATAGCCTTTTTATCGCTGTATTCTATGACCCCTAAGCCTTCGCTTACACTGTGCTTATAAACAATGCGCTCACTCAAAGAGCTTTCTAAAAGTGTAATCCTATCGCTAGGGTTATTTTCTTTAATAAACTCTATTAAGGCTTGTCTTTCTTTAAGGGTAGGAATAGTAGGCATTCTATTGATGACAATTAAGGCTCTTAGATTTTCATTAAGCTCTTGGAGTTGCTCAATTCTTTCTAGCATATTAGCTAAGACTTCAGTGTCTAATTGGCTAGGAGTTGTTGGCACTAGCACAATATCACTTAAAAGCATAGCTTTTTGGGTTTCTTTGCTGTATTCCCCCTTAGTATCAATAAGGATATTTTCATACTTAGATACCATTTGCTTTAAAGTATCGCTAAAGCCACTACTACGATTAAATAAGCTAAAAGTGGGGCGTTCTTTTTCAGCACGAATTGTAGCAAAAATTTCCATAGACTTTTGGCTATCTGTATCTAAAACAACCACTTCTTTATTGTCTTTGAGTAATTGCACGGCTAAGTTTAAACAAAGCGTGCTTTTACCACTGCCACCCTTTTCATTAGCAATGCAAATGGTCATGTTATTTTCCTTATTTTAGTTGTTTTAAAAGTATATCACAATTATATAGATTTTGAATTAACTTTAAACAATTTGATTGTTTAAGATTTTTTATATAAACATAGTAAATAATTAAACTTAGTAAGGGATAATAAACTATGTTATTTAAAGAGTATTTAATCTTTAATTTAATATTACAATGTTAAAAGAATTTATTCTTATTTAGCTTATATCATTAAACTATTAAGAAATTAAATTATCAATTAAATTTAAAGCATTTTAAGCGAACTTTCTCAAGAAATTCTAAGGTTTAATTTGTCTTTTTCATTTTTAAAAAAAGTTTTTTTAAACATTAAAAAGGAGCAAAAAACTATCATTTTAGCTTAAGATTAGCTTAAATTTTAACTTTTTTTCATTAAATTTTTAGGTTTATTTACTTTTCATTTACTTTTAGATTAAGTTACGCATTTTAGGGGGTTGCATGGTTTGAGCCTAAAAAATGTGTGCGTACACACTTGTGTTTTTTGCTTAAAAATAGCTTAAAAAGTGGCATATGTGTACGCACACACTTTGAAAAAGTAAATAAGTCAAGACCTTGATCTCCTTGTAATTTTAATGGCATTCTAAAAAGATTTTTTAAAAACAAGGACAGAAAAAATGACACAAGATTTTTTAGAACTTACAGAGGGAAAATACCCTATGAATGAATGGCAAATGATAGAGTTTATGCAAATGGGAGTAGAGCCTAAAAGCGAACAAGAAACAAAAATAGAGTTAGAACATTCCTTAGAAAATGAAGTCAATAAAAACAAGGAGCATTAAATGAAAGCGTGGAATGAAATGGATATTAAAGAGCAAAAAGAGGTTTTTGCTAGGTTTTTAGCGAGCGAAATTGCTAAAAGTTTAGAATCTGGATTAGAGTTTAAGCCAAATAATAGAGCTTATAATGGTAATGCTGGCAATGCCTATAATGGCTTAAATTCTCTTATTTTAGATGCCAAGCAACATGAGAATGGCTATGAGAGTAATGTTTGGGTAGGTTTAGATGATGCCTTAAAACTTGGGGCAAACCCTAAAGAAGTGGAGCACATTAAAAACAACACTAAGAGTAAAAATAATCCTAATGGCTTTTATGATAAGGCAAGTATTGCTTATATTAGAGATTATGAAATGCGCTATGTTAAAGCAAGAGATGAACAGGGTAATTTAATCCCCCTTAAAGACAAAGAGGGCAATCTTAAGCATTATTCTAATGGCGAAGTGATTTATGAGAATGAAAAAGTTCCTCAAAGAGACAAAGAGAGCAATATCAAGTATATGCAAGATGGCAAAACGCCCTTTTACGAATTTAAAAAAGAAAAGATAGACATAGAGCCGACTTTAGAGATTAAAAATCTCTACAATGTCAATGTTTTTCAAACGCTAGACAAAACTAAGCTTAAAGAATTAGACCCTAAAACTTTAAGAACACAATACATTAGCAATACTTTCTCTATGAATAATCAAAATTTGGTGATTTATGATTTATCCAAGCATTTGAATGAAAAGCAGTATAACAAAGTGCTAGATTATGTCAATCAATATGGGGCAACCCATCATGAAAAAAGAAAGCAACACAAAATCTATCAAGAACCACAGCAACAAATTACACCTAATACAGACAACAATGCCAAAGAAAACAACACTAAAGAGCCAAACAACAATGAAATGAATATAGCAGAGTTTTCTAAAATGCTTGAAATGGCTCAAAACAATCCCCAAATGTTAGCGATGTTGCAACAAACTCTTAATAAAGGAGCAGAGCAACAAAAGTATGACCACTACTTTGCTAATGATGAAGTAGTGCTTACTCAATCTAAAGGCAGGGGCAGATAATGCAAGATTTTATTAATGGATTTTTAAAGGCGTGGAAAGCTTGGAGTGATGATGGAAAGGACGCTTTTTTAGAGATTTTTTTAGATGAAGTTAAAAATTCTAAAAATGACCCCACCAATTTTTTAGGCATTTTAGAACAAGAAATCAAGTCTTTAAGCCAAGAGGGCTTAAAAGATGACATTTCTTCTATGCTAGAAGTCATTGAGAGCATGAAAAATGAAATCTCTAATACAAAAGACAATGAAAATGTAAGCGATTTTTTTAATGCGTTCCAACAAGAAATCAATGAAGAGCAATCTATCTCTAATGATAATCCAAGCGAGTTTGTAGAAAGTTTAGAAAAAGTGATTGTTGAGACACAAAATGCTAATAAACATGAGATACAAAATTCTAGCGAAAATGAAGTAGAGCTTACAGAAGAAAAAAGCTTTTTAGAAATGAGCGAAGATGAGTATTATGAATACCAACAAGAGCAATACATACAAATGAATGAAGATGATGGCATTGCACGAGTTAGTGCCAAGTTAGAACAACAAGAGCTTGAAAGAGAAGAGGCTGAGCTTGAAAGTAAGGCACTACAAGATTATGAAGAAAATCAAATTCAAAGAGCTGGAGAAATTAGTATTGCAGAGCATGAAAATAAGCTTGAAAAAGAAGAGCTAGAAAGATACGCCCTAGATGGCGAAAATAAAGCCCTAGAGCAATATTATGAGAGCCAAAACCCTGATACTCTCTATGAGCAACAAGTTTTTCAAGAGCAAGAAAAAGAGCTTTTAAACCAGCAAGACTTAGAATTAGAGACATTAAGAGATAATAATACCAAGCAAGGTTTGGATAATGAAAGTGCAACACTTTTAGAGAGTTTGCAAGTTGTAAGAGATGAAACAAACGAAGTTATCACTTTTTTAAATCCTAATGAGCTTGAATTGCTAAGACCTACAGGAGAAAATACTACAAGTAAAATCGCTTCTATTGCTTTAGAAGAAAGCAATAAGCTTAATGAAAAAGAGCCTAACACACAAGAACAAGGCGAATACGCACAAAAAGAGCAAGAAAAGAAAACACCTAGCAATGATATAGACCTTAAAGACAAATACGCTAGTTTGCATAGTTTCTTTAAACAAACCGAGCTTGATATTAAGCAAAAACGCATTAAGACTAAGCTTGATTTTAAAGAGAGATTTTTAAATTACGCTAAAAACCACATGAATGAAGATGAATTGAAAGTCTTATTAGTGGTAAGCCAAAAAGAGCCAACCAAGCTCACTAAAGAGCATATCAATTTGATTAAGGATTGCTTAGAACAAGCGCATGGTAATAAGCACATGCAAGATAAGGGCTTGCAATTAAGCGTTAAGTCTATCTTGGGACACCAATTAGAAAAAGAACACCACGAAGTCTTAAAAGATTATTTAGCTAAATCTAAAGATAGCTTAGAGCCTATGGATAATAGAGTGTATGAAGTGATGCGAAAGCATTTAGACAAGCAACAAGCAAAAACACTCAAAAATTTAGATAGCGCCACTCAAAGTGTGGGGGTAAATGCTATTAAAGAGCAAAATAAGGCTAATAAAAATTCAGAGCAACCTAAAAACTCACAAAATGAGCCAAGACAAGAGACTACTAACGCTCAAACTAATAGCACCGCTACACAACAAGAAAACACAAAACAAAACCAAGCTATAGAGCAAAATGGCACTACTCAAGCAAAAGAGCCACAATCTAAGCAAGAGCTAAAGAAAACCTTGCATCCTGATGAACCATGGCTAGATTATGACCCTAAAGCTCACAAAGGCTTACAAGAACGCCAAAAAGAAGAAAGCCAAGAGAAAGCACAGAGTAATAACAGCGATGAGCCTTGGATAGAGTTTGGTAAAAAAGAACAAGCTAGAGCTAAAGCACACTATCAAGCTATGCTAGAAAAAGAAAAAGCTAAAGAATTAGCTAAAGAGCAAAATAACGCTCAAAAAGAAGTGAAAAAAGAAATGCCAACTATAGATTATGGCTACACACAAAATACGCTCTCTAAGAGCAGAAAGCGTTAGGAAAATCCTATGAGTTATATCCCTAATCTCACTGCCTTGCCTTTGCATGAGATTTTATTAGATAATGGCTATGTTATCAACAAAAATAAGCATAGCAAGAATAACCCTTGCTTAAAGCATGAAAACGAAGAGGGAAGTTTAGTCATCTTTAAAAATCAAAATAAAGATGGCTCAATTAGTTACACCTACAAAGAAACTCATACCGATAAGGTCGGTAATATCATTACTTTTTGTAAGGATAGAAATATCAGCGTTGAAGACTTACTCGCTGGAAAGTTAGAAGGCTATCGCAATAAAAAAGATACTCTACAAGCAAGGGATAACTCTAGCAAAAATAACGAAGAAATTCAAAAAATCATCAATGAGTTTAAAAACCTTAAACCCTATGATTTACAAAACGCTACACTCATTAAAAAGCGTGGCATTGATACAAAGCTATTAGAGCCTTATAAAGAGCATTTAAAAACGGACAATTTTAATAATCTTATCCTTGCTACCTATTTAGCTTTTGAGAATAAAAATCTTAATGTCATACCCATTCATCAGTGTGGGATTAACAAACGCCTAAATACTCCCTTAAGCACAGACAAAGAGGGCAACATAAGAGACAAGCCATTAAAATCTATCGCACAAGGAAGTAAAGGCATAGAAGTCTTGTTCCCTAATAATTTAAGCTTAGTTAAAAATGTCATTGTTACTGAAAATATCTTTGATAGTCTAGCTTATTTAGAGTTACAAGGTTTAGAGCCTAAAGAGAGCGTTTTAATTAGCACCGCAGGGCAATTTAATGCACAAAAATTAGAACTCTTTTTAAAAAGTTTTTTTAAGCAATTAAAAGGGCGACAACAAGGAGCGTATAACCATTATCTAAAACAAGAAGAACAATGGCAAGAATTAGTGAGACAAGGCAGGGCTAGTGATGATTTTAATAGCGTGGTAGTAGAGACTTACACTGACATTATTAAAAATTATCAAAGAGAAAAAAATGCTCTTATTTATAACAAGCAAGTTGAAAGAACTAGAGAATACAGAAAGCCTAAGCCTGTTAATAAGCCACAAGATAGTTTTAATGTCATCTTAGCCTTTGATAATGATATTAAGGGTAAAGGATACAAAGAAAAATGCGAGGGTATTTTATATGCTCTTACACAGCAATTCCCCACTATCTATACGCCTTTTTCAAAAGATTGTAATGATGATTTGAAATTAGCACACATTATAGAAAATAAGGCGATTAACATTGACACTATGGCGGAGTTTTTAGAAAGCTCTTTAGAAAAATTAAAAGACAACTACACTTCAACACAAGAAAAGGAAAATATCATGGATAAATTAGAACAAATTGATAGCATTAAGCCCTTTAATGAAAGGCTTAAGGGCATTTTAGAAAATGCTAAAGAAAATTTACAAGCACAAAGTTGTGTTAAAGGGAGGGGGCGATGAATTTTTTTGACACCCTTATGGGCATGTTTGTTGAGCCATCTCAAAAAGTAGCCAAAAGTCTTGCTGAACATGTGGGTAGCTTTTTTCATGCACAACTCATTTTAAACACCATTATTACTATTTTATTTATGATATGGGCGTATAAGCGTGTGAAAGAGGGCGATATGTTTGAGTTTAAAACCGCTATGGGAGTGGTTGTATTCATCGTGTTTGTGGGGTTTATCAATTGGGGGATTAGAAATCCTAATGATTTTAACACCTATTTCATTAACACGATATTTTATCCAGCTGAAAAGCTTGCTATACTTATCGCTCAAAGCTTAAATGATGGCTTAGAAATTCCTACCAATGCTAATGCTAGTCCTAGTGAAACCTTTAATATAGGCAATCTAGTTTCAAGTGCTTATGCAATGATAGTTAATCTGTGGGATAATGCTTTTGATGGTATTAACATGTTTAATTGGTTCACAATGATACCTAAAATAATCATGTTTTTTTTAGTGATTTTAGGGGAATTATTGTTTTTAGGCTTATTGCTTATTATTGTGTTATTAGTTACAGCAGAAATTTTTATGTGGTCAGCATTAGGTTTAATCCCCCAAACCAAAGGCATGTTATTTAGCTATCTTAAAAAGCTCATTTCCCTTACTCTTTATAAACCTTGTATGATGTTAGTAGCTTTTTTTAATTATGGAATAATCTATAAAGTCAATGCTTTAATCCCCACTAAACACGAAGTCGCACAAGGCTTTTATGGCAATGCGGATAAAATGGCAAATGAGGGAAAAATTATTGATGCCTTTGGCAATGTCTTAAAAGGAGATTGGAACTCTTATATAGCCCATAGTTCTATTGTAGGCTTTTTAACCATTATTGTTTTAGGTTCTGTGATTTGTTTCTTTCTAGTCAAACGAGTGCCTGATTTTATCAATAATATCTTTGGCACAAGTGGAGGCGTGGGGGCAGTAACAGAAATGATGCAAAAAATTGGCATGACAATAGGCGGAGCTGTATTTGGGGGTAGTGCAGTTATGGTTGCTAATCAAGTTAAGCAAGCCTATCAGAGTGCTGGGGGCGGACTAGCAGGACTTCAAGCTGGAGCTAAAGTTCTTGGACTTGCTGGACTAAGTGGAGGGGCAAATGCTGTAAATGCAAGAAGTGCTAAAGCTGGTGTGAGACACTTTGTAGCAAGTGTTAAAAGTGGCTTTGGATTTGATAATGATAAAAATAACAAATGAAAGGTTTAAAAATAAAAAAATCAATTTTTAGTGCGCTTTTTAGCGCTCTTTTATGTTGCAAAAGTGTCTTTGCAGAGGGGGAAACTCCTTTGATTGTCAATGACCCAGAAACCCATGTAAGTCAAGCCACTATCATAGGCAAAATGGTAGATAGTATCAAAAGATACGAAGAGATTATTTCTAAGGCTCAAGCTCAAGTCAATCAGTTACAAAAAGTCAATAACATGATAAATACGACTAATTCTTTGATTAGTAGTAGTGCTATCACTTTAGCCAATCCTATGCAAGTTTTACAAAACGCTCAGTATCAACTTCAAAGCATTAGATACAACTATGAGAATTTAAAGCAAAGCATAGAAAATTGGAACACACAAAATTTGCTAAGAAACAAGTATTTATCGCAACAATGCCCTTGGCTTAATGTCAATGCTCTTACTAACAATAAGATTGTCAATCTTAAAAATCTCAATAACCTAATCACCAAAAATGGCGAACAAACCCAAACCGCAAGAGATGTGCAAAATTTAATCCAATCTCTAAGTAGCAGTGGCTATGAAAACATGCAATCACTTGCTGGGGGATTGAGTGGTAGAGCGTGGGGGGAAATGTTGTGTAAAATGGTAAACGATAGTAATTATGAAAGCGAGCAAGCTCTTTTAGCAACAGGCAATAGATCAGAAGAGCAAAAACGAAGATTTTTGCTTAGAGTAAAGAAAAAGGTTAATGATAATAGGCAGTTAAAAAGAAACTTGACCCATTTCTAAAAAGACTTGATGTCCTACAAACTGAGTTTGGTGTAACTGACCCTACAGCTAACCATAATAAGCAAGGGATACATTATTGCACAGAAAATAAAGAGACAGGTAAATGCGACCCTATTAAAAATGTATTTAGGACAACTCGCTTAGATAACGAATTAGAACAAGAAATCCAAACGCTCACACTTGATTTAACCAAAGCCCCCAATAAAGACGCTCAAAGCCAAGCGTATGCGAATTTTAATCAAAGGGTTAGACTACTCGCTGTGAAGTATCTTAAAGAGATTACTAATCAAATGCTCTTTTTAAATCAAACAATGGCAATGCAAAGTGAGATTATGGCAGATGATTATTTCAAGCGTTATAGCAATGGTTATAACACGCCAAAAAGCCATGAATATGAAGAACTAGAACAAGAAAGGATAAATCAAAGAGAAAGGGCTAGAATATACTTTCAAAACCCTAATGTTAAATTTGACCAATTTGGCTTTCCCATTTTTAGCATATGGGATTAAGGGTTTAGTGATGAGAGATAGAATAAGTATTTTTTTTCCAAACTATTGCTATTTCAGCGGTAGTGTTGTCATAGGACTTTACTTTATTCTTAATACATTCCCAAATCTTATTTCTCCAAGTTTCTGGGACTTTTGCCTTACCAAAAAATCCCCAATCTTTATGAATGGGATATTTAGAACCATCTATTTCCATATTACAGCCCATAACATATTCTTTTTTGATATTGGTTAGCTCTATCATATTTAACAACTCTGTGTTTGACATTAAGGGTTTAATATTATTTGAACTATGGAGCTGATATTTGGGTTTTAACCAAGTAATTTTATAATCGTTTTCGCCACTCATATTAGCCATAGCAGATAAGGTTTGTCTAGTATCATAAGTGCTTTCTTCAAAATCTTTTTTATATTGTCTAATATAACTTCTTTCACCAAAGGCTAATATCTTTCCTTCATCACTATATTCTTTAATGCCAAGTGCTTTATAAGTATTCTCTCTACTTATACCCCCAAAGCGTTCGTGCCAATCATCAATAAAACTTTCAGATCCATTATCAAAAGCGTTCTCAAGCATGGTTTGAAGTTGCTTTTTATTTGGGAATTCTTTAGAGTGTTCTTTCATTTCAAAAGCCATAAATTTTTGCCTTAAAACTTTAGCTTTTTCTTTAATTTCTTTGATTTTTTTTGCAAGTTCTTCTTTATCTTTAGTGTCTTCTTTATTGATTAAATTAAGGGCTTGTTTATGTTTTTCTTCTTCTACGCATTCAAAAATCTTTTCTCTATATTCTTGCGGAAATTCTTTAGATAAATTCCAACCACTATTCAAGTATTGAGAGCCGTCCACCTTAGCATTACAGCTAGTCAGCGTATCTTCTTTGATATTGTGTAGTTTTACTCGTTTCAATAAGTCTTCATCGCTTAATAAAGGCTTTGCCATTAAGGGAGCAGTAGCACCTAGTAAAACCTCAGCTAATAAGCTTGTTTTTAAAGTTTTATTCAAACCATTTAATTTAATCATTTTTCTATTCCTTTTAACTTAACTTGAATTGTAATCATTATAGCATAGAAATTTAAAGAAATACTAATAACAATTAAATATTAAGTTATTTTGTATGTATTTAGTAGAATTTGGTTATTCTTTTATAACTAATTAAGTCAAACCAAAACCAACACAAAATTTGCTAAACTACAATCAAATCAATTTAGGGAGGATAAAAATGTCATTTGCCCCTATGTTATTAGCTACAATCAATAACTCTATTGGCAATAAAGATAAGCATGTGAGTTTAGAGTACCTTATAGGGCTTTTTATGGATAAAAAAACAACTAATCTAAGCAATACTGACAAGTATATTATAGGCACAATTCAAACAGAGGCACTAGAGCAAGAAATAGAATGGTTTTCACAAGACTATCACATTCCTATGGAGAATATTTTACATGTCCTTTCTATCAATCCCTATCAATGAAAAGAGCCTTAGTTTTATCAAAAACAACTTTCAAGCTCAAATTCAAGCCCTAGAACAATTTTATCCCATTATTAAAAATGCTTTGAATTTAGGGCTTAATCCTAGTAGTATTAAGTTTGGAGGAGGCACAGCTTTGAGCATGTATTACTTCCAGCATAGATTAAGCTTTGATATTGATTTGTTTGTCAATGATGCTCAATGTTTGGGATTTTTTAGCCCTAAATTATGGATAGATAATTGCAGTCATTTTGATAGCACAAGATACATAGACCAACATAATCATATAGGCGTAACGAATAAAGACAACATTAAAATAGATGTTTTAGTGGATTATGCTAGTAATGAGGGATATGTAGATAATTCTAAAAAGATTTTTGCTTTTGATATTTATATAGAAAGTTTAGAAAATATTATCGCTAAAAAGATTACTTTTAGAAAAACTGATAATAAAACAAGAGATATTTTTGATATAGCAGTGGCTTTGCATAATGACAATAATTTATTTGACAAGCTTTTAAGTTCTCAAAAAATAACTAAGCAAGACTTACTAACTCTTCAAAATTCTTTGCAAGAGTTAGATAAAAAGCGTTATAGCATAGAAATAGATATGGTAGAACCCATTTCACACTATAAAGACCTTTCTTTAAATGCTTATGATTTTTTAATAGACAAAATAGACCAAATTAAAACAGCGACTTACTCAAATTCCCATGACAACGCAGATGATTTAGACAATTCCAATGAATACACCCCCACACCTAAGCGTAGACGATAAACAATCTTGTTAAGTAGGTATTTAATAGCTCTAGTTAATCTATCAGTATTTAATAGAATTTAGTTATTTGTATTGTTAATCAAATATATTCTTAATGAGTAACAATAATCTATAATTACATTGTTTTTAGAATATTTTGTAATTTAAGCTAACTCTATAAAATCTCAATGATTTTAACAACCCTTATAAAACTAATCATTTTTAATTAGCAATAAAACATTAAATAGTTAATTAAAATTATCTAATGCTAGATTATTTATCTTAATAAGATTATTTAAACTAATTACACTAAACTACCTAATCAATTTTAACCACCTTACTTCTTGTTCTCTATCAAACTATCAAACACAAGAGCCACTTTCTTGTTATGCTCTTGTGTAGTATGAATATAAATCTTAGTAGAGAGTAAGGAGCTATACCCTAACGCCCTTGAAGTTAAAACTAAGTCTTGGGTTTCTTGATAAATGAGTGTTGCAAAACTATGCCTAAATAGATGTAAGCCTGTGCC
The DNA here is from genome assembly GCF_017594925.1 of Helicobacter pylori. Lineage (GTDB taxonomy): Bacteria > Campylobacterota > Campylobacteria > Campylobacterales > Helicobacteraceae > Helicobacter > Helicobacter pylori_DP. The sequence continues at coordinate 13,655 of NZ_JAALNT010000025.1, forward strand.
ATATTGCTTATAGTGTTTGATTTGAGCTAGTTTAAAGATTAAGGGGATAAAGTTATAAAGCGTTAAAGAATTTTGTGCTTTTTGTTTGTCTTTTTTAAAAAGATATGCCCCATTAAAATATTTTAGTCTATATTCATCACTAAGCCAAGCATTCAAGCTTGGTTCTAACAAACTCTTTTTAATATAAGCTTTTCTCTCTTTTCTACCTTTACCTTGAATTAAAATAGAGTAGTTTTGCTCTTCTACTTGAATGTGTTTTAATTCTATGTTTAACACTTCGCATTTTCTAAGTCCCCCAAGTATTACAATAAGTAGAATACACTTATTGCGTTTTTCAAAGCTTGTAGCTGGCTTATAGTCTAAGAGTGTTTTTAAAAAACTCTTTAAGTCTTTATCGTTTAAATGTCTGGGTAAGCTTTCTTTGGTCTTAGCAAAGGCTAGGTTTTTAAGCGTAAAATCAAAGCTATAACGCCTTTTTCTATCCAAATAATCAAAGAATTGTCTTAAATACATCACATACTTAGCCATAGAGCTGGGTTTTCTATTTTGAGCGAGTTCAAAGAGAAAGTTAATCACTTGCTCTTCGCTAAGCATTCTAAAACTTCTTAATTTGAGATTATCTTTAAAATAGTTAAAGAATAAAAACAAGCCTTGCATCATTATAGTGTGTTTAATGCCTTGATTATAAAGAATATGACAGAGTTGTTTTAATTGCTCTATATTGTGGCATTTTAAGATTTTATCTTGTGTGTCTAGGATTAAAGCCATATCCTTCACATCTTGAATGGGCGTGAAGTTTTTAGCCTTAGTGTATAAAAAGGCTTTGAGATTACAAAAGAGTTCTCTCTGAGATTTAGTGAGTTTGTTATGTGGCATATTGCTACCTTATTAAAATATAAAAAGAAATCTTAAAGAATGAGAGTTTTATGTTTTTTAGTTTGTTAGGTTCTAAAAGCGGTATTTTTAAAAATTTTGCATGGCTCCTTAGAGATTTGAAATTCCGCCTTTAAATCTAAATCTCTAAAAAGTTCCGCTTTTAACTAAGGCATAAAAGCAAAATTTCGCCCCCTTAAAAGTAAATAATCAAATACATAGTTATTTGCATTACTCACTAAATACAAAAATTGAATTTATCAACGATTAAATAGTTTTTGAAAGTAAGATTTAAGTGCTTTTTAAGGTTAAGAAGTGCGTGTTTATGGATATTAGATATGAAAGCGGAACTTAAGTTCCGTATAGTTATAAAAATATTAAGGGAAAGAAAGGTTTACCTTTCTTTCCTAACCTATTGAGTAAACATGTTATTAGTAAATATCATGTCATGAGGGGGATTTCTTTTTTTTAAAAAACTTGATTAAATTAGACAACTAGGAACTTGCTAAAGGAAAAAAAGAAAAATCAAAAAAAAGAACTTTTGATTAAAAGAGACAAACTGACTGAAAGAGCCATAAGGTTAGTTGTGGCTAGGTTTAGTTTAAGGAAAGTTTTTAATTTCTTTTATTAGTAAAAATAAGAACAAAATCAAAATAAAAGAAAAATAGGAATTACCTATCAATGACATGTTAGTTGTGGAAGGAATGATTAGTCAAGGCTTGTGTTATTTAAGTTAGGTTGTAAGCGGTTTGCCTCATTAGCATTTAGGATTAGAAAGGTTTTTGTTTAGAGTGTGTAGGGTTAAGGTTTGTTTCTAGCTCTTAGTATTAAAAGAGTTAAGTTTGATTTGATAGTAGGTTCAAGGGTTAGGTTTAAACTTGCTTTATGATTATGTTTAAGAAAACTTTAAGGTTTTAAATTTTTGCGTGCTACTTAAGAAGAATTTAAGCTCTACAAGGCGTTTTAAAGCGTTTTTGTTTTTAGGTTAATAGTTTGTCTCATCTTATGGCTTTATTTTGATTGTAGGGCATTTTAGAGTGCTTTATTTGTATATCTGTTTAAATAAGCTAATTTGTGAAAAGAACAAGAATATACCCTTTAACCACCCAAGCAGAAATCCCAAATATCTTTAGCGTTTGGGATGAATGCTACCAATTCGTGGTATAATATCCCC
>NZ_JAALNT010000026.1:0-13975 GCF_017594925.1 Helicobacter pylori
ATAGTTCCTAGCGGAACTAAAGCATTCATCCCAAACACTAAAGATATTTGGGATTTCTGCTTGGGTGGTTTAGAAATTTAGAAAAAATTGCTTTAGATTTTAAAAGCGATAGACATAGTGTTTCGCAAAGAGCTTTTGAATTTTTTAGGTATATGAATTATCAAAATTTAAGCTTGACTGATAAAGGCAATATGTTTTTAGTGGCTAAGTTTTTTAAAGATAGCGCTTTACTTGTTAATATTGCTAGGTTTGAAATGAAAAAGATAGATGATAGTGTTAAAAATTCTAACCCACAAGACAATTTGTTAAATAAACAGAATTGGCTCAATCTTTTAGAACATTTAAAAAGACTTGAAGAGGAAAATTATTGTTTTGCTAAGAAGCGAAAAGAATTCTTAGAGACTAGAGCGATGGAGCTATCAAAAGATTTGAAATTTTTAACGCAAGCTAATGAAAATGATTTGCCCATTTATGAAAGAGGGCAAAGGGATAAAATCATTAAACGCTGTGAGAAATCGCTTAACTTTTTACAGAAAGAGTTGCAATGTTTTAAAACTTTATCAAAAAGTGCAAGCATAACTTTAGAAAGCTTGCAAAATAACCATCAAATCACAGCCATTGCACAAACCACACAAGAAAGCACAAACGCACTCAAAAAAATACCACTCAAAGATTTTAACAAAACCACTAATGAACCCACAAACCCTAACAATAACTATGAAATGGACTTTTAAAACCATTCATAAATTAAGTAACTTTATTTAGCGTATTTTTGAACCAATTCTTCTAAAGTGAAGCCTTTGTTATCGTCTCTCAATTGCTCTTTTTGGCATTGTGAAAAATTTTGCTCCACTTCTTCTTTAGTGTTAGAAGTGTCTAAAAGACAAGTTTTTAAGTCTTTTTGGTGATCTTGTATGAATTTGTCAAAGCGCTCCTTGTTGTTATAAATTTTGGCTTGCGATTGGGCACAGCTATCTTTAAGGCTGATAAACTCTTCTTTTTTGTGTTCGTTACGCTCCATGCAAATATCTGTAGCAAAAGCGATCAAGACATCTTTATTCTTCCTCAATAACCCCGCAGATTGCATAGCCAACTTGTTCGCATCAATAAAAGGGCTTTGTTTTTCTAATTTAGGGTTCATATCCAAAGCGATTTCTTTCAAGCTTTTATTGTCTAAATGCGTTCTTTGGCAATGGGTGGATTTTTTATAAGGGCTTATAAAAACGCCATTCATCAGAGTGGCTTTTTCTAATTTGGGATCAATTTTTTTAATGCAAAAAGAAATAGCTGATTTAACGCTCAATTCTTTAGAACTAGAATAAGGGTCGCTAAATTTTTCATGCACTTCTTTTTGGCATAGTCTTTCCTTGTTAGCTAAATTGGGTGCATTTTTAACGCATTCTTTGGTGAAGTAAGGGATAATGTATGGTTTATATTGTGCGTATTCTTTTTCAAACGCTTCTAATTGAGCGAGATTAATTAGTCTTTTTTGTCGGTCTTTTTGCTTTTCATAAGCGTTAGTTTTATCCATGCATTGTTCTTTTAGTTCTGGGTTATGGAAGTCATAGCAGCTAAAACGATGCTCTTGTTTTTGAATGATGGGCGTTAAAAGAGTGTTTAAGTAGGCATCGTTTCTTTTGAAACACTTATCTTTTAAGCCTTCATTAGTGAAATCATCGCATTGATACTGATTAGTCTTTTTAGTGATAATCGGTTCAATAAGCTCTTCTTGAACCTTTAAGCACTGATTTATCCCATCGTATTTCTCAGGGAAAGACCACATTTCTTTTTGGCAATCGTATTTTGGGTTGTTTTTAGCCTTAGTCAAGTGGTCGTTTAAAATTTGCTTGTCTAAAAACGCGCACCCACTCACGCCTAATCCCATTAAACATGCTAAAGCTCTCAACTTTAAAAGTCTTGTTTTTTTCATTTAAGCTCCTTGATATAAAAACACCATAAAATCACAACTTGCTCGCCTTATCTAAAAGCATTTGCTTCATTTCTTTTTTCTTGTGTTCTAAATAAAAAACAATAGCGTCTTGAACAAACACGCTTTTATTTTCTCTGAACGCTCCAAATTCATTCAAATACTCTTCTACGCTATTCATCACTTTCTCTGAAATATAGAGCGTGTGGGCTTTTTTCCTGTCTTCTTTTTCATGTTTGTTTGTTTCATGCTTGTTGGCATTCTCAAAGCGATTTTCTAAATCGCTCAACCTGTCTTTTTTAGTGTTTTTAAATTCCATATTTATCCTTTAAAGTAGATTGTTTTTAACATCATAACACAATTAAGCGTTATTTAGAATTAAACTATAAATTCTACCATTTCATCATTTTTTGATCCTTAAATACCCGCTCAATTCATCATAGAATTGAGACCATTCGTTTTTAGCTTTATTATCATTGTATTCCATCACGCCCATACCTTCACTCACTGAACGCTTATAAGCTATCCTTTCGCTTAATAGATTATCCAGTGAATTACCCAATCGCTTTAGCGGTTGGGTAATTCACAATCTATAAACGCATTTTTTTCTAAGCGTTCGCTATAAAGCAGATTCAAACCTTTCACACGATATTTAATAGAGCCTTTTCCTTGACTTTCAAAAAACATGGGCAAGATAAAACACACAAAATCACAACTTCTAGCATGGTTGATAAATTCTAACGCCATAACCCCACGATGCCCAAAAGGAGGGTTGCCCAAGCAAATCACTTTTTGATGCGTAGGCAATTTATAATTTAAAAAATCGCATTGAATAAATCCATCTCTTTTGGGTTCAATGTCTATACCAATGCGTCTATTTTTAGGAAACAAGTCATAAAACACCCCATCGCCTGCACTTGGCTCTAAAAAAATAAAGTCATCTAGATTTTCGTATTTTTTAATAACCTCACAAGCTTTTTGAAAGCATTTTAAAGCCACACTAGGCTTAGTGAAATACTGATCTAAAACATTGCTAGAATTTTCTTTCATCTCATTGCCATTGGCATAGCGTTTAGGGGTAACTTCTTTAAACAGGGTTTGCATGAAAAAACTTTACTATAAAATCACAAAATTTAACGCTGATTCTTTCCGATCGTTTAAAATCCTTAAATCATGCTTAAGAAAATCCTTAAAACTTAAAAATTTTCTTCTAAATACTTCGTGTGGATTTTTGCTTGCCTGAAATCCGCATTTTCAAGCATTTCAAGGTGGAAAGGAATGGTCGTTTTAATGCCTTCTACTTTAAATTCCTTTAAAGCCCTTTTCATCTTAGCGATCGCTCTTTCTCTGTTTTCCCCCCACACAATGAGCTTGCCAATCATAGAATCATAGTGCGTGGGCACGACATAATGAGCATGTGCATGCGAATCAAGGCGCACATTCACCCCACCAGGGGCGATCCATTCGGTGATTTTACCCGGGCTTGGGTAGAATTTTTTAGGATCTTCTGCAGTGATCCTGCATTCTATCGCATGCCCTTTGAGAGAGAAGCTTTCTTGCTTGGGCAATTCTTCGCCTTGAGCGATTTTAATCATCCATTCAATGAGGTTTAACCCGCTCACCATTTCGCTAATGGTGTGTTCCACTTGCAAACGAGTGTTCATCTCCATGAAATAAAAATCTTTCATGTTGGAATCTAACAAAAATTCAAAAGTCCCAGCCCCCACATAGCCGATGTATTTAGCGGCCTTGATCGCTGTTTCTAGCAAACGCTTACGAATGCCCTCTTCTAAAACCACTGCCGGGGTTTCTTCAATGAGCTTTTGCTGGCGTCTTTGCACCGAGCAATCCCTTTCGCCCACATGAATGACATTGCTGTGCTTATCGGCTAAAATTTGGACTTCAATGTGCTTGGGTTTGTTGATGAATTTTTCTAAATACACGCTCCCATCGCCAAACGCGCTCAAAGCTTCCGTTTCTGCGGCTAAATAAAGGTTTTTAAGCTTGGATTTATCTTCTACGACACGCATGCCTCTCCCGCCCCCGCCAGCGGCCGCTTTAATGATAACAGGGTAGCCGATCTTATCAGCGATTTCTTCAGCTTCTTGATAGCTTTTAAGCAACCCTTCACTGCCCTCAATCACAGGCATGCCGGCTTCTTTCATCACGCTTTTGGCTTTGGATTTGTCGCTCATTAAAGCCATGACTTTTGCGCTCGGACCAATAAATTCCAAAGAATGGTGCGAGCAAATCTCTACAAAATTCTGGTTTTCACTCAAAAACCCATACCCGGGGAAAATTGCATCCGCTTCAAACAATTCCGCCGCACTAATAATGGCCGGGATATTCAAGTAACTCTCGCTGGATTTTGCCCCCCCTATACACACTTTTGCGTTAGCCGTATTGAGGTAGTGGGCGTCCTTGTCAGCGATAGAATAAATGGCTATGGATTCTTTACCCATTTCTTGAATGGTTTGGATCGCTCTTAAAGCGATCTCGCCTCTATTAGCGATCAAAATGCGTGAAAGCTCTTTTTTTTCTACCTTTTTATTTTCTTTATTCACTTTGTTCATGGATTTTAAAGCTTTTCAACTTTGATGAGTTTCGTGCCGTATTCTACCGGTTGAGCGTCTCCCACTTCAACAGAAACCACCTTGCAAGGGTATTCCACTTCAATTTCATTCATGATTTTCATCGCTTCTACAATGCCCACGATTTGCCCTTTTTTAAGCGTATCGCCGGCTTTGACATAAGGCTCAGCCCCAGGGGAGGGCGCATGATAAAAAGTGCCTACCATAGGCGAAAGTACGAAATCTTCTTTTTTATCCACAATAGGGGTGCATACCATAGGCACAGGGGTTTGAGTGCTTGGCATGCTCGCTTCTACCATAATGGAGGCTGGAGAATGAGCGGGATTTAACGCATTTTTTTTCGCATAAGCGGATTCTTTATCCAAAACCAACTCAAAATGCTCATGCTTTAATTTCAAATGCCCTAAATCAGAAGCTTTAAATTCTTTGATCAACTCTTCAATTTCAGAAAGGTTCATAACGATCTATTCCTTATATTATTTTAAAATATGCCACAAACACATCATCTTACTAACCATAAGCGTTTTTAGCAAAAAATTATTGTTATAATAACATAATTATTAACAAACTTTAAAGGCTTTGTGTATATGGGATTAAAAGCGGATTCTTGGATTAAAAAAATGAGTTTAGAGCATGGCATGATTAGCCCTTTTTGCGAAAAACAAGTCGGTAAGAATGTGATCAGCTATGGTTTGAGCAGTTATGGGTATGATATTAGGGTGGGGAGTGAGTTCATGCTCTTTGATAACAAAAACGCTTTAATTGACCCTAAAAACTTCGATCCTAACAACGCGACTAAAATTGATGCGAGTAAAGAGGGTTTTTTTATCTTGCCGGCTAATGCGTTCGCCCTAGCCCATACGATAGAGTATTTTAAAATGCCTAAAGACACTTTAGCGATTTGTTTAGGCAAAAGCACTTACGCCAGGTGCGGGATTATCGTGAATGTTACGCCTTTTGAGCCGGAATTTGAAGGCTATATCACGATTGAAATTTCTAACACCACCAATTTACCCGCTAAAGTCTATGCCAATGAGGGGATCGCACAAGTGGTGTTTTTACAAGGCGATGAAGTGTGCGAGCAAAGCTATAAAGACAGAGGCGGTAAGTATCAAGGGCAAGTGGGCATCACTTTGCCTAAAATTTTAAAGTGATTTGAAGAAAGATAAATGTGCTTATCCTTTGGGCGTTGTTTATTTTTAAATACAAACAATACCGCAATTTCTCAAAAATGTATTATAATAAGAAACTTCAGTTTGATTGAGTTACACACTCTTTGAGAACAAAACGCTAAACCATTTAGGAAATTACCATGCTAAAACTCGTTAGCAGAACGATTTGTTTGTCTTTAATCGGCTTATTCAACCCTTTAGAAGCCTTTCAAAAACACCAAAAAGACGGCTTTTTTGTAGAAGCTGGGTTTGAAACTGGGTTATTAGAAGGAACGCAAACTAAAGAAGAAGCAACGGCTCAAAACACTCAAAAAATCTATGAAAACCCCCTAACCCACCCCCAAACTAAAGAACAGCCTAAAGAACAAAACAAAAGCGATACAGCCACCCCACAAAGCGTCTATGGGAGATACTACATCCTCCAAAGCACCATTTTAGAAAAAGCGACCGAACTATTCACCACGGACAATATAGAAAATGGCTTAACTTTTTATTCTCAAAGCCCTGTGTATGCGAATATGGTTAATGGGAGCGTAACCATACAAAACTTTCTGCCTTACAATTTAAACAATGTTGAGCTGAGTTATACAGACGCTCAAGGCAAGGTAGTCAATTTAGGCGTGATAGAGACTATCCCTAAGGATTCTCAAATCATTCTGCCTGCAAGCTTGTTTAATGATTCAGAATTTGAACAAGCTGATAGCTTTAATTACCAACAACTTCAAGCCACTGCCACACAATTTTCTGACGCTAACACGCAAAGTTTGTTTGAAAAGCTCAGCCAAATCACGACCAATGTAACGATGAGTTATGAAAACGCCGATACTAACAATTTTAAAGGTAATTGCCATGATTGTGTGTCAGATTTCACCCCACAAACCGCAGAAGAATTGACCAATTTAATGTTGGATATGATTGCGGTGTTTGACTCTAAATCGTGGGAAGAAGCCGTTTTAAACGCTCCTTTCCAATTTTCTAACAGCCCATCAGAGTGCGGCTCTGACTTTCCTAAGTGCGTGAATCCTTTCAATAACGGGCGTGTCGCTCCCATCTATGAAAAATACGTGCTAACCCCACAATCCGTTATAGATGCGTTTAGAAGAACGATCAATCTTGAAGTGAATATCCTAAAATCAGGGTTTTTAGGGCTAGGGTATGAACTTGATGATAATGATGGTAATCTAGGGATAGCCGCTTCTGCATTAAATCCCGAAAAATTGTTTGGTAAAACTTTGAACAAAGTTGATATTGTAGAATTAAGAGACATTATCCATGAATTTAGCCACACTAAAGGCTATACGCATAACGGGAACATGACTTATCAAAGGGTGCGTTTGTGTCAAGAAAACGGCGGAGCCATACAAGAATGTGAGGGTGGAAAAGAAGAATTAGTCAATGGGAAAGAAGAACTAAAATTTACAAATGGGAAAGAAGTGAAAGATCAGGATGGTTACATCTATGATGTTTGCTCTCGTTTTGGCGGCAAAAATCAGCCCGCTTTCCCCAGCAATTACCCCAATTCCATCTACACCAATTGCGCTCAAGTCCCCGCTGGGCTTATAGGGGTTACTACCGCTGTCTGGCAGCAGCTCATCAATCAAAACGCCTTGCCTATTAGTTTCGCTAATTTAAATAGCCAAGCCAACTATTTAGACGCCAGTTTGAACGCAAAAGCTTTTGTTGGCTCTGTGTTTAACGCATTCAATCAAAGTTTTTTAACTTCTAGCGCCCAACAATCTTTTAGAAGCCCTATTTTAGGGGTTAATGTTAAAATAGGCTACCAACATTATTTCAATGACTACATCGGGTTAGCCTATTACGGCATCATCAAATACAACTACGCTCAAACCAATAACGAAAAAATCCAGCAATTAAGCTATGGTGGGGGAATGGATGTGTTGTTTGACTTCATCACCACTTATACCAATAAAAGGCAAAACAATCCAACTAAAAAAGTTTTTGCTTCCTCTTTTGGGGTGTTTGGGGGGTTAAGGGGCTTATACAATAGCTACTATGTTTTCAACCAAGTCAAAGGAAGCGGTAATTTAGATATAGTTACTGGGTTTAATTACCGCTACAAGCATTCTAAATATTCTGTAGGCATTAGCGTTCCTTTAATCCAAAGCAATATCCAAATCGCTTCTAATAATGGCATCTATGCGGATTCTGTCATTTTGAATGAAGGGGGCAGTCATTTTAAAGTGTTTTTTAATTATGGGTGGGTATTTTAGGGGTTAAAAATTGGCTTTAGCTCAAGCTTTTTAGCAAAAAATTAAGATCTTAAGTTTTTAAAATTTTATTTTTAAAACTTTTGCAATACCCCCTAAATTTGCGCGATACTCGCTACAAACACGCACGCACTCTCAGATTTTAGCACCATATCTAACGGGATGCGATAAATTTCACGCTCTTTAAAATACCCTCTTTCTGGTTCGCTAAACCCCCCTTCAGGCCCTATGATAACGCCCTTTTCAAAATTCGCTCTTGCGGGCAAGGTTTCGCCGTTAAAATCCAAAACGCTCGCTTTTGGGTAGGCGTTTAACATTTCTTTGGTGTTTGAAAACGCTTCCAGTTCCATTAAAGCGCTGCGGCCGCATTGCTCGCAAGAATGAATCAAAATCTTTTGAAAGCGCTCTAATTTGGCGCTGTCTATTTTTTCATTACGCTGGCTAAAATCCGCATAGAATAAACTCAACTTGCTCACGCCTAACTGGTTTAAAAAAGGTAGGATTTTTTCAATGCTTTTGATTTCAATCACGCTTAAAATCAAATGCGTTTTTTTATTAGCCATAACCTCTAATAATCGCGCGCCCACTAGCTTTAAAAGGGCGTGTTTTTTAGTGATTTCTGCATGCTCATAGGTGTATAAAAAGCTGTCTTTTAAATTCCTTAAATCCAAACGACTCGCGCTTTTGATACGCCTTGAGCGGTATAAATGCGTATAACTCTCGCCCTCTATTTTTAAAACAGGCTCTTTGGCTAAAGGGTGATAGACAAAACGCATTCAAAGGCCCATTAACACAACAATAAGAATCGTTTCTAAAAAATACAAGATTTTAGCTTTTTTAATATACGCTTCCATCCTTTCTTTTTTAGTGATAGCGAATTTCACGCTTTTATGGCGTTTGATTTCTGCAATAAGCATCAACAACAGCCCTAAAAGCATGACAACAGCGCTAAAAGAAAATTCAAATTGTTGCATCGCCCAAATAAAAACCCCACTCAAAAGAGCGATGCTTAAAAGAATGTAAATCGCTGGCATGACAAGATAGATTTTTTTGTTCAATTGGATGAAATTTTTTTCTTTAAAAAGGGTGTAAAGATTGATCATAAAGGCTAGAGCGAGCAAGGCGGCAAAAAAGGCATGGATCAGCAAGGATTGAGCCATCACAGAAGAATCTTGTGTATTTAATACTTGCAAACTCATCTCTAACATTAACTTCTTTCTAACGATTTATTTTTTATTAATCGTTTTATTTTAGCATGCACTAATGAATTTGATCAATGAAAAGCTTAATAATTTAGAAAATAACGCCACAAAATCCCCCAAAGAAGCGGTTGTTCTTTTGAATATGGGAGGGCCTAACAGCCTTTATGAAGTGGGGGTGTTTTTAAAAAACATGTTTGATGACCCCTTTATCCTTACCATTAAAAATAATTTCATGCGTAAAATGGTGGGTAAAATGATCGTCAATAGCCGCATAGAAAAATCCAAAAAAATCTATGAAAAATTAGGAGGCAAATCCCCTTTAACGCCTATCACATTCGCCCTTACAGAGCGTTTGAACGAATTAGATCCTTCTCGCTTTTACACTTATGCGATGCGTTATACCCCCCCTTATGCGTCTATGGTCTTGCAAGATTTAGCCTTAAAAGAGGTAGAAAGCTTGGTGTTTTTTTCCATGTATCCTCAATATTCTAGCACCACCACCCTTTCTAGTTTCAATGACGCTTTTAGCGCTCTCAAATCTTTAGAAACTTTCCGCCCCAAAGTGCGAGTCATAGAACGCTTTTATGCTGACAAAAAGCTTAATGAAATCATTTTGAACACGATTTTAAGCACCCTAAACAACCGCAAAAGCCAGGATTTTGTCTTAATCTTTTCCGTCCATGGCTTGCCTAAAAGCGTTATTGATGCCGGCGATACTTACCAGCAAGAATGCGAACACCATGTGAGTTTGTTAAAAGAGTTGATGCAGCAAAAAAATATCCCTTTTAAAGAAGTTTTACTCTCTTACCAATCCAAGCTAGGGCCTATGAAATGGCTAGAGCCAAGCACTGAAGAGTTGATAGAAAAGCACCGCAAGTCTAACATTATCATCTACCCTTTGGCTTTCACGATTGACAATTCTGAAACGCTCTATGAATTAGACATGCAATACCGCTTGATGGCAGAGCGCTTGGCAATTAAGGAATATTTGGTTTGCCCATGTTTAAACGATTCCATAGAATTTGCAAAATTTATCATTGAATTAGTGAAAAACCTTAAAAGTGAGTGAAATTTGCATAAAAAACGATTATTATAGTAAAATACCGAGTTTTCAAATCTATTAAAAAATAAAGGTTATTACATGTTTTCACTTTCTTATGTTTCCAAGAAATTTTTAAGCGTTTTATTATTGATTTCGCTGTTTTTAAGCGCTTGCAAATCCAACAATAAAGAAAAGTTAGATGAAAATCTTTTAAGCTCTGGCTCTCAAAGCTCCAAAGAATTAAATGATGAGCGAGACAACATAGACAAAAAGAGCTATGCCGGTTTAGAAGATGTTTTTTCAGACAATAAGTCCATTAGCCCTAATGATAAATACATGCTTTTAGTTTTTGGCCGTAATGGTTGTTTCTATTGCGAAAGGCTTAAAAAAGATCTCAAAAATGTCAAAGAATTGCACGACTATATTAAAGAGCATTTTAGTGCTTACTATGTCAATATCAGCTATTCTAAAGAGCATAATTTTAAAGTCGGCGATAAGGATAAAAATGATGAAAAAGAAATCAAAATGTCCACAGAAGAATTAGCGCAAATTTATGCCGTCCAATCCACCCCTACGATTGTTTTATCCGATAAAACCGGTAAAACCATCTATGAATTGCCCGGCTATATGCCCTCTACGCAATTTTTAGCCGTGTTAGAATTTATCGGCGATGGGAAGTATCAAGACACAAAAAACGATGAGGATCTCACTAAAAAATTAAAGGCTTACATCAAGTATAAAACCAACCTTTCTAAAAGCAAATCCAGCTAGGAAAGTCTAATGAAGAATCTCAAAAGCCTGCTTTCTTTTTTGCTGGCTTCTTTTTGGGTCGCTATCCCTTTAATCGCACTCTACGCTTGCGCGTGCGCGATAGCCACTTTTATAGAAAACGATTACGGCACGAGCGCGAGTAAGGCTATTGTGTATAACACCCCTTGGTTTAATTTCTTGCATGCGTATTTGTTGGTGGTTTTAATAGGCACATTCATTAGCTCTAAAGCTTTGAAGCGCAAAAGATATGCGAGCCTTTTTTTCCACAGCTCCTTGATTTTAATCATTTTGGGGGCAGCCATCACGCGCTTTTTTGGCGTAGAAGGGCTTATGCATGTGCGAGAAAATAGTGCGCAAAGCTCTTTTGAAAGCGCGGACACTTACCTTAATATCACTCTTAATGACACCACCAAACTTTCTTTAAAAACGCCTTTAACCTTTTATTATTCCAAACGATTAAGACCTATTCATGCCACTTTAGATCACAAGCCTTTGATTTTAGAACCCTTAGAGATTTACAAGCAAAACGCCATTAAAAAAGATGACGCTACCATTTTAGTGTTAAAAGCGACCTATAACGGCGTGAGCCACAAATTCAATCTCATTAAAAACAACAGGAATGAAGGCATAGAAGAAAGCGAGGTGTTTAAAGACGACAAGCTCTCTTTAAGTTTTGGATCCGCTTACATTAAATTGCCCTTTCAAATCAAACTGAAGCGTTTTGAATTAGAACGCTACGCCGGCTCTATGAGCCCTTCATCTTACGCTTCAGAAGTGGAAGTTTTGAGATTGGATAACACTTTAATCAAACCTTATAGGATTTTTATGAACCATGTTTTAGATTATGAAGGCTATCGCTTTTTCCAATCTTCCTATGATACGGATGAAAAAGGCACGATCCTTTCTGTCAATAAAGATCCGGGTAAAATCCCCACTTATTTAGGGTATGCGATGCTTATTTTGGGGGCTTTGTGGTTGCTTTTGGATAAAAACGGGCGTTTTTTGAAGCTTTCACGCTTTTTAAAATCCCAACAAGTTGCTAGTTTCTTGCTCGCTTTAATTCTAGTCAGCCCTTTTGCTTCTTCGTTCGCCAATGAAGGCCAAATTGACATGCATGGGGGCAAAAGCGCTCAAATAGAACGACAAAATGTAGAAAATCCCGCTAATAAAGAGGATTCTAAAAGCGCGATTTTAGAGCGTTTGAAGCATTTAAGAGAATATTCTAAAGACCACTTAAAAGCCTTTCAAAGGCTTCAAGTCCAGGATTTTGACGGGCGTATCAAACCCCTTGACACCATTAGCATTGAATATATCCATAAGATTTTAAAAAAAGATGATTTTCAAGGGCTAAACGCCATGCAGGTGCTTTTAGGGATCATGTTTTTCCCCAATGATTGGCGCAGTATTAAGATGATTCACACTTCTAATAAAGCCTTAAGAAAGCTTATCGGCACGCCTTTAGACGAGAGCCGTATCGCTTTTAGAGATGTGTTTGATAGCCGTGGGTATAAATTAAAAAATCTGGTTGAAGAAGTCAATCAAAAATCCCCCAATGCACGCAACGAGTTGGATAAAGATGTCTTAAAAGTGGATGAACGAATTAACTTAGTCTATACGCTTTTTAGCGCTCAATTTTTACGCATTTTCCCTAGCGATAAAACCACCGCTTGGCTCTCGCCCATTGAAGCGATCAACAGCCCCAATAAAGAAATTTCAAGCGTGGCAACGGAATTTTTAAAAAATATTTTTAGCGGGTTTGATGACGCTTTGAAAACCAACCAATGGGATAAAGTAGAAAAAACCCTAAAAGATTTAAGCGTCTATCAGCAAGAGCATGCCAAAAACCTCTATTTATCTTCTTCTAAAGTGGATTCTGAAATTTTTTTAAACCACACCAATTTTTTTAACAGCCTGACCTTGCCTTATATCCTTCTAGGGTTATTGCTTTTTATCGTTGTGATCAGCTCTCTGGTTAAAAACACCCCCCCTAATATTTGGCTCACTAAAATCCTTTATATGGCTATCTTGCTTTGCGCGATCGCTCATTCTATGGGGCTAATCTTGCGCTGGTACGTGAGCGGGCATTCGCCTTGGAGCAACGCTTATGAGTCCATGCTCTATATCGCATGGGCTTCTGTTATCGCAGGGTTTGTTTTACGCTCCAAACTCGCGCTATCGGCTTCTAGCTTTTTGGCCGGTATCGCGCTCTTTGTGGCTCATTTAGGCTTTATGGACCCTCAAATCGGCCCTTTAGTGCCGGTGTTAAAATCCTATTGGCTCAATATCCATGTCTCTGTCATCACCGCTAGTTATGGCTTTTTGGGCTTGTGTTTTGTGCTAGGGATTTTAAGTTTGGTTTTGTTTATCTTGCGCAAACAAGGGCGCTTCAATTTAGACAAAACCATCCTTTCCATTAGCGCTATCAATGAAATGAGCATGATTTTAGGCCTGTTCATGCTCACAGCCGGGAATTTTTTAGGCGGGGTGTGGGCGAACGAATCTTGGGGGCGCTATTGGGGGTGGGACCCTAAAGAAACTTGGGCGTTGATTTCTATTTGCGTCTATGCCCTGATCTTGCATTTGCGTTTTTTAGGCTCTCAAAATTGGCCCTTTATTTTAGCGAGCAGCAGCGTGTTAGGGTTTTATTCGGTTTTGATGACTTATTTTGGCGTGAATTACTACCTTTCTGGCTTGCACAGCTATGCCGCAGGCGATCCTTTGCCGATCCCTACTTTTTTATACTTTTTGGTAGCGATACCTTTTATCCTTGTGATCTTGGCGTATTTCAAACGCCATTTGAGTTTGCCTAAATTGGTTTAAAGGGTAAAAATGTTCCAACCCTTACTAGACGCCTTTATAGAAAGCGCTCCAATTAAAAAAAAATTACCTCTAAATCTCCCCCCCCCCCTAAAAATCGCTGTGGCGAATTGGTGGGGAGGCGCTGAAGAATTTAAAAAGAGCGCTCTGTATTTCATCTTAAGCCAACGCTACAAAATCACTCTCCACCAAAACCCTAACAAACCCTCCGATCTCGTCTTTGGC
>NZ_JAALNT010000027.1:0-13484 GCF_017594925.1 Helicobacter pylori
AAAGGGTTAAACGCTTCCCTCTTTTTCAAACGCCTTGTGGTGTTTAATGTGAGTTATGTTTATAGTTTTTAGGGGGGAAAATGCCTTCAAACGCTCTTTCTGTTGGAGAAATCGCTCATTTAATCAATGTTTCTCATAGCAGCGTGCATAATTGGATCAAAACCAATCTTTTAGAGAAACTAGAGATTGATCACAAAATTTATGTGAAAACAAGCTCTTTTTTAGATTTTTGCTGCAACCATTTAGGGAAAAACAAGCTTAACAAATACGCTAACAAATCCTTAAAAAGCGCTCATAACCATCAAGAATTGATTTTAAAATACCTAAAAATATTAGAAAATAGCTCTGATTTAGAAAAGTTGGGTTCTTATTATGAAGAAGAGCTTTCTAACACCACCAGAAATTTAGAAGGCATTTACTACACTCCTAATAAAATAGTAGAACAGCTTTTCACTCTCCCTAAAGATTTTGATGCCTCTCAAGCGATTTTTTGCGATCCGGCTGTGGGGAGCGGGAATTTTATCATGCATGCTTTAAAGTTGGGTTTTAAGGTTGAAAATATTTATGGCTATGATACGGACGCTTTTGCTATCGCTTTGACTAAAAAGCGTATTAAAGAGCGTTATCATTTGGATTGCCCTAATATTGTGCAAAAAGATTTTTTAAATTTAAAACACACCCCACAATTTGATTGCATTTTCACTAACCCGCCATGGGGCAAGAAATACAATCAAAACCAAAAGGAAAATTTCAAACAGCGATTCAACCTCTCTCAAAGCCTAGATAGCGCGTCGCTCTTTTTTATAGCGAGTTTGAATTGCTTAAAAGAAAACGCTCATTTGGGGCTATTATTACCCGAAAGTTGTTTGAATATTGATGCGTTTAGCAAAATGCGAGAAATGGCTCTGAAGTTTCAAATTAGAAGCCTTATTGATTTCAACAAACCCTTTAAAACCCTAATGACTAAGGCTGTGGGTTTGGCGCTTAAAAAAACCCCTAACAAGGATCAAAAAATCTCATGCTTTTATCAAAATAGTGAGTTCAAACGCTCGCCCTCTTCTTTTTTAAACAACCCTAAAAAGATTTTTAATATCCATTGCTCTAGCAAAGAAAATAAAATTTTAGACCACCTTTTTTCCCTTCCTCATATAACTTTAAAAAATAACGCTCATTTTGCTTTAGGGATTGTTACAGGCAATAATAAAGAAAAATTACACTCCAAACAAAAAAAAAATACCATTCCTATTTTTAGAGGTTCAGATATTTTAAAAGACGGATTAAAAGCCCCTAGCCAATTCATTAACGCTGATTTAAAAGACTGCCAGCAAGTCGCTCCTTTAAGCCTTTATCAGGCTAGAGAAAAAATCGTGTATAAATTCATTTCTTCAAAGCTTGTCTTTTTTTATGACAATAAGCAACGCCTTTTTTTAAACAGCGCGAACATGTTTGTTTTAAAAGAAAATTTCCCTATCAACGCTCATGCACTAAAAGAACTATTAAACAGCGATTTAATGCAATTTATTTTTGAATCGCTTTTTAAAACGCATAAAATTTTAAGAAAAGATTTGGAATGCTTGCCCCTATTTGCGCAATTTATTAACAATGGTTTTGATGAAAAATTTTATTTAAAAAATTTAGGGATAGAAAAAAAAGACCCTAAACACTTCACAATCAGGAAAAACCATGTGCATTGCTTGTCTTTTAGCTTTAGGGGATAACCTTATCACGCTTAGCCTTTTAAAAGAAATCGCTTCCAAACAGCAACAACCCCTTAAAATCCTAGGTACTCATTTGACTTTAAAAATCGCCAAGCTTTTAGAATGCGAAAAACATTTTGAAATCATTCCTGTTTTTGAGAATGTCCCCGCTTTTTATGATCTTAAAAAACAAGGCGTTTTTTTGGCGATGAAGGATTTTTTGCGTTTATTAAAAGCGCTTAAAAAGCACAAAATCAAACGTTTGATTTTAGAAAAACAAGACTTTAGAAGCGCTCTTTTATCCCAATTCATTCCCATAACCACTCCAAATAAAGAAATTAAAAACATTTATCAAAACCGCCAGGAGTTGTTTTCTCAAATTTATGGGCATGCTTTTGATAATCCTCTATATCCCATGAATTTAAAAAACCCCAAAAAGATTTTGATCAACCCTTTCACAAGAGAAAATGATAGGAATATTTCTTTAGAGCATTTAAAAATCGTTTTAAAACTCTTAAAACCCTTTTGTGTTACGCTTTTAGATTTTGAAGAACGATACGCTTTTTTAAAAGATGAAGTTACTCATTATCGCGCTAAAACCAGTTTAGAAGAAGTTAAAAACCTGATTTTAGAAAGCGATTTGTATATAGGGGGGGATTCGTTTTTAATCCATTTGGCTTATTATTTAAAGAAAAATTATTTTATCTTTTTTTATAGGGATAATGACGATTTCATGCCGCCTAATGGTAAGAATGAAAATTTTCTAAAAGCCCATAAAAGCCATTACATAGAACAGGATTTAGCCAAAAAATTCCGCCATTTGGGGCTATTATAATATTGTGTTATACTTCCAAAATCAATTTTGCTTGTTAGGACATTCATGAAAAATATTAGAAATATCGCTGTAATCGCGCATGTTGATCATGGGAAAACCACTTTAGTAGATGGCTTACTTTCTCAATCTGGCACATTTAGTGAGAGGGAAAAAGTGGATGAAAGGGTGATGGATAGCAATGATTTAGAAAGAGAAAGAGGGATCACTATCCTGTCTAAAAACACCGCTATTTATTACAAAGACACTAAAATCAATATCATTGACACTCCCGGGCATGCTGATTTTGGGGGCGAAGTGGAGCGCGTTTTGAAAATGGTGGATGGGGTGTTGCTTTTAGTGGACGCTCAAGAAGGGGTCATGCCTCAAACTAAATTCGTGGTTAAAAAGGCTTTGAGTTTTGGGATTTGCCCTATTGTGGTGGTGAATAAAATTGATAAGCCTGCCGCTGAACCGGACAGAGTGGTGGATGAAGTTTTTGACTTGTTCGTAGCGATGGGGGCTAGCGATAAGCAATTGGATTTTCCTGTCGTGTATGCCGCCGCACGAGATGGCTATGCGATGAAAAGTTTAGACGATGAAAAGAAAAATTTAGAGCCTTTGTTTGAAACGATTTTAGAGCATGTGCCAAGCCCTAGCGGGAGCGTTGATGAGCCTTTGCAAATGCAAATTTTTACGCTTGATTATGACAATTATGTGGGCAAAATCGGTATCGCTAGGGTGTTTAATGGCTCGGTTAAAAAGAATGAAAGCGTGCTGTTGATGAAAAGCGATGGGAGTAAAGAAAATGGCCGTATCACTAAGCTTATAGGCTTTTTAGGGCTGGCTAGGACTGAGATTGAAAACGCTTATGCGGGCGATATTGTAGCGCTTGCTGGGTTTAATGCGATGGATGTGGGCGATAGCGTCGTTGATCCTAATAACCCCATGCCTTTAGACCCCATGCATTTAGAAGAGCCTACGATGAGCGTGTATTTTGCCGTCAATGATTCGCCCTTAGCCGGGTTAGAAGGAAAGCATGTTACTGCTAATAAATTGAAAGATAGGCTCTTAAAAGAAATGCAAACCAATATCGCTATGAAATGCGAAGAAATGGGCGAGGGCAAGTTTAAAGTGAGCGGGCGTGGGGAATTGCAAATCACCATTTTAGCTGAAAATTTGCGCCGTGAAGGGTTTGAGTTTAGCATTTCACGCCCTGAAGTCATCATTAAAGAAGAAAATGGCGTTAAATGCGAGCCTTTTGAGCATTTAGTGATTGACACGCCCCAAGATTTTAGCGGGGCTATCATTGAGAGATTAGGCAAAAGAAAAGCCGAGATGAAAGCGATGAATCCCATGAGCGATGGCTATACAAGATTAGAATTTGAAATTCCTGCAAGAGGGCTTATCGGTTATAGGAGCGAGTTTTTAACCGACACTAAGGGCGAAGGCGTGATGAATCATAGCTTTTTGGAATTCCGCCCTTTTAGCGGGAGCGTGGAATCGCGCAAAAATGGGGCACTAATTAGCATGGAAAATGGCGAAGCGACCGCTTTTTCCCTTTTCAATATCCAAGAAAGAGGCACGCTTTTTATCAACCCCCAAACGAAGGTTTATGTGGGCATGGTCATTGGCGAGCACAGCAGGGATAATGATTTAGATGTCAATCCCATCAAATCCAAACATTTAACCAACATGAGAGCGAGCGGGAGCGATGATGCGATCAAACTCACCCCGCCTAGGACTATGGTGCTAGAAAGGGCGTTAGAATGGATTGAAGAAGATGAGATTTTAGAAGTTACCCCCTTGAATTTAAGGATCAGGAAAAAGATTTTAGACCCTAACATGAGGAAAAGGGCGAAGAAATAAATAAAACTTTTTGGAATGCATGCCAATTTATTCAACCAAAACGCTAGCAAAAAAGATGTTTTTTTGCACCATTTACGCTCCAATAATGGGCGTTACAAACGCTATGTAAAAGCCCCCTTAAGATATGGTGGAGGCAAATCTTTAGCTGTAGGGTTAATAGTGGAGTGTATACCTGATGGTGTGCGTAGGGTTATTAGCCCTTTTATAGGTGGGGGGAGCGTAGAAATTGCATGCGCGGCAGAGCTAGGTTTAGAAGTGCTAGGCTTTGATATTTTTGACATTTTAGTGAATTTTTATCAAGTACTGCTCAAAGACAAACAGGCTCTTTATAACAGCTTGCTTTCTTTAGAACCTAATCAAGAAACTTACAACACCATCAAGCAAGAGTTAAAAGCCCATTATAAAAAAGAATGCGTTTTAGACCCTTTAATTTTGGCTAGAGATTATTACTTTAACTTTAATTTAAGCTATGGGCCAGGATTTTTGGGGTGGATAAGTAAAATTTACACTGACAAACAACGCTATCTAAACGCCCTTTTAAAAATTAAAGATTTTAACGCCCCCAGTTTAAAGGTGGAATGCTCTAGTTTTGAAGAAGTGTTGCTCGCTTATCCTAATGATTTTTTCTATCTTGACCCCCCTTATGTGTTAGAAAATTCTAAAATGTTTAAGGGGATTTACCCTATGCGTAATTTTCCTATTCACCATAATGGTTTTAAACATGAAGTGTTAGCTCACATGCTAAAAAGGCATAAAGGACCATTTATTTTAAGTTATAATGACTGCGAATTTGTAAGGAATGCTTATAAAGATTTTAAAATTTTAGAACCATCTTGGCAATACACTATGGGACAAGGCGAAATCAGAATGGGTAAAAATCGCTTAGAAAGAGGCGATAATAATCATGTCAAACAATCTCATGAGTTATTGATTATCAAGGAGTAAAAATGCATATTAGCGGAGTCAAAACTGCCTTTAAAATCGCTGATGTAGAATACGTGAAAGACAGCACAAAGTTGAATTTCAACTATCTTAAGGATTTAAAAGATGAAAACAATCAATCTCTATCTCAAAATATTTTGACTCAAAATGTGGCTAGAGTGTATTTAATTGTAGTGGATGGTGAGATTAAAAAAATCGGTGGCTCTCAAGCAGATGGTGGGATTAAAAGCACGCTCAATATCTATAAAGATGGGGGAGTTAAAGGGAGGCCTAGTATTAGAAGTTTTGGCGTGTGGTATTTTCTTTACGTGAAAGGCTTGTTTGGTTTTTGTGCAATCAAAGATGCAAGTATAAGCTATAAACTTTTAGAGCAAGCTTGCCTGACGGATTATAGAAACAATAGCCATGACGCATTACCCGAATGGAATGTGCAAGAGCAAGGCAAAGATTGGCCAAACGATATTAAAGATGAGCATGCCAATATCACTCAAAAAGCTCAAAACAGAGAAAAGGCCGTCCATAGAAAAGCGATTGACAAACCTAGCAAAACTTAAAAGATTGAATTGGTTTTAACCTAATTTCAAAAAGGGTTTTAAGTTTTACTCCATTTAAAAAGTGTGGGTTTAGATGAAAGGAA
Organism: Helicobacter pylori; assembly: GCF_017594925.1. GTDB lineage: Bacteria > Campylobacterota > Campylobacteria > Campylobacterales > Helicobacteraceae > Helicobacter > Helicobacter pylori_DP. The sequence continues at coordinate 5,957 of NZ_JAALNT010000027.1, forward strand.
GAAATAAAACTTGTATAAAGTAGCCGATATTTTTTGTGGTGCTGGAGGGTTGAGCTATGGCTTTTCTATGCATCCCCATTTTGAATTGATATGGGCTAATGATATAGACAAAGATGCCCTTTTAAGCTATCAAGCTAACCATAAAGAGGCGCAAACCATTTTATGCGATATTGCACAACTTGATTGCCATAATTTACCGCGCGTTCCAATTGATATTCTACTAGGCGGACCACCATGCCAGAGCTATTCTACCCTTGGCAAAAGAAAAATGGATGAAAAAGCGAATCTGTTTAAAGAATATTTGCGGCTTTTAGATTTAGTGAAACCAAAAATATTTGTTTTTGAAAATGTGGTGGGTTTGATGTCTATGCAAAAAGGGCAATTGTTCCAACAAATTTGTAACGCTTTTAAAGAGAGAGGTTATATTTTAGAGCATGCCATTTTAAACGCCCTAGATTATGGTGTGCTTCAAATAAGAGAGCGAGTGATTTTAGTGGGCGCGCTTAAAAGTTTTAAACAAAAATTTTACTTCCCTAAACCCATAAAAACGCATTTTTCTCTAAAAGACGCTTTAGGGGATTTACCACCCATTCAAAGCGGTGAAAATGGCGATGCTTTAGGTTATCTTAAAAATGCGGATAACGTTTTTTTGGAATTTGTGCGGAATTCTAAAGAATTAAGCGAGCATAGCAGTCCTAAAAACAATGAAAAACTGATAAAAATCATGCAAACGCTAAAAGACGGACAGAGTAAAGACGATTTGCCAGAAAGTTTACGCCCTAAAAGTGGTTATATTAATACCTATGCCAAAATGTGGTGGGAAAAACCAGCCCCCACCATTACGAGAAATTTTTCTACCCCAAGCAGTTCTAGGTGTATCCATCCAAGAGACTCTAGAGCGTTAAGCATTAGAGAGGGGGCAAGATTGCAAAGCTTTCCTGATAATTATAAATTTTATGGGAGTGGTAGCGCTAAAAGATTGCAAATTGGCAATGCCGTGCCGCCTTTATTGAGTGCGGCACTCGCTCATGCTGTCTTTGATTTTTTAAGGGGTAAAAATGTTTGATAATAACGATTTTAAAGGTTATAGAAATTTATTGGGTTTTAAATTCTCAAAATGCGTTTAAGGAATCTTTAGGCACTAAAGACATACAACCTTGCGTTGATTTCAATGATTTAAACGCGCTCAAACAAAGGCTGATTGAAATTTTTAGCGCTATCAATAGTATTTATTGTTTTAAATATAATGAGTATGAATTGGAATGCTTTTTTAAAAATTCCATAGAGCGAGTGTTTTCAAAGATAGCGGACACTCATATTATTTATAAGCTGAATAATCAAGGCAGAAGACCTGAAGAAGTTTGTTTTTCGTGGATGCGTGGGTTTTTGGTAGCGGAGTTTTTTAAGGATTTTATCGCTTGTCTTTTTGGCGCGCAAAAAGAAACCATCAAATTTTTTGGTGGTGATAATTTTGAGAGTATAGAAAGCTTTAAAAGAAGTCCTAAAGCCGATTTTTTGTTAGACAATCATTTATTGCTAGAAGTTCAAAGCGGATTTCAAGGGATCAATGACATTAAACAACATAAAGTTTTAGAAGCTCAAAGGCGTTTGATAACGGATAAAATTCCCACTATTGTGGTGCATTTTGATCTGTTTAATGGGCAAGTGGCATGCGTAGAAATTTCTAAAATCAAAGACAATGATTTGAATTGGATAACCCGCCAACAAATGGAAGGGCAGAGCGTTTTTAATATTTCGCAAAACTTTTTTGATTACAAAATTACAGAAATGCCTAATAAGCCGCTTTCATAAAAACTAATAATATAATACGACCTAAATAAAACACAAGATAAGAGTATTAAAAAGGTGGTAGATGGATTGAATGTCTGTTATTTTTTGCCTGACATTCAGCATGAGTGTGTGCCTCAAATGAGAGAGAAATTGTTTTTAGTGGGCGTGCTTAAAGGTTTTAAACAAAAATTCCACTCCCCCAAACCCATAAAAACATATTTTTTTCAACCACCTTATATTTTGATTCGCATTAGCCTTTTTATTGCCTTCTGCTAAAAGTGATCCCATAAACTTCATTCCTGATTTGGAATAAGGGATCAGTAGGGGCTTCTACGCCTTTAGGGAGATCAGCTGGGAAATACACGTCTTTATTGCAACCCGTTCCTTCGTATTTTTCAACTTTCAAGGTTCCCACCAATAATTCCTTATGCTTGCCTTTCCAAAGTGCGGTCGTGTCGTTGGTGGCATCATTTTGATTCGCAAACACCAGATACATTTGGTATTCTATGGGTTTAGTTTTAAGGTGTTGTTGGAATGAATAAAGCAGATAATTTGAATCTTTTTGCTTTAACTCTTGGGGGTTAAGATACTTGATGCCGTCTTTAGGCACAAATTTCCATCTCGCAGATAATAATTTCTCTTTCTTATCTTTAAACCTGAACGCATGCACGCTATAATAAGGCGTGTTAGCCACGCTTGAGCTGATCCCTATCGTTTTCATATAGGTGGCAAAATTCCTATAAGAGGGGACTTCTTCATGAAGCTTTTTGATTCTTGCTTCATCCACCTTGCCATTTTTAGGGATCCTCATCTCAAAGAATTGGGCGAATTCGTTAGGGTTTTTGGCAAAATTGATTTCTGTATTGAGCATCACCATTGTCCAGCTAGCGTTTTGATTTTCTAGTTTTAACGCCATTCCCCTAACTTTGCTTTTATCATCCATCATCGCACCACCTAAAGAATACCTTACAGACGCAGGGATTTCTTTTTCATTGAGTAGTGGCACATCTAAATCCTTTTTTGCTTGCGCATTAGGGAGGAACACGCCTTTAGCGCAAAACCCCTTAGTGTGGTTGATTTTCATTTTAGGCTCTTTGGCGTTGAGTTTGTAGAAAATATCCGCAATCTCTTCAGCGCTCACTTCATGGGCTTTTAAAAAACCCAAACTCAAAACCAAACACAAGCTCAAACCAATTTTTTTCATTTTTGCTCCTTATTGTCATTTTTTTAATCTATGTATTGGTGTAAAAACCATTTTTAGCTTTAAAATATTATAATACTATATTACTATCAATGCAGATAGTTTTTAAAGCGACTATGTAAAATAGAAGCTTTTTCACTAGCAAACTGGCGCTTGAAAATTTAAATTTTGTAAATTTTGAGAAAAATTAGCTTGATTTTAAACTAAACCTATATTCTTTTATGCTACAATTATCTTTACAGAGTAATTTATCTATTCTCAGGTAAAGTAAGGAAGAGGAATGAAATTAAAGAAACGAAAAGTTGCGGCTACATTGCTAAAGCGTTTTACCTTGCCACTATTGTTCACTACGGGTTCATTAGGGGCGGTTACTTATGAAGTGCATGGAGATTTTATCAATTTCTCCAAAGTGGGTTTTAACCATTCGCCTATTAACCCTGTTAAAGGTATCTACCCCACAGAAACTTTTGTTAACCTTACGGGTAAGCTAGAGGGGTCTGTGCATTTAGGTAGGGGATGGACCGTGAATTTAGGCGGTGTTTTAGGCGGACAAGCTTACGATGGCACTAAATACGATAGATGGGCAAAGGATTTTACCCCCCCAAGCTATTGGGATAAAACTTCTTGTGGCACTGATTCTATGAGTCTTTGTATGAACGCGACTAAGATGTGGCAACAGCAAGGGCCAGGCGGTGTCATTAACTCTAGAGGTCTTGGTTGGGAATATATGGGTGAGTGGAACGGCTTGTTCCCTAACTACTATCCGGCTAACGCCTACTTGCCTGGGGGTTCAAGGCGCTATGAAGTTTATAAAGCGAATCTCACCTATGATAGCGATAGAGTCCATATGGTCATGGGGCGCTTTGATGTTACTGAGCAGGAGCAAATGGATTGGGTTTACCAATTGTTCCAAGGGTTTTATGGGACTTTCAAGCTCACGAATAAGATGAAGTTCTTGCTCTTTAGCTCTTGGGGTCGTGGTATCGCTGATGGTCAATGGCTGTTCCCCATTTATCGTGAAAAGCCTTGGGGTATTCATAAAGCCGGTATTATTTATCGCCCTACAAAGAATTTAATGATCCACCCTTATGTGTATCTTATCCCAGAAGTAGAAACAGATCCCGGTGTTAAAATAGAGTATGATACCAATCCGGGGTTTAGTGGTAGGGGCATTAGGAATAGAACGGCTTTCTATGCGTTATACAGCTATCGTTGGAATAACGCTGAATACGGCCGTTACGCGCCCGCTCGTTATAACACTTGGGATCCGTTCTTGGATAATGGTAAGTGGCGTGGCTTGCAAGGTCCTGGTGGTGCGACGCTCTTTTTACGCCACCATATAGACATTAATAACTACTTTGTGGTTGGTGGTGCTTATCTCAACATTGGTAACCCTAACATGAACTTAGGTACTTGGGGTAACATCATCGCTGTGGATGGTATCGAACAATGGGTTGGCAGTATCTACAGCTTAGGGTTTGCAGGGATTGACAACATTACCGATGCTGACGCGTTCACCGAGTATGTTAAAGGTGGAGGCAAGCATGGTAAGTTCAGTTGGAGCGTTTATCAGCGCTTCACCACTGCTCCAAGGGCTTTGGAATATGGTATCGGTATGTATCTAGACTATCAGTTCAGCAAACATGTTAAAGCGGGTCTCAAACTCGTGTGGTTAGAGTTCCAAATTCGTGCGGGTTACAACCCTGGAACCGGTTTCCTTGGGCCAAACGGTCAACCGCTTAACTTGAATAATGGTTTGTTTGAATCTTCTGCATTCGCGCAAGGCCCTCAAAACATGGGTGGTATCGCAAAAAGCATTACTCAAGACAGAAGCCATTTGATGACACACATCAGTTATAGTTTCTAAGGGAGTTCCCCTAGTTCTCTTAGATATGCCTTCTTTTGTATTTTTATTTTAATATCTTTGGGAGTTAGGGTTTTGGAAATTAAGAAATATTTTTTTTATGCTCTATTTTTTTTGCTTTTTTCTGGTCTTTTTTTATCCAAACTTCAAGCTTATAAATTCAACATGAGTATTGTTGGAAAGGTGAGCAGCTATACCAAGTTTGGCTTTAACAACCAAAGATACCAGCCTTCTAAAGACATTTATCCTACAGGTAGCTACACTTCTTTGCTCGGCGAATTGAATTTGAGCATTGGGTTATACAAGGGCTTGAGGGCAGAAGTAGGGGCGATGATGGCAGCGCTTCCCTATGACTCTACCGCCTATCAAGGCAACAATATCCCTAATGGCCAGCCTGGCTCTAGGACCGATCCTTTTGGGGCGGGTATCTTTTGGCAATATATTGGTTGGTATGCAGGACATAGCGGTTTAAATGTGCAAAAACCTCGTTTAGCTATGGTGCATAACGCTTTTTTGAGCTACAACTACAAAAAAGACAAATTCAGTTTTGGCGTGAAAGGGGGGCGCTATGATGCTGAAGAGTATGATTGGTTCACTTCTTACACTCAAGGGGTTGAAGGCTTTGTCAAATATAAAGACACCAGATTCAGAGTGATGTATTCAGACGCTAGGGCTTCAGCGTCAAGCGACTGGTTTTGGTATTTTGGGCGTTACTATACAAGCGGTAAGGCTCTAATGGTAGCTGATTTGAAATATGAAAAAGACAACCTAAAAATCAACCCTTATTTTTATGCGATCTTTCAAAGAATGTATGCACCAGGCATTAATATCACTTATGACACCAACCCTAATTTCAACAATAAAGGTTTTCGTTTTGTAGGCACTTTCGTGGGGTTTTTCCCCATTTTTGCCACTCCGGCTAATCAAAATGATATTATCCTCTTCCAACAAGTGCCGTTAGGAAAGAGCGGGCAAACTTATTTCTTCCGCACTCGTTTTTACTATAACAAGTGGCAATTTGGGGGCAGTGTCTATAAAAATATCGGCAACGCTAATGGCGATATAGGTATTTATGGCGACCCTCTAGGGTATAACATTTGGACGAATAGTATTTATGACGCAGAAATTAACAATATCGTTGGCGCTGATGTGATTAACGGGTTTTTGTATGTAGGCTCACAATATAGAGGGTTTAGTTGGAAAATTTTAGGCCGTTGGACGGATAGCCCAAGGGCTGATGAAAGGAGTCTCGCACTCTTTTTGAGCTATTTTTCTAATAAGTATAATATTAGAATGGATTTAAAACTAGAATATTATGGCAATATCACCAAAAAAGGCTATTGTATTGGGTATTGTGGCATGTATGTTCCAGTTGATCCTAACGGGCCTGGCACGCAGCCTTTAACGCACAACGTGTATTCTGACAGGAGCCATATCATGTTTAACATTGCTTATGGTTTTAGGATTTACTAGCCTTTTATCCTTATATTTTTGATTGGCCTTTTTAAAATATTGAAAGGCTCCGTTCCAATCAAATATTAATACTCAAAAAGTTTTATTTAACTTTATTATTAAATATTTAATATACTAGAACAAAACACCACACCCCGTGCAGTTTTTAAACAAGCTAAACGAGTTTAAGAGCGATGTTTTTACCACACCCAAGGCTAAAGAATACATTGACATAGCGAGCGGTTTTCACAAGCTTTTTAAAAACGACGCTAAGATCGCTGAGAGTTTGAAGCCCGCTATCACCAAGAACTTAAGCCAAGGTTTAGCGACCACTTTAAGCGGAGCGTTAAAATACCAATGGACTAAATTTACGCTAGGGACTTTATACCGCAACGCACCCGATCGCATTTTAGGAGTGAAATTACCCAAAGCGCTAAACGAAGCCACCGCAGGCGCAGCCCTAAAGTATCACCTAAAAATAGCGTTGGAAAGAAGCCACAGCATAAGCGAGTTCAGTAAGAATTTAGAATTGAGCGCACAAAACGCTAAATTTAGCAACAACACGCTTAAAATCATTGAAGAGCTTAATAATGGCATCAAGCAAGCGAGCGAAGAAATCAAAGAAAAGGCTACTAAATACGAAAAAGCCTTGCAAGAATTGCAAAAGATTGATGAAAGCAAGCTGACTAAAGAACAGCAACAGGTTTTAAAGGTTTTTAAGGGAGAATTAGATCAAACAGAGATTAAAGGAATAAATTTAAACGATCTTTACATTTTAGAACAAGGATCAAGGAATGCGGGAGCTAGAAAAATACTAAGAAAGCATTACGGAGAAGAGAACACAGGCGCCCTAACGAACGACGAGCTACTTAACATGAGCGAAGTAATCAAAAACGGAAGCGTGTTATTAGAGAGTTTTGAAAGGCTTAAAAACGGGTTTAGATACGCTTACGAATGGGAGAATAACGGCGTAAAGCTTAGGTTAGTTGTAGATGATTTAAACAATGGGAATAAGATTTTTGATTTTTATAGGAATTTTAAAGATTTTAGAGATGCCAGGCCACAACCTAGCACCTCAAAGGATAGCAGGCCACAACCTACTACCCTTGATGAACCTAATAATACCCAAAAACCGCTAATAGATCAAGAGGATTTATTAAAAACAAGCGAAAATTTAAACGAAACCGCCCAAGAAGTTAAAAATTTAAGCCCCCTTGAGC
>NZ_JAALNT010000028.1:0-10479 GCF_017594925.1 Helicobacter pylori
CGATACAAAAAGATAAAAATAAAGATAAAGGCAAAGATAAAGAAAATAAGGTTTTTTGAAATTGCATGGGTGATCCTAATTAAAAATAATCTCAATGATACACTAATTTTAATAGAAAAAAGTGAAACAATTTTTAAGCCATTTTTGAATACAATAAGAACATTTTATTATTAAGGTTAGAATAATGAGTTTGATCGTTACGCGCTTCGCTCCATCGCCCACTGGCTACCTCCACATAGGAGGCTTAAGGACAGCCATTTTCAATTATCTTTTTGCACGAGCCAATCAAGGAAAGTTTTTTTTACGCATTGAAGACACGGATTTGAGCCGTAACTCCATAGAAGCGGCTAACGCCATTGTAGAAGCTTTCAAATGGGTGGGGCTAGAACACGATGGAGAAATCCTCTACCAATCCAAACGCTTTGAGATTTATAAAGAATACATTCAAAAACTCTTAGACGAAGACAAAGCCTATTATTGTTATATGAGCAAAGATGAATTGGACGCTTTGAGAGAAGAGCAAAAGGCCAGGAAAGAAACCCCACGCTATGACAATCGTTATCGTGATTTTAAAGGCACGCCCCCTAAAGGCATAGAGCCTGTGGTAAGGATTAAAGTCCCCCAAAATGAGATCATTGTTTTTAATGATGGGGTTAAGGGCGAAGTGAAAGTGAACACTAACGAAATAGACGATTTTATTATCGCCAGGAGCGATGGGACGCCTACTTATAATTTTGTGGTTACCATTGATGACGCTTTAATGGGGATTACTGATGTGATTAGAGGCGATGATCACCTTTCTAACACCCCTAAACAAATCGTTCTCTATAAGGCTTTAAATTTTAAAATCCCTAATTTTTTCCATGTGCCGATGATTTTGAATGAAGAAGGGCAAAAATTAAGCAAACGCCATGGGGCCACTAATGTGATGGACTATCAAGAAATGGGCTATCTTAAGGAAGCGTTAGTGAATTTTTTAGCGCGTTTGGGGTGGAGCTATCACGATAAAGAGGTTTTTAGCATGCAAGAATTACTAGAATGGTTTGACCCTAAAGATTTAAATTCTTCGCCCAGTTGCTTCAGTTGGCACAAGCTTAATTGGCTCAACGCTCATTATTTAAAAAACCAAAGCGCACAAAAGTTGTTAGAACTTTTAAAGCCTTTTAGTTTTAGCGATCTTTCTCATTTAAACCCCGCTCAATTGGATCGCTTGTTGGACGCTCTCAAAGAAAGATCTCAAACCCTAAAAGAATTAGCCCTTAAAATAGATGAGGTTTTAACCGCTCCTATAGAATATGAAGAAAAGGTTTTTAAAAAACTCAATCAAGCGCTCGTCATGCCCTTGTTAGAAAAGTTTAAGCTGGAATTAAATAAGGTCAATTTCAACGATGAAAGCGCACTAGAAAACGCCATGCATAAAATCATTGAAGAAGAAAAGATTAAAGCGGGTAGTTTTATGCAGCCTTTAAGATTAGCCCTTTTGGGTAAGGGGGGCGGGATAGGCCTTAAAGAAGCGCTTTTTATTTTAGGCAAAACAGAGAGCGTCAAAAGAATAGAAAAGTTTTTGAAAAACTAAAAAATTGGCTCTGTTTTCATGGAACGCTGATAATAAAAAAGTTTGATTTTAGCGGTTATAATAAGAGCAAGACCCTAAAACTTCAGCGTTATTCCTAATACGAAAATGGGCACATAAAGTTTGCATTTTTTGAAAATAAGAGGGTTTTAAGAAAAAAATGAAAAAATATTTCTAAAATTTTTTGCCTTGATTGAAATCAAGCTTAAAAGTTGGATTCAGACAATCTTTGGGCAAACTAATCGTTTGAGGAATGACCTCATAATGGCAATAATTTTCATCTTCAAAGAGAGGTTTTATCAACAAGCGGTTTGAAAAAAGCCGATTTTCTTGATTAGGATTGATAACGCCATTGTTTAAAAAGAGGAAAGTTCGCGCGAGTTTGGTTATTTCGTTTGGGTTATGACTCACCAATAACACGCTTAAATTTTCACGCTTGATAAAATCAAGCAAACCTTGTTGCACTTCGTTTTTTAAGGCGTTATCTAGAGCGTTTAAAGGCTCATCTAAAAGCAATAAATTCTTGGCTGCGATCAAAGCTCTTGCTAAAGCGACTCGTTGGGCTTGTCCGCCAGAGAGTTGAGAAATTTTTTGCTGGCTTAGATTTTCTAAACGCATTAAGCGTAACACTTCGTGGATTTTATTTTTATCTTTAGGGTGAGCAAAGGCGATGTTTTGATACACATTTAAATGAGGGAATAGGGCGTAATCTTGAAACACAAAGCCGATTTTTCGTTGTTGTGGTTTTAAAAAAATCTTTTTTTGAGTGTCTAGCCACACTGAACGATTGACTTCAATATAGCCGCTACTCACCGCTTCAAGCCCCGCTAAAATGCGTAAAATCGTGCTTTTACCCGCTCCCGATTCTCCTAATAAAGCCACAACTTCTGCTTCTTTAATTTCTAAGTCTATATTCAAATCAAACGCGCCCCTAGATCCTAAAAGGTGTTTTTTAAACCGCGCTTTTATCATAAAAACGAGCTTTGTTTTTTATTCAAAAATAGGGTAACAAACAAGAGGCTAAAACTGATAATCGTGAGCGTTAAGGCGTATTGGTGGGCTTTAGAATAATTGAGCACTTCAGCTTCGTTAAAAATCGCAATGCTAGCCACTCTTGTTTCCCCTAATATATCACCCCCAAGCATCATCACCACGCCAAATTCGCCTATAGTGTGCGTAAAAGTTGTAATGATAGCCATCAATAAACTGGGTTTGATGTTAGGGAGTAGGACAAAAAAAGGGTGTAGTATTCCCCCTTACCCAAACTATAACTGGCTTCTTTTAAAGAAGCGGGCAAGGAAATTAACGCGCTTTTAATAGGGCTTACCATAAAGGGCAAGGAAAAAATCACGCTCCCTAAAATAAGCCCTTGAAAACTAAAAACAAGTTTCACATTTAATACATCTTGTAAAAACGCTCCCAAAAAAGAAGAAGGCGAAAAGATTAAAAGAAGATAAAACCCTAGCACGCTTGGGGGTAAAACTAAAGGCATATACACAAGCGTTTCTGTTAAGCTCGTTAAAAGATTGCGTTTAAGGCTTAAAAAATAGCCTAAAAAAATCCCTATAGGGAGTAAAATAAGGGTGGTAATCAAAGCTAAAGAAAAGCTCAAACGCATGGTAATCAAAAACTCATGATCCATTGCTCGCCTTTTTTATGCGTTTTAATCCACAATATAGCCGTGTTCTTTAAAAATAGCTCTAGCTTTAGGGCTGAATAAAAAATCTTTAAAGACTTTGGCTAAAGGGTTATTAGCCCCATTTTTAGTGATGATCAAAGCTTGTTCAATAGGGTTATAAAGGGCTTTATCAATGATGAAATAAGAGAGGTTTTTATCTTTTTTATCCATCAAGGATAACGCTCCAAAGCCTATTTGAGCGTTTTTAGTAGCGACAAATTGATGGGCTTGAGAAATAGAAGCGCCATAAACGATTTTAGATTTAAGACTAGAAGCGAGTTTTAAATTCTCTAAGACTTCCATACTGGCTTTTCCATAAGGGGCTAGTTTAGGATTAGCCATAGCGATACGCTTGATTTTAGGATCTTTAAGAATTTCTAAAGAATCCATTTTTAGATTTTCACTCCATAAAACCAACACGCCTTTAGCATAGACTTTTTCTTTAAAGGGGGTTATTTTTTCATCATAAAGCTTTTTAGGTCTAGTAATATCTGCTGAAATGAATAAATCAAAAGGAGCGTTTTGAGCGATTTGAGCGTAGAGTTTGCCTGAAGAATTAAAGCTAATCTTAACAGCATCTTTGGGGTGTTCTTTTTGAAATTCTTTAACAAGGGCTTTTAAAGCGTGCGTGAGATTAGCAGCAGCAGCGATTTTTAAATCCTGTGCCAACAGAGCGCTTGAAAAAAATACGATTAAAAAGGCAAACGCTTTGAAAGTATTTTTCATAGAACTCCCTTTGATTAAATGATTGAAGTTATTGATTATACCTATTTGTATCTTAAAAATTTGTATTTTAAAAATTTGAGGTGGTTTTGTAGGTGTATCCCACTTATCCATGATTTAATCAATATTTTCACTCTAAAACCCTCATCTTTGATAAAAAATTAAATCTTTTAGAAAAATAACCGATTTTAGGGTGTAACTTTAATTCAACAAGAAGGATTTATTATGATTAAAAGAATTGCTTGTATTTTAAGCTTGAGCGCGAGCTTAGCGCTAGCTGGCGAAGTGAATGGGTTTTTCATGGGTGCGGGTTATCAGCAAGGTCGCTATGGTCCTTATAACAGCAATTACTCTGATTGGCGCCATGGCAATGATCTTTATGGTTTGAATTTCAAATTAGGTTTTGTAGGCTTTGCCAATAAATGGTTTGGGGCTAGGGTGTATGGCTTTTTAGATTGGTTTAACACTTCAGGGACTGAACACACCAAAACCAATTTGCTTACCTATGGTGGCGGTGGCGATTTGATTGTCAATCTCATTCCTTTGGATAAATTCGCTCTAGGTCTTATTGGTGGCGTTCAATTAGCCGGAAACACTTGGATGTTCCCTTATGATGTCAATCAAACCAGATTCCAGTTCTTATGGAATTTAGGCGGAAGAATGCGTATTGGGGATCGCAGCGCGTTTGAAGCAGGCGTGAAATTCCCTATGGTTAATCAGGGCAGCAAAGATGTAGGGCTTATCCGCTACTATTCTTGGTATGTGGATTATGTCTTTACTTTTTAATTTATTCTTTCATTCGCTCTTTCTCATCAAATCAAACCCTAGCCAACTCTTAAAAGGTTGGGGTTCAAAAATCTTTTTCATAAATAGAAAGTTTGCCTTAACGCAGTATAATCCTAGCGTTTTAATTTTTATTTTACTCAATAGAGCGTTTGGTGTTTGCGTTTGAATACTGGGTTTAGTAAGATTTAAATAATAAATTACTTATATATTTTTGATAGATATTATTTTATTTAATAGTGTTATTTAATGGCTCAATTTAATAGGATGGTTTCGCTTTTATTTCTTTAAAACAAATCGATTCTACTGGGGAAAGGTTTTTATGGAAAACAGCACACTTTATATTGTTATTGCTGGCTTATGGCTTGCTGTAGGCTTTGGAATCTTTTTAAAGAAATTAGACATGCCGGTTATCATTGGCTACATTTGCACAGGAACGGTCTTAGCGGCTTTTTTTAAAATTAATGATTTTAATTTGTTGTCTGATATTGGTGAATTTGGCATCGTCTTTTTAATGTTTATGATAGGCATTGAGTTTAATTTTGACAAGCTCAAATCCATCAAACAAGAAGTGCTGGTTTTTGGGCTTTTACAAGTCATTTTGTGCGCTTTAATCGCTTTTTTAGTGGGGTATTTTGTTTTAGGTCTTTCACCCATTTTTTCCCTTGTTTTAGGCATGGGGCTTTCGCTCTCTTCAACCGCTATTGTGCTGAAATTCTTTGAAGATTCCAAACAGCTTAGCACGCCCATGGGAAAGAGCGCGGTGGGGATTTTGATTTTCCAAGATATTGCAGCCATTCCCATGCTTTTGATTTTGACGATTCTAGGCAGTAAAGATTCTAATGTTAATTTACTCATTCTTAAAACCTTTATTTCAGCAGGGATTATTTTAGTTCTTTTGTTATTGCCTGGAAAAAAAGGGGCTAATCTCATCTTAGAGCAAGCAAAAGACACGCGCCTGCCTGAAATCTTTATAGGCACGATTTTAGTGATTGTTTGCAGCGCAGCAGGGTTGAGCCATTTTTTTGGGTTTTCTATGTCATTAGGAGCGTTCATTGTGGGCATGGCGATTTCTAAATCGCGCTATAAAATCAATGTCCAAGAAGAATTCGCGCAATTAAAAAACCTCTTTTTAGCCCTTTTTTTCATTACGATAGGGATGCAAATTAATGTGAGTTTCTTTATGGAGAAGTTCTTTGTTGTCATCTTTTTACTCATTTTAGTGATGGGTTTTAAGACGGCTATCATTTATGCGCTCTTGCGTTTTTTTAGAGACGCTAAAACTGCCATAAAAACCGCTCTTTCTTTAGCGCAAATCGGGGAATTTTCTTTTGTTATCTTTTTAAATTCAGGCTCGCACCAGCTCTTTAATTTGCAAGAAAAAAAAGGGATTCTTGGTTTTTTATACCAAAAAAATATCTTAAATATTGCTCAAAATGACATCCACCAGCTCCTTATTCTTATGGTGGTCTTTTCTATGTTAGCAACCCCTTTTATTTTAAAATACCTAGAATCTATCGCTCAATTTATTTTGCACCAAAAGAGCCAAGAAAATGAGCCGGCTAAAAAATAATGGCGCAAAAACCAAATGATAAGTTTGCTTGTGTTGTCAGTGTTATGTTAAAATACATGCATATTTTAACTCCAAATCAATATAAAAAGGGGATTTCATGAAAGAGCAAGAATGGGATTTAAGCGCTTTATTTGAAAATAAAGAAAACGCAGAAGAATTTTTAAAAACCTTACAAACAGAAGCGCAAGAATTTGAGAGCGCTTATCAAAATAACCTTAAGAATTTAGACGCTACAAAATTTGCCAACGCTCTTAAACATTACGAAAATTTGTCAGAAAAAATCTCTAGAGCGATGGCTTACGCTCAATTGCTTTTTGCTAAGAACACCAAAGAAGCGAAGTTTTATTCGCAATGCGAAATGGCTTGTGCAAATATCCAACAACACCTTTTATTCTTTGAAATTGAATTTAAGAATTTAGACGCCAAAAAACAACTCGCTTTCATTAAAAAATGCAAAGACCATGCTTTTTATCTAAACAATCTCATAGAAAAGAAAAAGCACACCTTAAATTTAGATGAAGAAAAGATCGCCCTAGCCCTTTCGCCTGTGGGAGTGGGCGCGTTTAGCCGTCTTTTTGATGAACATTTTTCTTCTTTGAAAATCCCTTTTGAAGAGCAAAATTTAAGCGAAGAAGAAATTTTAGCCCTCTTGCACAACCCCAAACGCAAGATCCGTAAAAAATCTCAAAAAGCTTTCAGCAAATCGTTAGAAAAATCCCGCCCTTTACTCACTTACATTTTAAACATGGTGCGTAAAGATTTGCTCATTGAAACTAGGCTAAGAAAATACGACAAAAAAGAGAGTTTCCGCCACATTGACAACCAGATCTCCCAAGAGAGCGTGGATAGCATGATAGAGATTGTGAACGCTAATTTTTCTTTAGTGCATCGTTACTACCATCAAAAAGCGCAAATTTTAGGGCATAAACTCAAAGATTACGACCGCTACGCCCCTTTAAACGATGAGAGCATCACCATGACTTACTCTCAAGCTTTAGAAGAAGTGCTTAAAACCCTTAAAGCCTTTAGCCCTGAATTTCATAAAATCGCTTCTAAAGCAATCAAAGAGGGTTGGGTGGATTCACACCCTAAAGATTTTAAGCAAGGTGGGGCTTTTAGCCATGGCGGGGTGCCTAGCGCTCACCCTTATGTGTTATTAAACTACACAGGAAACCGCCGAGACGCTTTCACTATCGCTCATGAATTTGGGCATATGATCCACCAAGAATTGTCCAAAAAACAAGGCGTATTGAACATGGATACGCCCTTAACCACCGCAGAAACCGCTTCTGTCTTTTCTGAAATGCTGTTTTTTGAGCATTTAAAAAAAGGTTTAAAATCTGATGAACTCCTTTTCATGCTAGCAGGCAAACTAGAGGATATTTTTTCTACCCTTTTTAGGCAAGTGGTGATGACGAATTTTGAAAGAAGAATCCACGAAATGGATGAAGAATTAGACACCAAAGATTTTGATCGAATCTGGTTTGAAGAAAACCAAAGAATGTTTGACAAGAGCGTGAAACTCACTAAAAACTACCATTTGTGGTGGAGCTATATCCCCCATTTTATCCATTCGCCTTTTTATTGCTACGCTTATAGTTACGGGCAGCTTTTGACTTTAGCGCTTTATGGGCTTTATAAAAAAAGCGACGCTAAAGAATTTGTTAAAACTTACACGGAATTTTTGAGCTTAGGAGGGTCAAAAAGCCCTAAAGAATTAGTGTCCATGTTTGGCTTTGACATTGATAACAAAGAATTCTGGGAAATTGGCATGCAAGAGGTGCGTCATTTGTTAGAAGAATTTGAAAGGTTGCTCGCATGCAAAGAGAATTAAGGCTTTTAAACAACAAGCATTGTATTGAATACTTGCAATTTCTGTCCAAAAACCATTTGAGTTTTAACCTTTTGTGCGAAAGAGATGCGATTGATTTTTCCCCCAAGCTCCCTAAAGAAATCCATGAAAAATTCGGCGCGTTAGTGCTGTTTGTTTTAGCCGGATACACCTTAGAAAGCTTGATGATTGACGCGCAAAGCGTGCAGTTTGAAGCCGGGTTTGGCCCTAACAATATTGGCAGCGTGGTTCAAGTAAAACTTCCTGGCATCATTCAAATCCTTATCAAAGAAAAAAATGAAAATGCCGTTTTATTCAATCGTTGCGATTCGCTTGAATTGTTTCAAAAAGAAGAGCCAATCACACAAGAGCCAAAAAAAGACGAGCGAGAGTCTAAAGAATGGCTGGATTCTAAAGAGGCCCTTTTTTCCAATTCCAAAAACCGTGCGATTTTAGAAAATCTGCACAAAAGCTAAAGGAATCATTGATGAGCGTTTTGAAATTGCATGTAAAAGTCTTTCGTTTTGAAACCAACAAGGACTATAACCCTGCTTATGAGTCTTATTTTTTAGAATACCAAGAAGATCAATACCTTTTGGATCTTTTAAAACAACTCAAAGGCGTGAGCTATAGTGAAAATATCGCGCTTAAAATCAACCAAATTGCGGTGTTTGAAGACGCTAAAGTGAGCGATTTGGTGGCGTTTTTTTCTAAAGAATGGGTGCTAGATCCCCTATCCAAACGATACGCTTTAAAAGATTTAATGATTGATGAAAAGGCGGTTTTAAAAAACTATGAAGATTTTTTCAAACAAGTCCCCTACATCACTAAAGGCGAAAAAGAAGAATTAGAAAAGTTTATCCAAATCAATTTCATCAACCCCCAAACCAACCCTAAATATTTGGGCGATGGCTTTTTCTTGTATGTTAAATGGCTGATGAAACGCTACCCCACAGAGCGCAACCGGTTATTAGAGATGATCTCTCAGCCTGAAAGCGGCGTGATGAATTTTTTAAGCGTAGTGCATTATCTCTATAAAAACGATGACAACATTGACCATGAAATCTATGAATTGCAAGAAATCCTAACCAATTCCAAAATCAAGCCATGGAAGGATTTTTCTAAAAACCTTTTAAGCCTTTTTCAATACAATTCTAACCCCCCTAAAACGCCTAACCCCCCTAAAACTTGCGCTCTCTTTAACGCTTATGCGAAACATTTAGACGCACAATCGCTCCTAAAAAGCGCTAAGCTCTATTTAGAAAAAATGGGGCAAAAAATCATTGATCTGCCTTTTTGTTATGATGGGGGCTATTATGGGAAGATTATAAGCACGCATGATTTTCTCACGGCCTCTGCGTATAATCTGGCTCTAGCTAAAGCCAATGGCGTTTCGCTCATTTTTTGCGAAGAAGACGCGTATTTGAATATCTTGCATGCTAAAGAAGTTTTAGACAACAACCCTGAAATCATCAACTCCGTCAATGAAAAATTGAAAAAATACCAGCTTGTTTATGAAAAAGGCGTTGAAGTTGTCTATCTTAATGAATGGGTTAATGAATTTTTGGCATGGGAATTGAAAAGCCCTTTTGATGCGTTTTTAGGGGCTGAATTTTCTCGCGTTAAACGAAGCGATCATTTTTTCCATAAAATCCACTTAAAAAGCCCTAATTTTTTAGAGTCTTTTCAAAATTACGCCCCCCTTTTAGAAGTCAATGAAGCAAGCGGCTTACTCCAGTGCGCGCATTTACGCTATTTAGGGATTGATTTGGGGGCGGATTTTTTAATCGTGCATTCTTTAGGGCTTTTTCACGCTTTTGAAAATTTAAGCTTAAAGGCTTCAAAAATTTATAAAAGAGATAATGACAACACCCCCACTTTATTTTTACCTCAAATCGCGCTAATGGCTATGGGGGAAAAAAACACGCAAGCTCTAGGGCTTGATGCGCATTATCATAAGGTTACTTTCATTTAAGATGAACGCTTTTTTAAAACTCGCTCTCGCTTCTTTGATGGGAGGGCTTTGGTATGCTTTCAATGGCGAAGGCTCTGAAATTGTCGCTATAGGGATTTTTGTGTTGATTTTGTTTGTTTTTTTCATCCGCCCTGTGAGTTTCCAAGACCCAGAAAAACGAGAAGAATACATAGAACGGCTTAAAAAAAACCATGAGAGGAAAATGATCTTACAAGACAAGCAAAAAGAAGAACAAATGCGTCTTTATCAAGCCAAAAAAGAGCGAGAGAGCAGGCAAAAACAAGACCTTAAAGAACAAATGAAAAAATACTCATAAAGGAAAAAAATGGAAATCATTTTATTA
>NZ_JAALNT010000029.1:0-7613 GCF_017594925.1 Helicobacter pylori
AGATTAAAAAAAGAGAGCCACCCCACATGGGGGGTTTAGTTTTCTAAATTTTCAGCCTCGCCCTTATTTAACATCTCCCCGCTGTGAATATCCCTCTCCTTAATCACATTACCCTCATCATCATAGTCCTCATCTCGTAGTCCATAAGACCAAAGATTATCGGCTAATAAGTTAGGGGTTAAGCCCGCACAAGTTAAATCATACCTATTGATACCACCATCGCATAAGAGTTGTGCTACAAATTTCGCCTCTTTTTGATTTTTAGGTAAAAATCTCGCCCACTCTTCCAAAGTAACGCCATAGCCATTGTCCTCTTTTCCCTCTTCTCGTTTTAATTTTTTAGCATAAGCCTCAATCACACGAATAAACAAAGTCAAATCAGTAATATCCATATCATCAAAGCTTTCAAAGAAAGCGTCATCAACATTACGATTTTCAATCATAGCATTCCACTCGTGGTCGCTATGGTGCTTTAACTCCGCCATATAAGAGAGAGCGTGAATAACAATCATACTAAATTGAAAACCTCTAGTCTCATACAACATAGGAGAAAACAAACCGCTCAATCTTTTCTTACGCTCCTCGTTAGCATACAAATCAGCCATTAAAAGAAAATAAGTCTCTGATTTGTCAGCGAAATCAAAGTCCAACTTATATTTGCTTTCTTTCTCTTTAGGCTCTTTAGGAGTTGAAGTCCTTTCTTTCACACTCGGTCCGCTAGTTACCACTTTGATACCATCTAAAATGTCCGCTTT
The DNA here is from genome assembly GCF_017594925.1 of Helicobacter pylori. Lineage (GTDB taxonomy): Bacteria > Campylobacterota > Campylobacteria > Campylobacterales > Helicobacteraceae > Helicobacter > Helicobacter pylori_DP. The sequence continues at coordinate 756 of NZ_JAALNT010000029.1, forward strand.
ATCGTTTTTAGCGTGAAGTTTCATATGCTCGGTCAATGGAACTTTATTAAACCACTTTAAGAACTTATCGCTATTGAAAACATAAGTGGCTTCATTGCCTTTTTCGCTCCTTAAGGTTACACGATTAAACCCAATATTAATGACTTTAGCTTCCACCACTTTGTTATTGATCGTGGCTTTGACTAACGCCCCTAACTCTAACTCATTTTCGTTTTGAAATCCCATTTTTTGCTCCTCGCAATTTTAAATTTTAAAAATCCGCTATAATCGGTCGTTCAATGTTTTTTAATGTTTTTATCTTTTTGGCATGGCTTGTTCCTCCTTGTTGTGGGGTGGGCGCTTTTCAAACGCCCCCTTATTTTTAAGTGTCGCATCATTTGATCTCTTTTAAAAGAGCGTTTTTAAAAGCTTTAATTTCGCTTTCACCCACCAATTCAGCGATGCGGTAACGTGCGATTAAAAAGTCTAATAACTTTTCGCTCCTTTCTTTGATTTGTGCGACTCCAAAAGAAGCGTTTTTAGCCACTTCTTTTTCACTATAAGAGCCTTTCAGGTATGCCTTTCTTTTTTCATCAAAAGGCTTGTTGCTTAAAGAGCTGTTAGCGTTTTTAGGAATTAAGAGCAAGTTCCCTAAAGCATGCACGATATGGGGGTTTTTAGCCCAACTTTTTTCTTTAGCGCTATAGCCTTGATCGGGTTTTTGGGGCAAGATATGCTCAATGCTTTCTATACTGCTATCAAAATTCAGAGTCGTTTCAGGGTTATGGTATAGCTCGTATTCATACAGCAAGTAATTCAGCGCCTTGCCCCACTGATACCATTTTTCAGTATTCTTTTTGGAATGGATGCCCTCTTCAAGCAATTCTAAAGCACTATTTCCTTGTCTGTTGAAAAAACTCTTTTCTAGCGTTGGAAGTTTTTCAATGACGATATTTTCTTCCCCATATCTATACGCTCTGAACGCTTCAAAAGCCAATTCAATCCATTCATTTTTAGCCGTATTCTTGCCAGCAACCCCATAGACTAAAAACCCGAAACGCTCCAAATACTCTAATAAGCTCTCCAATTCTTTGGTGGTATAAGGTTGTTCATTAGCGCTTCTTCCAACAAGCTGTATGGTTAAAAGAGAGAGCAATAAGGGCAGAAAAGCGTTATAGCTCAAAGCGTTTAAACGCCGCATCTTGTCTAGCAAGCCGCGCATTTTAGGCGTGATTTCCATCTCAAGCTTTCTATTGTCATCAAAAATAAGGGCGATAGATTTTTCATCAAGCGTGTGCAAGAAATGCCAAACTTTAGAAGAATAAGAAAGATAAAATAACAAATCATCTATTCTTTCATATTCATCATCAAAGTTGGTGTTGTCGGTATATCTTTTATGAGCGTTAAACTCCATCTCCAATAACCTCTTTTTAAAATCCCCTTTCTCGCCATAATAATACGCTATAAAATGCTTTAAAAAACTATCTAAATGATCATCTTCAAAGGATCTCAAATCGTGATAAATCCTAGTGTAGGTATCATTGATTTCGTTTTGAAGATTTTCTAAATCTTCTTCATCGCAAATCTTGTGCACCACAAAATGCAAGCGGTTTTTTAACAATTCCAGAGTGGATAGATCCTTACCACGATTGTTAATCGTTTCAAAAGAGCTGAACGGATCGATTCGGTTATCGTTCAATTCCACCACACTAAAAAGCATTTTCTTGGTGAGGGCGTCAAGCAACTTGTTAAGCGTTGTGTTGGGGAGATTGCGGATCTTTTCTTGAAAAAATTCGTAAGCCTCAATAAGATTTTTAGCGTAAAAAGAAGTTTTGAACTTTTCTAAATCTTTTTCTTCTCCCATGATCGCCCTAAAAGCTTCACTCAAACCATAATACTTATAGGATAGAATGGGTTCAAGGTTGATTAAAGAATACTTTGGGTCTTTGTTTTGGGTGGTTTTTGCTAAAAGGCCCAGTAAAATCAAACTTGTAGCCAATCGTTGCTGGCCGTCTATGATTTCAAAAGCACTGCTTTCAAACTCATTTTCAGACTCTCTTAAGGTTAGGCTGTGCATGTAATGGAATTTATCTCCCAGCTTAGAGACATGCTCTAAATCGTTCCAAAAATCCTTCAATTGCCTCATCTGCCATGCATACCCCCTTTGATAGCTAGGGATTTCAAACACGCCTTTTTCAATCACTCCGTCTAAAGTTAACAATTCCATTAAAATCCTTTCATAGGTTTATGGGTAAAAACCCATAAACCTTCATTTTTTCGCTCAATCAATTTCATTGAATTTTGAAGTTGTAGGTAATTTGTCAAACAATATGCGTTTTTATTGACCAATTCTTCGTATTCCTGGCTCCCTTTTTGAGCGCAAACGCCATAAATCCCTAACGATCCCCCATCATCAACTTCAATGCGATCATGGTCAATCTTTGGGGCAAAAACGCTCCGTTGGACTTCAGCCCCTCTAGTCGTTGAATCCTCATTCACAATACCAATGATGTAATCCGCTTTACGCACTTTTTCAAAATCTTTATATTCAGCTACTTTATCCATTCTTGGGCGAAAAAAAGTCAAAGTGCATTCCTCACAAGCTTGTTTGAAAGGCTTGCCCTCTAAATCCGTATTTTTTGGATCGTTGTAATAATCGCTTTTGAATAAGCACAACAACAAATTGTATTTTTCATGCGCTTTTAAATCTTCTAACTGAGCCATCGTCTTCTCCTTGTATTGAATTTAACTCTGTAAGCCCCACTGATTTAAAAATGGGGCTTATGGAATCAAATGGTTTGAAAAGGTGGTGCGGGTTAATGAAAGGGGGAATAATAAAAAATAGGGGATTTTTAAATCGGTTTTGGTAAAAGCGATAAAAGTATGGTAGCGTTGCTTGGTTGCTTGAATGATAGAATGATTGAATGATAGAATGATAGAATGATTGAATGATTGAATGATTGAATGATAGAATGATAGAATGATAGAATGATAGAATGATAGAATGATAGAATGATAGAATGATTGAATGATAGAATGATTGAATGCCATTCCTACCCCTTTTTTGAAAAAAAGATGACTTAGGGTATTGTATCTAGTGGTATTTAATTGATTTAATGATGCGTTTGATTTAATGATGCGTTTGATTTAATGATGCGTTTAATCTTAAAGCTTTATTTTTTAGCCCCCCATTCCAATTAGTTCCCCAATCATTTCCAAATAACTTTCATCCATTCCTTTCAAACTCTAAATTTTCTTTCAAACTCTCAAAACTTTAAGCAAACTTTAAGCATTGGATGTCTATAATTACATTTCGTTTTTAAAGACAAGCTTTAAAAAGTTCTTTAACTCAAACTCAAGCAAGTTGTAAAAGCTAAAAGCTTTATAATATAAAAGCCCACCAGCTATAAAACTTGAGCGTTAAAAAAGATTTAGGGATCAAGCATTTTTAAGTCTTCTTTAAGGGTTTAACATTAAGAGTGATTATAGCGGGTTTTTAAAGAAAAACGAAGTTATTTGATTTAATATTGTTAATAGCCTATGTAAAAGTAAAGTAAAACTACAATAACTCTGTCTTATATTCATTAAGGCAGTGGTAGCGCTGAAGAATATTCGTGCAATTGTCGTTATTCATTATAAAAAGGGCGGGTTTTAAAGGATATTTTAAAATTTAAAACAAGCTTTTAAGAGCAGATGGCGGATGCCTTGCCAAAGAGAGGCGATGAAGGACGTACTAGACTGCGATAAGCTATGCGGAGCTGTCAAGGAGCTTTGATGCGTAGATGTCCGAATGGGGCAACCCAACTAATAGAGATATTAGTTACTCTAATATAGAGAGCGAACCTAGTGAAGTGAAACATCTCAGTAACTAGAGGAAAAGAAATCAACGAGATTCCCTAAGTAGTGGCGAGCGAACGGGGAAAAGGGCAAACCGAGTGCTTGCATTCGGGGTTGAGGACTGCAACATCCAAGAGAACGCTTTAGCAGAGTTACCTGGAAAGGTAAGCCATAGAAAGTGATAGCCTTGTATGCGACAAGGCGTTCTTAGGTAGCAGTATCCAGAGTAGGCCAGGACACGAGAAATCCAGGTTGAAGCTGGGGAGACCACTCTCCAACCCTAAATACTACTCTTTGAGCGATAGCGAACAAGTACCGTGAGGGAAAGGTGAAAAGAACCGCAGTGAGCGGAGTGAAATAGAACCTGAAACCATCTGCTTACAATCATTCAGAGCCCTATGATTTATCAGGGTGATGGACTGCCTTTTGCATAATGATCCTGCGAGTTGTGGTATCTGGCAAGGTTAAGCGAATGCGAAGCCGTAGCGAAAGCGAGTCTTAATAGGGCGATTAAGTCAGATGCTGCAGACCCGAAGCTAAGTGATCTATCCATGGCCAAGTTGAAACGCGTGTAATAGCGCGTGGAGGACTGAACTCGTACCCATTGAAACGGGTTGGGATGAGCTGTGGATAGGGGTGAAAGGCCAAACAAACTTAGTGATAGCTGGTTCTCTTCGAAATATATTTAGGTATAGCCTCAAGTGATAATAAAAGGGGGTAGAGCTCTGATTGGGCTAGGGCTGCTCGCCGCGGTACCAAACCCTATCAAACTTCGAATACCTTTTATCGTATCTTGGGAGTCAGGCGGTGGGTGATAAAATCAATCGTCAAAAGGGGAACAACCCAGACTACCAAATAAGGTCCCTAAGTTCTATTCTGAGTGGAAAAAGATGTGTGGCTACTCAAACAACCAGGAGGTTGGCTTAGAAGCAGCCATCCTTTAAAGAAAGCGTAACAGCTCACTGGTCTAGTGGTCATGCGCTGAAAATATAACGGGGCTAAGATAGACACCGAATTTGTAGATTGTGTTTGACACAGTGGTAGAAGAGCGTTCATACCAGCGTTGAAGGTATACCGGTAAGGAGTGCTGGAGCGGTATGAAGTGAGCATGCAGGAATGAGTAACGATAAGATATATGAGAATTGTATCCGCCGTAAATCTAAGGTTTCCTACGCGATGGTCGTCATCGTAGGGTTAGTCGGGTCCTAAGCCGAGTCCGAAAGGGGTAGGTGATGGCAAATTGGTTAATATTCCAATACCGACTATGGAGCGTGATGGGGGGACGCATAGGGTTAAGCGAGCTAGCTGATGGAAGCGCTAGTCTAAGGGCGTAGATTGGAGGGAAGGCAAATCCACCTCTGTATTTGAAACCCAAACAGGCTCTTTGAGTCCTTTTAGGACAAAGGGAGAATCGCTGATACCGTCGTGCCAAGAAAAGCCTCTAAGCATATCCATAGTCGTCCGTACCGCAAACCGACACAGGTAGATGAGATGAGTATTCTAAGGCGCGTGAAAGAACTCTGGTTAAGGAACTCTGCAAACTAGCACCGTAAGTTCGCGATAAGGTGTGCCACAGCGATGTGGTCTCAGCAAAGAGTCCCTCCCGACTGTTTACCAAAAACACAGCACTTTGCCAACTCGTAAGAGGAAGTATAAGGTGTGACGCCTGCCCGGTGCTCGAAGGTTAAGAGGATGCGTCAGTCGCAAGATGAAGCGTTGAATTGAAGCCCGAGTAAACGGCGGCCGTAACTATAACGGTCCTAAGGTAGCGAAATTCCTTGTCGGTTAAATACCGACCTGCATGAATGGCGTAACGAGATGGGAGCTGTCTCAACCAGAGATTCAGTGAAATTGTAGTGGAGGTGAAAATTCCTCCTACCCGCGGCAAGACGGAAAGACCCCGTGGACCTTTACTACAACTTAGCACTGCTAACGGGAATATCATGCGCAGGATAGGTGGGAGGCTTTGAAGTAAGGGCTTTGGCTCTTATGGAGCCATCCTTGAGATACCACCCTTGATGTTTCTGTTAGCTAACTGGCCTGTGTTATCCACAGGCAGGACAATGCTTGGTGGGTAGTTTGACTGGGGCGGTCGCCTCCTAAAAAGTAACGGAGGCTTGCAAAGGTTGGCTCATTGCGGTTGGAAATCGCAAGTTGAGTGTAATGGCACAAGCCAGCCTGACTGTAAGACATACAAGTCAAGCAGAGACGAAAGTCGGTCATAGTGATCCGGTGGTTCTGTGTGGAAGGGCCATCGCTCAAAGGATAAAAGGTACCCCGGGGATAACAGGCTGATCTCCCCCAAGAGCTCACATCGACGGGGAGGTTTGGCACCTCGATGTCGGCTCATCGCATCCTGGGGCTGGAGCAGGTCCCAAGGGTATGGCTGTTCGCCATTTAAAGCGGTACGCGAGCTGGGTTCAGAACGTCGTGAGACAGTTCGGTCCCTATCTGCCGTGGGCGTAGGAAAGTTGAGGAGAGCTGTCCCTAGTACGAGAGGACCGGGATGGACGTGTCACTGGTGCACCAGTTGTTCTGCCAAGAGCATCGCTGGGTAGCTACACACGGATGTGATAACTGCTGAAAGCATCTAAGCAGGAAGCCAACTCCAAGATAAACTTTCCCTGAAGCTCGCACAAAGACTATGTGCTTGATAGGGTAGATGTGTAAGTGCAGTAATGCGTTTAGCTGACTACTACTAATAGAGCGTTTGGCTTGTTTTTTGCTTTTTGATAAGATAACGGCAATAAGCATGGATAAGTTACCACTGCCTTACTGAGTGTAAGAGGGTTGGAGTTTTATGAAGACTTTTATAGGGTTAAACTTTAATGAGGAATGAGAGACTATCTCAATGGTTTAAAGTTAAAGGCTATTAACGATCTTCTTTGTTAAAAAACAGCTCCCTATAAAGAGAAAGGGGAGTTAAGGGTAAATGCGTTTATCTTTAGCTCCCTTTTCCTTGTGCCTTTAGAGAAGAGGAACTACCCAGTTAACCATTCCGAACCTGGAAGTCAAGCTCTTCATCGCTGATAATACTGCTCT
>NZ_JAALNT010000003.1:0-141388 GCF_017594925.1 Helicobacter pylori
GAATGAGCCTTTAGCGACTATTGATGATTTGAGAGCCGATTATGATGATTTGAGAGCCGATTATGATGATTTGAGAGCCGATTATGATGATTTGAGAGCCGATTATGATGATTTGAGAGCCGATTATGATGATTTGAGAGCCGATTATGATGATTTGAGAGCCGATTATGATGATTTGAGAGTTAATTATGATGATTTGAGAGCTGATTATAATAATTTGAGAGCCGATTACGATCGCCTTTTACAAAACGCTTCGCCTTTATTGGAACTCTCTCAAAACACCACTTTTAAAATCTATCGCAAAGCTTATCAAAAATCCTTGCCTTTGTTGCGTGCAATAAGGAGATGGATAAAAAAATAAGGCGTCTTTTAAGACTGATTAAGAAATTGGAGCGCTATTTTAAAATGCACTAACGCTTCTTTTTTGAGCGTGGGGTTTTTGAGCATGTCCTCTAAAGCATGGGTGCTTAAAAAATGTTTGGTTTTTAAAGACACGATGCGCCCAAAGGATTCTTCTTTAGAAAGGTTTAAAAGGCGTCTGGGCAAAATCTCGCCAAATACCACAATGACTTTTGAAACGCTGTTGTCTAATTGCCAGATTAAATGGGGCAGGCATGCGTTGATTTCTTCTTCTAAATTAAGGCTGTTAGAGTCGCATTTAAGGAGCGATAAAATACTGCAATCTTTTAAGGGGTAGTTAAAAACCTTTTGGATAATGCTTTGCAACATGACCGCTTTTAAATTGTTTAAGAAATGTAATTGGCTATCCAGCATGGGGGTGAGCGTGATGAAAGCGAGCTTGGAAGTGGGGTTAAAAAGCCCGATCACCGGTTTTGAATGTTGGTGGCGTTTGCACAGATTGCAATTTTCTATACCCTCATGAACTTGTTTGTTAAGGGGCTTATTTTGGGGTTTGGTAAGGCTGATATTGGTGTAAGTTTCGCCCAAAAGACGCTCCATATAAAGGGAGCGTAAAGTTTGAAGGCGTGAGTGTTGCAAAGCGTTCAGTCTTTATGTTTTTTGAAAGCGTGAGGGCTTAGCATGTTTTCTGGCTTGAAAATATCGTCCAGTTGCTCTTTAGTTAAGATTTTCTTTTCTAAAGCGATGTCATAGATAGAGCGATCGCTTTTTAAAGCTTCTTTAGCGATCATAGCGGATTTTTCATAGCCGATATGAGGGTTTAGCGCGGTAACGATACCAATGCTGTTAAAGACATAATCGTGGCAAATCTTTTCATTAGCCGTGATGCCTTCCACGCATTTAGTCGTTAAGGTTTCAATCGCACGCCCTAAAATCACAAAGGAATGGAAAAGCTTGTAAGCGATAACCGGCTCAAACACATTGAGTTGCAATTGCCCTCCTTCTGCGGCTAACGCCACGCTCAAATCGTTCCCAATTACCGCAAAGCACACTTGATTGACCACTTCAGGGATCACCGGATTGACTTTACCGGGCATGATAGAGCTGCCCGGCTGCATTTTAGGCAAATTGATTTCATTCAACCCGGCTCTAGGGCCTGAGCTGAGTAGCCTTAGATCGTTACAAACCTTAGAAAGTTTGACCGCAATACGCTTTAACACCCCACTCACTTGCACATACGCTCCCGTGCTTTGAGTGGCTTCTATCAAGTTATTAGCCATGACAAAGGGGCGGCCCGTTACTTCTTGGATTTTCTTTTCAATCAAACTGCGATAATCTGGGTGCGAATTGATCCCTGTACCAATAGCCGTGCCGCCTAAATTAAGCTCTCTTACCCAATTCCTAGCGTCTAAAACCTGCTCAATATCCCTATCAACCATCAACGCATAAGTTTCAAACTCTTGCCCTAAAGTCATAGGCACAGCGTCTTGAAGCTGGGTGCGCCCCATTTTAATCACATGGGAAAATTCCTTAGCCTTTTGAGCGAAAGCGTCCCTTAAAGCCTTCATGGGAGCGACTAAATTGCTCAAGCGCTCATAAATCGCAATTTTTAACGCACTAGGATAGGCGTCATTGGTGGATTGAGAGCGGTTGACATGGTCGTTTGGGTGGCAAAATTGATACTCGCCCTTTTGATGCCCCATGTATTCTAAAGCCAAATTAGCAATCACTTCGTTCATGTTCATGTTCGTGCTTGTGCCAGCCCCCCCTTGAATCATATCCACAATGAATTGATCATGGTATTTGCCATCAATGAGCAAATCGCACGCATGGCAAATCGCAATTTTAAGCTTTTCATCAATCAAACCTAATTGCGCGTTCGCTAGAGCAGCCGCTTTTTTGACTTGAGCGAAAGATTTGATAAAAACAGGATAACTGCAAAGCTTGTCGTTGGTAATGAAAAAATTTTCACTCGCTCTTAAAGTTTGAATCCCGTAATAAACTTCATCGCTAATTTCCATTTGCCCAATGAAATCATGCTCAATACGCATAAAAGCTCCTTATGTAATAATTGAAAAATATTCTAGCTATTGTAACCAAATCTTGGATTATTTTTCTTTTAAACGCAACACTTTTGCCCCTAAAGCGTTGATTTTATCCTCTAATCTCTCATAACCCCTATCCAAGTGGTAAATCCTATGCACCCTACTCACGCCCTTAGCCACTAAAGCGGCTAAAATGAGAGCCGAAGAAGCCCTTAAATCGGTCGCCATCACATCGCTTCCGGTAAGCTCTGTGGATCCGCTAATGGTAGCCACATTCGTTTTTAGGCTGATATTAGCCCCCAAGCGTTGCAATTCGCTTGCATGCATGAAGCGGTTTTCAAAAAGCGTTTCTTCAATCACGCTCGTCCCCAAACACTGCGTGGCTAACGCCATGAATTGCGCCTGCATGTCTGTGGGAAAGCCTGGGTATTCTTTCGTGGTGATTTCAAAGGCTTGGCGTTTTTTGGCCGGATGAATTTCTATAGAATTTTCTTGAATGTTTAGCGAAAAACCAATTTCTATGAGCTTGTCCGTGATCGCTTGAAGATGGTTAGGGATGATATGATTGATTTTAAGCTGGCTGTTAGTGATAGCCCCCACGCACAAATAAGTGCCTGCTTCAATCCTATCGGGTATGATTTGAATGTCTTTTAAATTTAAAGCGTCATTTTCTACCCCCCTAATCTTTAACTCGCTGCTGCCAACACCCTCAATTTCTACCCCCCCACTCTGTAAAAACGCGCACAATTGAGCGATTTCTGGCTCTTTAGCGGCGTTAATGATGCGCGTGATCCCTTTGGCAAGACTTGCTGCCATGAGGGCGTTTTCTGTGCCTGTCACGCTGATTTTATCAAATAAAATATCATTCCCTTTCAAGCCTTTAGGGGCTTTTGCATGGATATAGCCTTGCTCAATTTTGATTTCAGCCCCTAATTGTTGCATCGCTTTTAGGTGCAAATCCACAGGCCTTGCTCCTATAGCGCACCCACCGGGCAAACTCACTAAGCATTCTTTAAAACGCGCTAATAAAGGGCCTAAAACCAAAATAGAAGCGCGCATTTTACGCACCAAATCGTAAGTGGCTTCGGTGTGGCTCAGGGATTTAGCGCTGATTTGAAGCGTGTTAGGATCAAGCCATTCTAAGCTTGCACCTAAATTTTGCAACAATAACGCCATCGCTTTTATGTCCACCACTTGGGGCAAGGATTTGATTTTGACTTCTTGGCGGCTTAAAAGCGTGGCGGCTAAAATGGGGAGCGCGGAATTTTTCGCCCCTGAAATTTCTACCCCCCCTTTTAAAGGGACTTGTCCTACAATCTCTAAAAAATCCAATTCTATCCTTTTTCTTTTTTATTCTTAAGGGCTAAGCCGGTAGCGTTAGCGATTTTTTGTTGGTAATTAGGGTTAGTGTTTTCTAATTCTTGCCCAAAATTAATAGCGTCTTCTAATTCAAAAAATTCTGAAGCGACTAATTTTTGGATCGTTTCTAACCACAGAGTTTCTTTGTCTTTGGGGCAAATTTTAAAACGCTCATTGAAGTTGCTTTTCAGTTTTTCTAAAGCTGGTGCGCTTTTAAGGTTTTTGATTTGTTCGTTTAAATTTTCTAAAGAGAGACTTTTATTAGGAATATTTTGCTTTAAGGGGGGGCGAGAAAGCCTCCAAACAAGCCCCATTAATAACACAGGCAACAAGCATACAAAGAGGATCAAATACATGTAAGCGTAATAAGTCAAATTGCCCATGTTGATAAGATTTATAAGCGTTTTTTATAATAAGCGTTGCTCGCTTCAATATAGCCTTCCACGCTCCCGCAATCGTATCGTTTGCCTTTGAACTGGTAAGCGATGATGCGCTTTCTTTTGGCTTGAGTGAGTAAGGCGTCTGTGATTTGAATCTCATTGTTTTTACCCGGTTTCGTCTCGCTTAAAATTTCAAAAATATCTGGGGTTAGAATGTAGCGCCCTATCACGGCTAGGTTGCTTGGGGCGTCTTCTTGGCTTGGTTTTTCCACCATGTCTTTAATCTCATACACCCCCTCTTCTAACCATTCGCCCCTGATCACGCCGTATTTTGAAACTTCTTCTAACGCCACTTCTTCAATGGCTACAATGGAGCATTGGTATTTTTGATACAATGAAGTCATTTGCTTTAACACGCTTGGGTGATCATGGCTTATGCACAAGTCATCGGCTAAAATCACCGCAAAAGGCTCATTGCCTATGAGGGCTTCCCCGGTTAAAATCGCATGCCCTAAGCCTTTCATTTGCTTTTGGCGCACATAGGAAAAACAGCATTTCTCTATAATGTTACGAATGCTTTTTAGGGCGTTTTCTTTGTTAGTGCCTTGGATTTGATGCTCTATTTCATAGCTCGTGTCAAAATAATCTTCCAAGCTTCGTTTATTCCTTCCTGTAACGATCGCCATCACTTCACAGCCCGCTTCCATCGCTTCTTCTACAGCGTATTGGATTAAAGGCTTATCCACAATGGGCAGCATTTCTTTAGGAATGGTTTTAGTGATCGGCAAAAAGCGCGTGCCATAGCCAGCGGCAGGAAAAAGGCATTTTTTAATCATGGTTTGTCCTTTGAGTTAAGAGTTTGTTCTAAAAACGTATCAATAGGGATGAAATTCCCAAAAATTTCTTGATAAATCAAGTAATTGAGCATGACCCTAAAGCCATACATGCGAGTCTCGCTATAAGGCATAAGCTCCATGCTAAGCCATGGCTCAAAATGATTTTTTTCTTTAAATCGTTTGGAGCTTTCCAACCACCTCCTTAAAAACCCAGGCCCAGCGTTATAGGCGTAGGCGACAAAAAGGGGGTGGTTGAATTCTTTTTTCAAATGGTTCAAGTAATAATTGCCAAATTTGAGGGCGATATTGGGGTTAAACATGTCGTTTAGATCAATGTTATCCATGCCAAGGCTTTTAGCGAAAGGCCCTACATTAAAGGGCATGATTTGCATAAGCCCTAGAGCGAAGGAGCGAGAGATTAAAGCCGGGAGCAAAAAGCTTTCTTGCCTAGCGATCGCATACGCCATAGCCTTTTCATCAACATTTTGCCACTCAATAATGCCCTCATAAGGGGATAAATAATAATAAATCTTGTCTTTATTGCGTTGGCTTAAAAGGTAAGTCAATTCAGGGGCGCTTTTTTCATAATACAAGCTTTTTAGCATCGCATTAAACGCGCCCTCATCTTTCAAACTCAAGGTTTTTTCCTTAAAAATTTGCCATAAAAAAGGGTCATGCGTGTTAAAAGGAGGATCTTCTTGACTTAAATTTTGGATGTGAGAAATGATGCGGTAACCAGGCGTGGTTTGGAGCTTGCGGCTCGCATAAAGACTATAGAGGTTTAAGGCAGGGCTTTGTGAAAGGCGTTCCAAAGTTTTTTTCTTTTTAGAGACTAGATACTGCCAAAAAATCGCTCTGTCTTTTGAAAAATCATCGTCTTTAACCACCGCTTCTGAGCGTTCAAAATACTTGAGCGCTTTAGAGGGTTTTTTGCGCAAGATTTCGTTAATCCCTAGAATAAAAAAGGTTTGCGCGTTGCTGTGGGTGGCGTTACTTTTAGCCAGAGCGTCTTTAAAATGATCCAATTTAGGATCTAAGATAACCTGATAGATCAAGCGGTTAAACGCCGGGTAATCTTCATCTAAAAGGCGGTTTAACTCTTTAATAGGGATATGCTTTTCAAAAATTTGGAGCTTTTTTTCATAACTCAAATGATTGAAAAGCGCGCTAAACACTTGCGCGTTAGCCTTAAACAAAGAAGCGCTCACATGCTTACTTTGCAAAATTTCTAATTCTTCATAAAGAACGGGGTAAGTCTCTTTGATTTTTTCTTGTAAGGGCTTGATGGTTTGAAGGGGGATTTTATCAAAATCTCTGATTTTTGATTTTAAAGCGATAGCGATACAACTCGCTTGGAAAGCGTCTGTTGTTTCTAACATGCTTTCTAGGGTAATTTGCTTGCAATAAATATCTTCAGGCAATTTAACATCAGGGGTTTTATCTGAATTTTCTACGCCTTTTTCTTGCATGGCTTTTTGTAGGGCGCTGTTTTTATTTTGGGTCAATTCATAGGCTTTTTTAGCGTTTTCTAAAGTGGTTTTTTTATCGCTAATATAACGCCATAAATAATAATCCCTAACAATCCCGGCGGGCTTTTTTTCTAAATCCTTTAAATCCAACTCGGTTTGAGAAAAACCAACGCCAAGTGCACCGATAAAAAATAACATAAAAAAACGCATGATTTTCTTTAGAGGCTTTTGGCGAGCGCAAAAAGCCACTGGATGAGGGTTAAATCTAAAAATTTCAACACAATGACCACCACTAAAGGAGAAAAATCCAACCCGTTAAACACCAACTTGAATCTAGAGCGTAAAAAATAAAACACCGGCTCACACAAACGAGCGAGGATTTGCACGATGGGGTTATTAGGGTTAGGCTGCACGAAGCCGATAAGCGAATAAATGATCACTACCCACATGTAAATCGTAATGAGCGAGCTTAAAATCACCGCTACTGCGTTAAGGAGAGTGGAAAAGATCATGCTTTCAGCCTTAAAACTTCTTGAGAATGGCTTTGGATATAAGGGAAAATCAAAGGCAATTCAACGCCATGCGAGTTCCCAGTTAAAAGAATGCGCAAAGGTTTGAAAAAATCCTTACCCTTAAGCTGACTCAATCGCATGGCTTCTTTTTTAAAACTTTCAAAATCCTTATACGCTTGAAAATCCATGCCTTTTAGGGCGTTAAAAAGCGCTAAACAACGCTCTTTAAAATCTTCATTTTCGTAAGTTTTAACAATATCTTTTGGCTCTAAAAACAACGAAATTTTTTCTCTCAATTCTAAAAGCGTGCCGCATTCTTCTACAAACAATCTTAAAAGCCCTAAGAGGTTTTTATCTTTTATGTGAGTGAGCTCTAATAGTGTTTCATCGTCTAAAAGCTTTAAATGCTCGTGGTTTAAGTGTTTTAAATACTTCAAATTAAAATGAGCTGGGGAATTGGAAAGGTTTTCTAAACTAAACCATTCTATCGCTTCATCAAGGCTAAAAACTTCCTTAGGCACTTTATTACCGATAGTGATGAGGTAATTCACGATCGCAACCGGCAAAAACCCTTGATTCAAAAGCCATTTCACGCTAGACGCTTCGTCCCTTTTGCTCATCTTTTTACCGCTTACTTCATCTAAAATAATGGGCAAATGCGCATAAACAATCGGATCGTTTAAGCCTAAAGCTTCTTGGATTAAGATTTGTTTGGGGGTGTTACTCACATGATCTTCACCTCTAATGATCAAACTGATTTCATAAAGCAAATCATCGCATGCACAAGCGAAATTATAAGTAGGGCTTTTATCCTGTCTCAAAAGCACAAAAGAATCCAATTCATCAGGCTCAAATTTCACTTCTTTTTTAATCGTATCATTGAAAGACACCGCATGATTTGGGGTTTTTAAACGCACCACAGGGGCATGGTGCTTGTCTTTTTCTAAAGTGGCCCACTCGTCTAAATACCTGAAAGGGCGTTTTTCATTCTTGGCTTTTTCTTTTTCTCTTTCTAAAAACTCCGCGCTCGCATAACAATAAAACGCTTTATTTTCTTTCAGTAATTTTTCTGCCATTTCTCTGTGATAATCTATGTTATGGCTTTGATACACGAGCTTGTCCCAGCTTATCCCCATAAGCTTTAAAATCTCTAAAATTTCCTGGTCTTTGCCTTCAATGTTGCGCTCTTTGTCTGTGTCTTCAATGCGGATGAGAAAGGGTTTGTGTTGCTGTTTAGCCACAATGTAGTTGAAAATGGCTGCCCTTAAATTCCCTATGTGCATATCCCCTGTAGGCGAAGGCGCAAAACGAAGCATAAAAACCCTTTATTTAAAAATAGTTTTTGATTATACCCAAAGAATACTTAATTGTGTTGTGGTAGTTCTGTTTTTATCAAATGTGAATAGGCATCATTCAAGAGATTAGTGCTTGGCTAACGCCAAGCTCTTTATGGTTGGTTATCAAAAAGCTAAAAGCGTTTTTATTCAATCACTTCATAAATAACTTCTGTTTTCCAGCGGGTTTTAGGGGTGATTTCTTGGTTGCGATAACCAAAACAAGCCATTACCGACACGCCAAATTCCGCCGTGTTCAGATAGCCTTTTTCCTCTAAATAAGCCTCCACTTTTTCTTGATCATACCCTTCAATCGGGCAATCAATCCCTAACATGGCCGCTGCCATCATCATGTTCGCCATTTGGATATAAGTCTGCTTGCTGGCCCAATCAAACAAAGATCGTTCGCTATTGAGTTTCATATCGTTCTCTTGGAAATTTTTGATGATTTGAGCGAACCTGGAATTGGTGTCATAATCCCTTTTTTTAACCTCATGCATCACTTTCTTAACATAATCGCTGTCATAAGTAACGCCTTTTCGCGCAAGATAAATGACAAAATGGCTCGCTCCCTCCAAACCAAAAAGCACCCCCCAGGCCATCGGTTTTAAATCTTCTTTCATGCGTTCATTTTTTAATAAAAGCATTTTCCATGGTTCAAGCCCGATTGAAGAAGGGGCTAATCTCCCCACTTCAACCAAAGCTTCCCAATCCTTTTGGGAAATACGACGATTAGGATCGTATTTTTTTGCAGCAAATCGTTGGTGCTGTAAAGCAACCACTTGTTCTCTGTCCATTTTAATGATCTCCTTTTTCTAAATAATGATAAACGGCTGCCATATCCAATGCGCCTAAACCGGATTTTTCTGCTTGAGAATAAAGCTCTTCTGCTTTAGATAAGAATGGCAATTCAATCGTCTCTCCTGCTTCATTTTTGGCTAAACGAATATCCTTGAGCATGAGCTTCAAACTGAAAGCGGCCGGATAGCTATCTTGTAGCCACATGCCTTTTTTAGCTTGAAAGAGAGGCGAATTCATGCCAGATTGGCCAATAATTTGCAAAAATGACTCTGCATCAACCCCTAAATGTTTGGCTAATAGCAAAGCTTCTGAATAAGCAACCCCCATTTGAGCCAAAAGGCTATTGATGGATAATTTGGCTCTCATCCCTTGACCAACTTTTCCTAAATAAAAGGTTTGACTCCCTAAATGCGCCAAAACAGGTTTGAGTTGAGTAACCATCTCTTCTTCACCGGCTGCTAAAATCAATAAAGCCCCGGCTTTGGCCGCGCCAACCGATCCTGAAACGGGCGCTTCAAGGTAAGTTACTTGATGCTTTTGAGCGATTTTTTCTAAAGCCAAGCTTTCCAAAGGGGCGATAGTGCTCATATTCACCACGATTTTTTTAGACATCTGTTCCCAAAATTCTGGCACTAAAACAGCATCAATCGCCGTTTTATCCGAAAGCATGGTAAAAACCAGATCAACTTTAGCGGCCAAATCTATAGGGTTAGTATAAACCGCTACGCCCTTTTCTTTTAAGGGGGCTGCTTTGCTCTCTGTTCGGTTATAAACCGATACTTCTAAATTTGCATCGCACAAACGAGCCGCCATAGGAGTCCCCATAGCCCCAAGTCCAATCCACCCGATTTTCATTCAATTCTCACTTATTAGCGTGAATACGCCACTAAACCATCTAACCAAGCTTGATGGCCATTTAGCATCGCATTAGGCACAGATTTCGCTAAAGCTTTAGCAGGGACTCCCGATTGGCTTTCTTGGGTTAAAATACGCACACGATCATTATCTAATTTTTCAACAATCCATGCGTGATAGGCTTCAAGATACTCATCGCCTTTAGCTTCATTCCAACCTCTCCAAGCCAAACGCAGTATGGTGTCTTTCAATTCAAACTCTTCCACTTCTGCTTCCACTAAAAAGCCAAAAGTTTCAAAGCGGAAACGAGTCTTATCTTTAAGAATGGCATTGTCTTGATTGTGCATGTGGATATTCCCTGAGTTTTTGTAATACTTTTCCCAATGAGAAGCGTCTCTTAAATGCTGCACCACTTTATTAAAATCCAAACCTTTGACAATGACTTCATTGGACACGAAATTATCGGTCTCTCCTGGTATCCATTTCTTAGGCCATTGAATCGCATTCATCGTCATCATGTTTTCTCTGTTTTTAATTTTTTCTGCCTATTGGCGAAAGATTTATAGCATCATTAGGTAAATAATGATCCTTAACCCATTTTATCAGCCACTCTAAAGCGTTGTTTTTAGGGTGAGCGATGACTAAATTTAGGCATGCGTTTAAAATTTCGCCGATTTTTTGGTGCTGATAGCCCAAGCTTTGAAGCGCGCCGCCCTTAAGGGCTAGGTGCTCTTTCTTAAAAGGCTCGTTAGAATCAAAGATTTCTTTTAACAAGCTTTTAATTTTTAAAGCGTGTTTTAGGTTTTTGAGCGCATAAAAATCTAAAGCCAAATTAAAAGGCTCTAAATCGTAGTTTTTCAATAAAAATTTTAACTCTGTTTTGTTATGAATATTTAAAAAAGCTTTGTGGCATTCTTTAGCTTTTGAAAATAAAACACAAGTTTTTTTAGGGTATCGTAGATTTTCCAAACTTTTTTGATGTTTAAAAAACCCTAACAATCTTAATTCCAAATTCAAGGGCGCGGTTTTCAAAAACCCTAAATTTTCTATTTTTTCTTGAATAACCAACTCCAAAATTTCTTGATATTCTTTAGCCACTTCATAGGCGTTTTTCCCCATAAGAAGCTTATTCAACTCGCTTTGTAAGCGTTCTTTGGAGAGGTGTTTTAACAAATCCTTACACGCAAAAACCGCTTCTTTAGTGCTTGGCGCTATCTTAAAGCCTAAAGTTGCGCTAAATCGCAACGCTCTTAAAATCCTTAAAGCGTCTTCAAAAAACCTTAATCGCGCTCCCCCCACGCATCCAATTATTTGATTTTCAATCGCATTCTGCCCTTTAAAAGGATCAATCAGCCCTTTTGTAGGGCTATAAGCGATTGCGTTCATGCTAAAATCGCGCCGCTTTAAATCGTCTGTTAAATGAGCGCTAAAAACCAATTCTTTAGGCTTTCGGTGCTTGATATGCCCCTTTTCCATTCTAAAGGTTGTGATTTCATAGCTTTGATGGTTTTTAAGAGCCGTGATCGTGCCATGTTTGATACCGGTTTCTAGAACCCTAAAATCGTGCTTTAAAAGAAGCTCCTTGCTTTCATTGACTAAAGCGTTTGAGGTTAAATCGTAATCTTTTGGGGTAATGCCCATCAAACAATCGCGCACGCACCCCCCTACCAAGTAAAGCTCATAAGGGGATTTTTCATAAATGTCAAACAATTCTTTTAATTCTTTTTCTAGCTCAAACACGCTTTTTACTCTTAAAATTTCTTTGTGTTATTATATCTTTTTAGAATTTTTAAGGAATGTTGATGGAACAAGAAATTTGCGTGATCAGTTTTAGCGGCGGGCAAGATAGCACCACTTTAGCCGTATGGGCGAAAAAGCGTTTTAAAAAAGTCTGTTTAGTGGGGTTTGATTACGCGCAAAAACACTCTGTGGAATTAGAATGCGCTCAAAAAATCGCTTCTCTTTTGCAACTCCCTTATGAAATCATCTCGTTAGATTTTTTAGAGAATATCACCCACTCCGCGCTTTTTAAAAACTCTAACGATTTAATGGGGCATTCGCATGCGCAAAATAAAGATTTACCCAACTCTTTTGTGCCTAATCGTAACGCCATTTTTATCACCCTTTTGCATTCTTACGCGCAAAAAATAGGGGCTAGCAATATCGCTTTAGGGGTTTCGCAAGCGGATTTTAGCGGCTATCCGGATTGTAAAGAAGATTTTATTAAAAGCATCGAGCATGCCCTAAATTTAGGCTCAAACACAGCGATTAAAATTGTAACGCCTCTAATGTTTTTAAGTAAAGCGCAAGAATTTCAAATGGCTAAAGATTTAGGGGCTTTAGATTTGATCATCAAAGAAACGCACACCTGCTATCAAGGAGAGCGAAAGATTTTGCATGCTTATGGTTATGGCTGCGATAAATGCCCGGCATGCCAATTGAGGAAAAAAGGCTTTGAAGAGTTTCAAGCTAAGCTATAAAAAATAATTTTTTGAAGAATGGGGTTTTTAAAACTTTGTTTTTATAATAAATTTCTTAAGGGAACAGGGGGTTTTGAAATAATTCCCCCTACAACCCCCAACTAAAACCCCTAACCCAAAAAGAGCGTTTTTTTAAGAGATTGTCGCTTGATTAAGATCAAGCTGTTTTATATTTTTGTTTAAAAAATGCCTTTGAGCGTTTTTACAAAACAATCAAAGAGCGGTAAAAAGCGCATTTTTAATGTTTGTTTTTAAAGTTATATGTATAGTTAAGATAAACGCTCACCACTCTTTTATAATCCAATTTATCCCCGTAATCATCGCTATAGTAATTGACTTTAAACGCTGGCACTTTAACCCCTAATTCAACACTAGAACCCCCAAGATAGATTTCATCACCATAGCGATCAATATCGTATTCATCACTACTAAAACGAACGCCAAATTTTCCTTGTAACTGAAAAATCGTGCGACTCTTGACTTGATTGAAAGGGGTGAGATTGTTGCTTGCAAACCAAGTGCTAGCCCCTATATCCATGCCAATCACAAGCCCTGAAGATTTTCTAAATACATGCCTTGATGCTCTTTTTAATGTGTTAGCGTCTAGCGTTCTGCCGGTCATATCTTTGTAAAATATAGAGAGCCCTTTTACCCTTCGTTCAACGTATTCTTGGGACGCTCGCTTATCGTTAGTCCAATTAATGAGCAAATCCGTATTGAAACCATAGGGTAAAAAAGCTATTAAACCGCTGCCAGGAACAGAACCAACGCCACCAAGTTGGTAACCGAAAAAAAGAGAGTGCCTAAACCCTATAATCCTTTTTTTGCCCAAAAAATATTTATACCCCAAGCTGAGTTCATTGAAAATACCGCCAGACCCGCCATTTCCTGCGAATCGGTTAGCGATTTTGTTTGAATCTTTCACTGCATTTAAGGCGTTTTGCGCATCTCTTATGGCTTTTGTGTTAGGGAATAATGAATTTTTTGCGTTATTGATCGCTTGATTTAAGGCGTTTTCTGCTGAAGCTTTTTTGCCGATGCTACCTTGTCCTTGAATATAGCTTCCTTCTGCAAAATTTAAACCTAAATAAAATCCGTTCCTTTCAGCGTGGAGCCAAAACGAGAGAGAGAGAGTTAGTAAGAGGGCTTTTTTCATGGTTTTTCTTTGGTTTAAGATTTGATATTATTGCTAGGTATTTTATCATAAAATAAGATTCTAGTATGGGGTTTTAATGAAAAACAAAGTTAAAATGAAATAACCCTAAAAACCACCGCTTAACCAACATTAAATTAAAAACATGTTAATCTTTAGTTATTTTAAAATTTAGGAAAACCCATGCATCAAAACAATAAAACTTTTTTACCCAACCAGTCCGCTCATTCTAAAATCGTTCTTTTTTTAAACACCGGCTTTTTAGCCTATCTGTTAAGCGCTTGCGGGGCGAATGTGCCTATAGAAGAAGTGACAGTTAAAGATCCCAAAGAGACCAAAGCCCAAGAAGTCGCCAGAGAAGAAAAAGCCATCCAGCAAGAAAACGCCACTATTAATGCGCGCACCACACCTTTAATCAATCGTTTCACTAATTATAACGCTTATGGCTCTTTAAACGGCTTTTACAATTCAGTGGATAATCTCAATTCGCCCATGCAAAACGGGATGTATGGAGGCTATTACATGCCTTATTATTACATGCCCTATGGTTTCATGCCTTATGGGTCAGGTCTTATGCCTTATGGGCCTTATGGGTATGGAGCGCCTGGATACTTCCCCTACGCTTTTTATTGATTGAGTGGCTTTAGAAAGCGTGGTGGTGTTGGCGTTTTTACTCAGACACGCTTGTGTTTTCTAATGGTTATTTCTAACATGCTAGGGTGGTGTGATAGAAAAAGACTATATTAAGAGGAGATATTCTTATGCGTATAGTTAGAAATTTATTTTTTGTATCGCTTATGGCTTATAGTAGCGCGTTTGCAACAGATTTAGAAACCGAGACTAAAAGCGAAAAAAAAAGCAGTAAAAAGTTTTACAAACTCCATAAAAACCATGGATTAAAAACCGAGGCTAAAAACGACAAAAAGCTTTATGATTTCACTAAAAATAGCGCTTTAGAAGGCATAGATTTAGAAAAAAGCCCTAACCTTAAAAGCCATAAAAAAAGCGACAAAAAGTTTTACAAACAACTCGCTAAAAACAATATCGCCGAAGGGGTGAGCGTGCCGATTGTTAATTTCAATAAAGCTCTGTCTTTTGGGCCTTATTTTGAAAGGACTAAAAGCAAAAAAACCCAATACATGGACGGCGGGTTGATGATGCACATCCGCTTTTAAGCCCTTATTCATAATCCAAAAACGCATGCGTTTTAAGAGCAAGGGTTTTAGGGAAATACCGCACAAACAAATCCAAAAACACTTTTTCGCCAAAGAAATCCCCAGCGATCGTTACTTCTTGGACGCTAAAATTCTGCGCGTTATCCCAAATGAAATTCCCTAAAAACTCCGCTAAAGAATCCAAAATCCCCAAACTCAAGATTTCATTTTCCACGCCTGCGAGCCTGAAACTCATCGCGCTGTGCATGATCTTTGAAAAGTTTAAAGCCATTTTCAAAGAATCGTCTTTAAGGATTTTATAATCAATCCTAGGGCCTTTAGGGCGTAAGCATTCTTTAGCCAAAGAAATAACGCTCTGCGTGCAAAAATTCTCGCTATAACCCAAAACAAACCCTAAAATTTGGAAAAAATCCAATAAATTCGCACCCCCTAGATTGTATTGAGAAAGCTCTACAATGCGCGCGTAAAAATCAGGGAATTTAGTAGCGTAGTTTTGTAGCATTCTAGAGGCTTTTTCATCTTGTTTGAGAAGGTTAAATATTTGATTGAAATCAAAACTAACGCTTAAAAGCGTTTTTAAAGAACCATTAGCATGCAATAACAACCTTGTAGGGCGCTTGAAACTAAAATACAAAACGATAGAATTGGGGGTTGCGCTTAAAAATTCTAATTCATCTTTAAAGGGAAGGGTTGAAAGATGGTTTTCTAGCACGAATTTTTTAGTGGGCGTGATCAAGCGTTTAGGGGTTTTAAAAAGCGCTTCATAATGCAAAAGTGCTTCTTGTGGATTATTTGCATGGATAAAAACAAATTCTATGCCCTCATCTTGTAAAATATGACACAATAAATTCAATATGGGGTCAAAGGGTAGTTGGGCTATGATTTCATCGTTTTTAAAAGTGTCTTTAAACACGCTTTTTAATGGGGCTTTGATGGAGGGTTTTTCCAAACTGGCTAAATATTTAGCGTCTTCTAAAGGCAATTTAGTGCAGCTCAAAACGCTAGAAAGATCGCTAAAAATAACGCTTGGAGAGGGATTTTTTAAAGAAAGGGATAACGCCCCCCTAGAAGTGAAAATAGGGATAAAATCCTGTGTTTTGAGCATCTCTTTTAATTGGGTTAAGCAATCTATAAGCTCTTTAGGGCTATGGATTGTATCCCCCTTAAAAGCGGTGTTTTTAATCAAGCCCAGAGTATCGGCATACAAAGATGCGTTTTTGTCTAAAAAATCTTGATGCTCTTTAGCGTTCATAAAAAAGGGCTTTGAAAGGCTTGTTGTTTGGAAAAGATTTTCATCTAAAGGCTCTGTGATTTCCTTTAAAGACAAAAAGCTAAAATCTAAAGAAAAGGGCAAGATCTCGCTGAGTTTTTGCGCGAACTCTAAAGTGATCTCAGCGCTCGCTTGGAGGTAGAAAGAAGTCGTATTATCCTTATAAACACTATAAAAACGCGCTTGCAAATGGAGCGCCATTTGCTCTAAAAGGGGCGTAAAATTCAGGCTTGTTTTTTCATTAACGCATTTAAAAAGAAAAACAAACGCCAATTCAAAAACCCTTATAAGAGAGTTCAGCGATACAATCTAGGGCGATATGATCGGTGCGTTGCATTTTAACTCCCCATGCGTTGAGTCGGGTTTCTATGGCTTTTAAGGCTGTTTCTAAAGCGTTTAACATTTCGCTTGAAAGTTTGAAAGTGGTCTCGCTCCCTATCACAAAAGGCACAAGCCCCACGATAAAAGTTTTAGGCAAATCCCCTAAAAACTCCGTGAGCCTTAAAGTGTGTAGCATTTCCACTTCATGCGCACTCCCAGCCCATGTGATTTCTTTAGGAGCGTCCTTAAAATCAAAGGCATAGACTGATCCTATCTCAACGCCTTTAGCGCTCACGCAATCCAAAATCAAAACCTTTTCATACGAAGTGATTAAAGGAATGAGTTGTTGCGCCATAGTCCCCCCATCCACAATATCCACGCTAGGGAAAAAAGAAAAATTCTTTTTAAGGTAGTGGGCTAGATGCACCCCAATCCCTTCATCGCCAAAAAGGATATTGCCAATGCCTAAAATTAGGATTTTTTGACTCATTCTTTGGTATAACCATAGCCATTAATCATAGAATCCGCCCCCGAACTTTCATACCTGATAGAATGGAAAAACACCATATAAACATGCACAGGGACAAACAAAATAAACCCCCAAGTCGCTAAGTGGTGGATAAAACGAATGTTCGCTAACCCTCCACAAAGCGCTTCAAACCACTTAAAAGCGCTCCCTAAAAACGCCCCAAGCCCCTCATGATAGACATTATAATACAGCACTATCCCACTCAAACTCATCAACACGATCAAAACAACCAAAGTGAAATAAGCCACGAGTTGGATAGGGTTATACGCTCCTTTAGTGTGGGGTTTTCCGCTGATAAGAAAATACGCTTTCATCTGATCGATCCAAGCTTTTGGGCTTAAAAGTTGGCCAAAACTCCTGCGTTCCATTAAGCTTTCTTTAGTGAAAAAAAGATAGGTTCTAAAGATTAACGCGCTAATGAGTAAAAACCCAAACATGACATGAAAAGAGCGCACATAAGCTTGTAAAAGATACACCCCTTTATAAAAGCTGGAATTAGGCTGCAAAAAAGGGTAAGCGATGTAAAAACCTGTAGCGATTAAAGAAAAAATACTCAAAGCCCTAACCCAATGGAAAAAGCGCACAAAACCTGAATACTCTTTGTGTAAAACGACCTTATTCATTTTATCCATGCGTAACCCTTTTTAGAATTTAGCGAAATTAGGCTCTACTTTAAACTCGTTTAAAGACTGCCCTTTAAAATCCATCACATGCACTGAGCATGCGATGCATGGGTCAAAAGAATGGATAGTCCTAATGATTTCTAAAGGCTGGGTTAAATCAGCGATTTTAGTGCCAATCAAACTCATTTCATAAGCCCCCCTTTGATTTTTGGAATCTCTAGGCCCCGCATTCCAAGTGGAAGGCACCACCGCTTGATAATTCTCCACCACGCCGTTTTTAATACGCACCCAATGGCTTAGCATGCCCCTTGGCACTTGACCAATGTAGCGCCCTTTATATTCTTGATTTTTATCAATGTGATAAGGAGTGCAAGTGCTCTGATCGCTTTTTAGATTTTCCACTAACGCATCAAACGCCAAAAGACCATTATCAGCGATTGTCTTAGCTTCAATACACCTTGCAGCCGTTCGCCCAAGCGTTGAAAACAACGCCTCTAAAGGCAGTTTAGTGTCTTTTAAAAACTTAGTAGCCACTTCAGTAACATAAGGGTTTTTCGCCGCTAAACCTACCACTACGGAACTTAAAGGCCCTACTTCCATGGGCTTACTATCGTATCTGGGCGATTTTATCCAAGAATATTTATTTTTAGTGTCAAGCACTTTAGTAGGGATGATTTTATTTTCAATCCCCACGCTCTCGCCGTCTTTTAAACCGGTATAATGCGGGTTCGTTTGCCCGTCATAAGGGTGGAGTTGCACTTCTTTAGTGTCTTCGTATTGATACCAAGAATGCGTAACTTCTTCTTTAATCAAACTCTCATCAATGGGGTGTAATTTAGAAATATCCCCATCAAGCACCACCCCACTACTCAAAAGGTATTTATCTTTCCCGAGCAACACTTCTTCATAAGCGATAAAATTCCTTAAGCCGCAACCTTTAATAACGGATTGTTCGTTAGCGAACATTTCGCCTGCCATCACCAAATCAGGGTAGTAAGCATGGTTGATGAAATTGGCCACCACTTCAAACTTGCTCTTCCATTCAGCCAATCTCGTCGGATCCAATATATCCATAACACTCGTAACACCCCCCACCGTTAGGCTTTGTGGGTGAGGCTGTTTGGCCCCAAAAATAGCGGTCATTTTCGCCGCTTCCCTTTGGATTTCTAAAAGCTTGAGGTAGTGGCTTAAGACGATTAAATTTTGCTCCGGACTCAAACGATAGGTTTTATGCCCGTAATAGCCGTTACTAAAAGGCCCTAAAGATCCGCTTTTAGCGAAATCATTCAAGCGTTTTTGAACCGCTTTTAATTCGCCCGCACCGGTATTGATGGGATAAGGGCTGTATTTGAAAGAAAGTTTTGCCGCTTGAATGGGATCAGCTTTTAAAGCGCTCAAAATATCGCACCAATCAAGCCCATGCAAAGTATAGAAATGCACCACATGATCATGAAAAAGCAACGCCATGTTCATCAAAGATCGCACCAATTGCGCGTTCAATGGAGGGGTGATGCCTAGAGCGTTTTCTACTGCCGTGATACCGGCCTTATAATGCGAATAAGTGCATACCCCGCAAATCCTTTGAGCGATAAAGCCTGCATCTCGTGGGTCTCTGCCCTTAATAATGGTCTCTAGCCCCCTAAAAAGCGTAGAAGAAGAAAACGCATCGGTGATCACATTATCATCATCTACGATCACTTCAATCCTTAAATGCCCCTCAATCCTGGTGATAGGATCGACTACGATTTTTTTTGACATGTTAATCCCTTACTCTTTGTTTTTGATCGCTTTAGAAAGGAGCGCATGCGCAACAATGCCAATAGCGGTTGCGCTGAGTAAAGTTGTGCCGACTTTATCGGCCACTTTATCAGCCCCTAATCCGTCAAAAGCGGTTTTAATGGAGCGATTCGCCAAAGGCTCTTCAAAAGGACTCATCGTATCCCAAAAATTAGGCTCAGAACACCCTATGCACCCATGCCCTGCACCTATGGGCCAAGAGGTGTGTGAATTGAAGCGGAGTTTGGAGCAATTGTTGAAAGTGTAAGGCCCTTTACAGCCCATTTTATACAAACAAAAGCCCTTTTTAGCGTTTTCATCGCCAAAATGCTCCACAAACTCGCCCGCATCAAAATGCCCTCTCCTTTCACACAAATCATGGATCCTGTTCCCATAAGCCCAAGAGGGGCGGTTATACGCATCCAATTTAGGGAGAGTCCCAAACATCAAGTAATAAAGCACATTACCCACGATATTTTTTTCACTGGGCGGGCAACCGGGAACATTGATCACGGGTTTATCAATGATTTTATGCAAGGGTTGCGCGTTAGAGGGGTTAGGGTAAGCCGCTTGCACGCCCCCAAAACTTGAGCATGTACCTATGGCAAAAATAGCGGCTGCGTATTGAGCGGCCTTCCTACACTCTTCAGCCCCCGTTTCAGCGTTTGGACCTTGAGTGAGGAAGTATTCGGTGCCTTGGGGGATACCGCCCTCTACCATTAAAATGTAATTGTTTTTGTGCTTTTCTATGGCGTCATGCAAGCTTTTTTCAGCTTGAAAACCGCTCGCTACCATGATGGTCTCATGGTATTCTAGGTTGATGTAATCAAAGATAATGCTATCAATGGTGGGGTCGGCACTTCTTAACAAGCTTTCGCTGCAACCGGTGCATTCTGCCATGTGCAACCAAATTACGGGCAACCTGTTAGCCACTTCTACCGCTTTTAAAGTCAAGGGAGTAAAACTAGCCGGCAAAGCTAACGCTGTGCTCATCATGCCCGCCCACTTCAATAAATCACGCCTAGAAATGCCCGCCCCCTTAAACTCGTCTTGCAAGTTTTTATGCTCGTTATGAGCGTTAAACGAACGAATTGTATCAAGGCGTTCTTCAATCTTTTGATAAGTCTTTTTTTCATCGTAGAACATCGCCATTCCTTAATAGAAATTTTCATTATCTTAACATAATAAAAATAATACAATCGCAATTTGATCGCTTTTTAAAAATTTTGAGATATAATCGCAACCGCATTCATAATTATCAAAAAAAGGAACAAAATGAAAAAAGTACTCATCATTAATGGGGCTAAAGCGTTTTTGCACTCTGGGGGGAAACTCAATGAAACCTTGAGCGATCATGCAAAAAAGACTCTAGAATCTTTGGGGCTAGAAGTGGATACTACAATCGTGGATAAGGGCTATAATCATAGTCAAGAAGTGGAAAAAATCTTTAGCGCTGATGCGACGATTTGGCAAATGCCTGGCTGGTGGATGGGAGAGCCTTGGATTGTGAAAAAATACATTGATGAAGTCTTTAGCGCAGGGCATGGGAAGCTTTATGCTAGCGATGGCAGAAGCTCGAAAAACCCCACTAAAAACTACGGGAAAGGGGGCTTGATGCATGGTAAAAAATACATGTTGAGCTTGACCTGGAACGCTCCCATTGAAGCCTTTAGTGATCCTAATGAATTTTTTGAAGGGGTGGGCGTGGATGTTGTGTATTTGCATTTGCATAAAGCGTTCCAATTTTTAGGGCTTTCAGCACTGCCCACTTTTATTTGCAACGATGTAATGAAAAACCCCCAAGTAGAGCAGTATCTTAACTCTCTCACCACGCATTTGCACCAAGCTTTTGGCAAGTGATAATAAGGGTTTTTTAACCCCCCCATTTCTTTCATTTCTTTGGGGGGGGCTTGTTTATTCCACAATAAAATCTCTAGGATTGAGATCACAGCCTAAGATAAGATCCCTAAGGTTATTGCCCACCGTTTGATAACTCGCATTGCTGACAAAGTAGAATCCGTATTTTTCAAAAGACACAACAAGAGTGCCATCTCTATCCCTTAATTGCGCTTTTGCTTTATCCCAATAAATGTATCTTTGAGCTTCATCCGTGTAGCTTTCAAAGGCCTCTCTGGCGTTTTCTAATAAGTAGTCTATGACAGCACTAGCCAATTCCTTAGCGTTTCTTACTATTTGCCTTCGCTGATTGGGGAGCTTAACACTTTGAAGATTATGGGAAGTTAAGTCATCATCAAGGGTTTTGTTAATCTCTCTTGTGCGGTATTCTTTAGGCAAATCTTTAAACAATCCCACTTGACAAAATTGATCCGCTAAATATTCGCTCCTGGCCCTCACTTCCTCTATCCCCCAAGAATGGGTGTTATTGATGAAATAGTCGTTTAAATGCAAGGAGCTGTATTCTTCCATAAGCGCAATTTTTGCCTCGTAAGATTTGTTGCCAAGCCTTTGATTTTGCCCTGATAAGGTCAGATTCCCAAAATTATTGAGGTAGTCTTGCTCAAAAGTGAAATAATCCCCCACCCTATCACGCCATTCTTGGGTGGGGGTTTTGGGATAGAAATGCTCCACTTCTAAATTCTCTTCTTTTGGCGGTTCGGCGTTACTTAATTTTTCAATCTCAAGCAGGATGAATTTGCACACTTGATTCGCTGCATAAGCGTTACGCACAAGAAACGCCGCTTTAATTTTATCGTCATTAGGGAACGCCGTTCGTCCAACGCTCTTGCCCAAATACCGCTTCAATGCATCGGCTGAAACATCTTCCCCTAGCTGTCTGTATAAAGAATAAAGAAGTTCAGCAAGTGCAGGGGCAGGATCCCCGCACACGCTTCGGCGCACGAAGTAGCTGATAAGGATTTGCAAAATTTCGCAGAAATTTTCATAATCCAATTTGCCTTCTTCAAAATCTCTGGCACAACGCAAAATAAAGGGCTTTGCCACGCCAAACTTGATTTTCACAAGATCTTTAATACGCAAGCGTAAATTCGCTAACTGTTGCGGGTCTCCACGATGTAAAAAATAATGATCTCTGTCTAAAAAGATTTGATAGATTCTGCCATATTCACGCATATCGCTCATAAGACCTTGTATATCGTTAGGGAAATTGTCTCTGTGGTGGGCTTTTAGCGCGTAATACACTTCACGCTCTTCTTTTTTTAATTTATCTTCAAAATAGATTCTCAAATAGGTTAGAATAAAATCATTCAAATCCTTTTCGCCAAGCCAATTTTCTAAAGGAACCCAATAAGTGTCATAAAGATGTTTCTGTCTGTCAGAATTTTCCCCCATCATCAGGTAGTTGCGGATGAGATCCAGCCCTTTTAATTGCACGCCGGTGGCGTTAATGCTCTCAAACACCACTTGCGGATCGTCTTCGCCTAGCTCTAAGCCTATGGCTACGATTTTGAGCCGCAAAAACGCGCCATAAATCTCTTCAATGCGATACCCTTTGCTGATATAATTGTCAAGCTCTTTGGTGAAAAATTTATAATTATTCCTGATGTGTGATACGCCTTGTATTTCATGCGATCGATTTTGCATGACCAGATCAAAGGCTTCTTTGTCGCTTTTAATGGGTTTTAAGCGCAGCCTTTGTCCTGTAAGATTGAGCAGATTGTCAATCTCTTTTTTTATCTCTTCATTTGGTATCTTGGTCTCTATGGCTTTAAGCAAAAGCATGATGGTAGTAACCCTTTGCTGCCCGTCAATGATGACAAATTCTTGGAGTTGTCTCAAGCTCTTTTCATCATCAATATGATGCAAAATATAAGTGATAGAACCCATGAAATGCGTTTTCTTATTTTGAGAAATACTGACAATATCTTGCAGTAATTTTTCGCAATTTTCTTCTTCCCAAGTGTAGTTCCTTTGGTATACAGGGATAGAAAATATCGTGCCTGTTAAGGCAAAAAAGTCGTTAATGGTGCTTTGTGTCGCTTTCATCGCTTTTCCTTTTTGAGTCAAATTATCATTGCACCGAGTATATTAAATCAAAAAAAAAAAAAGAGCTTAAATTTTTGAAAAAACCGCAATTTGTGGCTGAATTTATCCAAAAAAATAAAAGAGCTTTGCGCAAAGCAAGTAGTAATCTCTTAAAAATGCAGTCTTTAGGAGGGTTTAGTTATGGAGCGAGAATGGTTTCAAAATACCCCCTATTCTCTTAAAAAATTGCTATTACTAGGGTATCTCATAAGAATTGTATGGCATGAACAAGCGCCCGTAATTAGGGTTCACGCGCAATAAATGCTCTTTGAAATTCCCGTAATTACGGCAGCTTGACTCAAAACCATTATCGCACGCATACGAGAATAAATCCAAAGCCCTTTGATCGTCTTGAGGCACGCCTAAGCCCTTTTGATACAACACGCCTAAATTGTTACAGCTCCCCAAAATCCCCCCATCGCATGCCATTTGAAAATACTTCGCTGCATAGTGGTTATTCAAAGGAGCCCCTAAATCCCCATTCGCATAAATCCAGCCTAAATTCGCGCACCCCATCATGTCCCCAGCGTTACAAGCCAAATAATTCAAATCCACTTGACTGAGCTTGGCCTTATCAATGCCATAAATATTATTCACGTTAGACATCAAGCCCAGATTATAACACCCCATATCATTCCCATTCTCGCATGAAAATTTATAATAACTTATCGCTTTGTAATAATCTTTTGGGACCCCACTCCCGTTAGCAAACATCCACCCCAAATTATTGCATGCGAGCATATCCCCCCCTTGACAAGCCACCGCATACAATTGCAAAGCGTTTTCTTTATCGTTCGTATCCGCATTCTTCTTGTTTTCATACATCTGCGCTAAATTCGCGCAAGCGGTCGCATCGCCCCCACTGCAACCCATTTCATAATAGCGAGCGGCCTTTAGTCTGTTGGTTTGGATCCCTACCCCATTAGCATACATCGCCCCTACCGCAAAACACCCGGCCGCATTGCCGTTATCGCACGATTGGGAAAAAAGCTTAAAAGCCCCTTGATAATCGCCCTTTTTAGCCAAATCAATACCGGCAGAAAGCTCGGTTTGAGCGTTTTCAGGCGAACCTAATTTGTCTAATAGATTGGAGTTATCGTTTTTAGGGGTGATCTGGGTGTTAGGGTTTGGCGCACCCTTAGCGTTAGCGGGGTTTAATTCAGGGGGCGTGTTTTTTGGGGCTTGATTGTTTTCTTCAGCGCCACTAAGCTGTAAGATTAAAAAAACAAGCAATAACAAACTTCTTTTGAGCATTCTTTTAATCCTTAATGCAGGTTTTGATTCAACTCAATTTTTTTCACGCTCCTAAAAGCAATCAGCTTGCCATTTTGGCTATTGGAACGAAAATGCACGCCATTTTTTCCGGAAAGCTCTTTGCCTTTGTAAAGATTATTGGCGTGTTTTTCTAAAGCGTTATTCACTTCTAAAAGTTTTTTAAACTCATTTTCTTCAATTTCTACCACGCTCCCAGCTAAAATCGCAACGCCTGCATCCACAATACAGCCATCGCCTAAACTAATGCCGGTAACGCTATTAGCCCCTAGCAAACAATTTTTCCCAATGCTAATAGGGTTGTTATTCCCTCCGCTTAAAACGCCTAACACGCTCGCGCCTCCACCAATATCAGTGCCTGCTCCAACCACCACCGATGAAGAAATGCGCCCCTCATTCATGCACACTCCCATAGCCCCTGCGTTAAAATTCACATAACTAGCCCCGGGCATTTGGGTATAACCTCCGGTCCCTAAATACGCCCCAAAGCGCGTTTTTGAGCTATCCAATAAGCGGATATTGTCAAATTCAGGGATTAATTGCATCAAATAGCGCGGGAATTTATCTATAAAATCAATGCTAGGGAAATGGCCTCGCATTTTTAAAGCCACTTCGTTTATTCTGAGCCATTCTAATTCATAGGGCTTGTTACCGCTCCAAGCCGTATTAGAAAGCTGGTTAAAAATGCCTTCTAAATTCAAACTCCTCAAAGGGGCTTTACCTAAAGAGAGCGCTAAAAGTTTCATATACGCACTCTCCACGCTCTCGCAAGGCTTGTCTTCATACAAGATCACCAAGCGATAAAGAGACTCCCCATCGCTATTCTTCAAACGATTTTCTTCTAAAGCCTTTAAAAGCTCTAAAACCACTTGAATGTTTTTATGAGCCATTTTATTAGAATAGGCTTCATTCAAAAAGGGCGTATAAAACTCTAATGCTTTTAACACAAAACTTTCATCAATCTCAATGACGCGCTCGCTCGCGCTTTCTTTTAGGATTTTTTCTTTAGAAAGCGAGTTGCAAAACACCGCATAAGAGCCTAGATTTTCCTCTTTCCAGTTCAAAACGGGGTAAGTGGCGCATAAAATCTTTTTGGAAATAGGGGCAATATCCACTCTGGCAATGCCAAAACCTAAAGGCTCTTTATAGTGGTTAGATTGCTGGTAGTTGCTCACAAAATTTTTAAACTTATTCATCATGCCTAATCCTTTAAACTCTTTTCTCTTTCTTTAGCTAAATTTTCCACTTCTATGACAAAAGTTTCAAACAAATCCTTTTCAGCCAGTTTGTGAATGACTTTACCCTCTTTAATGATCAAACCGCTGCGATTCCCAAAAGCGATCGCCATGTCTGCATGCTTGGCTTCACCTAAAGCGTTCACCACGCAACCCATCACGCTAATATCTAAAGGGGTTTTAATGTGGCTTAGGCGTTTTTCTACCTTGCTCGCCATATCCACTAAATTGGCTTCAATGCGCCCGCAAGTGGGGCAAGAAATCAAATTAATCCCTTCTTTCAAACGCCCGCTATGGCGTAAAATCGCTCGAGCCACTTTGATTTCATTTTCTAATTCCCCTGTGATGGATACGCGCATCGTATCCCCAATGCCCTCCATTAAAAGCCCCCCTAAAGCCATGGCGGATTTGATACTGGAGCTAAAAAGATTACCCGCTTCAGTAACCCCCAGATGGAAAGGATAGATCACAAGAGGGCGTAGCATCCTATAAGCTTCTATGGTGCGCATCACATCGCTCGCTTTTAAAGAAATCTTAAAATCAGTAAAATCCAAATCTTCTAAAAGTTTGGCGTTATACAAAGCGCTTTCTACCATGCCTTTTGGGGTGGGTCCGTATTTTTGATCAAACTGCTTTTCTAAACTCCCGGCATTCACGCCAATTCTTATAGGGATGTTTTTTTCTTTGCAAGCATCAACCACCGCTTTGATTTTGTCTTTAGATCCGATGTTTCCGGGGTTAATCCTGATCGCATCCACGCTTTGAGCGGCAATGAGAGCGAATTTATAATGGAAATGGATATCAGCGATTAAAGGCAAAGGGGACACTTTTTTCAATTCTTTTAAGGCTAGGGCGTCCTTTTCATTACTCACCGCCACCCTCACTAAATCAGCCCCGGCGAGTTTGAGTCTGTCAATTTGATTTTTAGTGCTTTCAATATCAGCGGTTTTACTAAAGGTCATGCTTTGCGTGCTTATAGGAGCATCACCCCCTATGGCCACGCCACCGATAAAAATTTGCTTGGTATTCACTCTGTTTTCTAGCATTAAACCTCTTCATCAGTTAAATTCTCACTCGCTATTATACTCTTTCTTAGTGGTTTCACACCATAACGCTTAAATTTTAGGTAAGATTAACTATTCCATTTTAAGATTAAAGTAGCCCTATGACCTTTGAGCCTTATCCTTTTGAACGATTAAGAGCCTTGTTTAAAGAAATCACCCCTAAAAAAAAGGGGCTAGATTTAGGCATCGGCGAGCCACGATTTGAAACGCCCAAATTCATTCAAGACGCTCTTAAAAGCCACACCCATTCGCTCAATATCTACCCTAAAAGCGCATTTGAAGAGAGTTTGAGAGCGGCTCAAAGAGGTTTTTTTAAACGCCGTTTTAAAATAGAATTGAAAGAAAACGAATTAATCTCCACGCTAGGATCTAGGGAAGTGTTATTCAATTTCCCTAGTTTTGTTTTATTTGATTATCAAAACCCCACTATCGCCTACCCTAACCCTTTTTATCAAATCTATGAAGGAGCGGCTAAATTTATCAAAGCCAAAAGCCTTTTAATGCCCTTAACTAAAGAAAACGATTTCACGCCAAGCTTGAATGAAAAAGAGTTGCAAGAAGTGGATTTGGTGATCTTAAATTCCCCCAACAACCCCACCGGAAGAACCCTTTCTTTAGAAGAGCTGATTAATTGGGTCAAACTCGCTTTAAAACATGATTTTATTTTAATCAATGATGAATGTTACAGCGAAATTTATGAAAATACGCCTCCCCCTTCGCTTTTAGAAGCTTGCATGCTTATTGGTAATGAAGCGTTTAAAAATGTTTTAGTTATCCATTCGCTCTCCAAACGCTCTAGTGCTCCAGGGCTAAGGAGTGGTTTTATCGCTGGGGATAGCAGCATTTTAGAAAAATACAAAGCGTTTCGCACCTATTTAGGCTACACGAGCGCTAATGCGATCCAAAAGGCTAGTGAAATAGCTTGGCTAGATGATGTGCATGCAGAATTTTTCCGCAATATTTATGCGAATAATTTGAAACTGGCGCGAAAAATCTTTAAAGACACGCTCATTTATCCTTATAGTTTTTATGTGTATCTGCCCGTTCAAAACGGCGAAAATTTTGCCAAAACGCTTTATCAAAACGAAGGCATTATCGCTTTACCGGCTTTGTATTTGGGGCGTAATCATATCGGTGCTGATTGCGTGCGTTTAGCCCTTGTCTATGACACCCCCCTTTTAGAAAAGCCTTTAGAAATCATAGAAACTTATCGAGAAAATCATGCTTGAAACCCCAAAAGTTTTACTCAAAAACCTGCAAGATTGCAAGATCCATTTTATCGGTATAGGGGGGATTGGCATTTCAGGATTAGCCAAATACCTTAAAGCGCAAGGGGCTACAATCAGCGGCTCTGATATTGCCATAAGCCCTAGCGTTAAGTATTTGAAAGCTTTAGGCGTAGAAATCAATATCCCGCATGATCCAAAAGCGATTGAAAATCAAGATGCCATTATCCATTCA
The DNA here is from genome assembly GCF_017594925.1 of Helicobacter pylori. Classification (GTDB taxonomy): domain Bacteria; phylum Campylobacterota; class Campylobacteria; order Campylobacterales; family Helicobacteraceae; genus Helicobacter; species Helicobacter pylori_DP. Next base: position 28,313 of record NZ_JAALNT010000003.1, read on the forward strand.
GCCATTATTAAAGAAGACAATACAGAAATACAAAGGGCTAAGGAATTAGAAATCCCTATTTTATCTCGTAAAGACGCTTTGTATTCTATCCTTAAAGACAAGCGCGTTTTTAGCGTGTGCGGGGCTCATGGAAAAAGTAGTATCACCGCCATGTTAAGCGCGATTTTCCCCTTTTTTGGAGCGATTATTGGGGCGCATTCTAAAGAGTTTGATTCCAATGTGCGAGAGAGCGCGAATGATAGCTTGGTTTTTGAAGCCGATGAGAGCGATTCGAGTTTTTTATTTTCTAACCCTTATGCTGCGATTGTGCCTAACACAGAGCCAGAACATTTGGAGCATTATAACCACGATTTAGAGCGTTTTTTCTTCGCTTATGAATATTTTTTAGACCATGCTCAAAAAAGAGTGATCTATAAAGAAGATCCTTTTTTAAAAAACTATTCTAAAAACGCTATTGTTTTAGAAAAAAAAGACATTCGCAATATCCAATACATTTTAAAAGACGGCGAGCCTTACACTTCATTTGAATTGAAAGACTTGGGGGCTTTTTTGGTGTGGGGGTTAGGCGAACATAACGCCACGAATGCGAGTTTGGCGATTTTAAGCGCTTTAGATGAATTGGATTTAGAAGAAATTAGAAATAATTTATTGAATTTCAAAGGCATTAAAAAACGCTTTGATATTTTGCAAAAAAACGCGCTCATCCTCATTGATGATTACGCCCACCACCCCACTGAAATCAGCGCCACTTTAAAAAGTGCTAGGATTTATGCTGATTTATTGGACACGCAAGAAAAGATTGTAGTGATCTGGCAAGCGCACAAATACTCCCGCTTAATGGACAATTTAGAAGAGTTTAAAAAATGTTTTTTAGAGCATTGCGACAGGTTGATCATTTTACCCGTTTATAGCGCGAGTGAAGTTAAAAGAGACATTGATTTGAAAGCCCATTTTAAGCATTATAACCCCACCTTTATAGACAGGGTGCGTAAAAAGGGGGATTTTTTAGAGCTCTTAGTCAATGATAATGTGGTAGAAACGATCCAAAAAGGCTTTGTGATAGGTTTTGGAGCGGGGGATATTACCTATCAATTGAGAGGCGAAATGTAATGGGTGCAGCGGTTGTTTTATTTTTAACGCTAATTTTATTGTTTTTAGTGTTAAGGGATTTTGGTTTAGTTAGTCCTAAACAAAAGATTTTAGCTTTTTTAATCGTAGGGGTTATAGGAGCGAGCATCAGCGTTTATACTTACAAGCAAAACCAACAAAACCAACAAGAAATCGCTTTACAAAGAGCGTTTTTAAGAGGGGAAACCTTGTTGTGTAAAGGCATTAAAGTCAATAACCAAACCTTTAATTTAGTGAGCGGGACTTTGAGCTTTTTAGGCAAAAAACAGACCCCTATGAAAGACGTTCTTGTGGATTTGGATTCTTGTCAGACGCTCCAAAAAGATCCCTTAATCCGACCTTAATGATGAACAATAATAATACCCTACCCAAACCCCTAGAAGAAAGCCTGGATTTAAAAGAGTTTATCGCTCTTTTTAAAACCTTTTTTGCAAAAGAAAGAGATACTATTGCTTTAGAAAGCGATCTCAAGCAAACTTTCACTTATTTAAACGAAGTGGATGCAATCGGTTTGCCCACCCCTAAAAGCGTGAAAGAAAGCGAACTTATTCTTATCAAACTCACCAAATTAGGGACGCTCCATTTAGATGAAATTTTTGAGATTGTCAAACGATTGCGCTACATTGTCATTTTACAAAACGCTTTTAAAACTTTCACGCAGTTAAAATTTCACGAACGCCTTAACGCTATTGTTTTACCCCCCTTTTTTAATGATTTGATCCTTTTATTGGATGATGAAGGCAAAATCAAACAAGGGGCGAACGCCACCCTAGATGCTTTGAATGAAAGCTTGAACCGCCTTAAAAAAGAAAGCGCCAAAGTTATTCATCATTACGCCCACTCTAAAGAGCTTGCCCCTTATTTAGTGGATACGCAAAGCCACCTTAAGCATGGTTATGAATGCCTTTTATTGAAAAGCGGGTTTTCTAGCGCGATTAAAGGCGTTGTGCTAGAAAGGAGCGCTAATGGTTATTTCTATCTTTTGCCTGAAAGCGCGCAAAAAATCGCCCAAAAAATCGCGCAAATTGATAATGAAATAGATTGTTGTATCGTTGAAATATGCCAAACTCTAAGCCATAGCTTGCAAAAACACCTTTTATTTTTAAAATTCCTTTTTAAAGAATTTGATTTTTTAGACAGCTTGCAAGCCCGGCTCAATTTCGCTAAAGCCTGCAATTTAGAATTTGTCATGCCAAGCTTTTCTCAAAAAAAAATGGTTTTAGAAAACTTTTCACACCCCATTTTAAAAGAGCCAAAGCCCTTAAATTTGAAGTTTGAAAAATCCATGCTCGCTGTTACTGGCGTGAATGCGGGCGGGAAAACCATGCTCTTAAAATCGCTTTTAAGCGCGGCGTTTTTGAGCAAGCATCTTATTCCTATGAAAATCAACGCTCATCATTCCATTATCCCCTATTTTAAAGAAATCCACGCCATTATTAATGACCCTCAAAACAGCGCGAACAATATCTCTACTTTTGCCGGCAGAATGAAGCAATTTAGCGCTCTTTTATCCAAAGAAAACATGCTTTTAGGCGTTGATGAAATTGAGCTAGGGACTGACGCTGATGAAGCGAGCAGTTTGTATAAAACCCTGTTAGAAAAATTACTCAAACAAAACAACCAAATCATTATCACCACGCACCACAAACGCTTGAGCGTGTTAATGGCAGAAAACCAAGAAGTGGAATTACTGGCCGCTCTTTATGATGAGGAAAAAGAACGGCCCACTTACACTTTTTTAAAAGGGGTTATTGGCAAAAGCTATGCGTTTGAAACCGCTTTGCGCTATGGCGTGCCGCATTTTTTGATTGAAAAAGCGAAAGCCTTCTATGGCGAAGATAAGGAAAAATTGAATGTTTTGATTGAAAATTCCAGCGCGTTAGAAAGGGAATTGAAGCAAAAAAATGAACATTTAGAGAACGCTTTAAAAGAGCAAGAAGATTTAAAAAACGCATGGCTTTTGGAAATGGAAAAACAAAAAGAAATCTTTCACCATAAAAAATTGGAATTGGAAAAATCCTACCAACAAGCCCTAAATATCTTAAAAAGCGAAGTCGCTTCAAAAGATACCAGCTCCATGCATAAAGAAATCCATAAAGCGAGCGAGATTTTAAACAGGCATAAAACAGACCAAGAGATCCCACAAACAATAACAAGCTTTCAAATTAACGAAAAAGCGCGCTATAAAAATGAAAGCGTGCTGATAGCACAAATTTTAGACAAGGGCTATTATTTGATAGAAACCGAGCTTGGCATGCGTTTGAAAGCGCATGGGAGTTGGTTGAAACAAATCCAAAAACCCCCTAAAAACAAATTCAAACCCCCTAAAACCATCGTTCCTAAACCCAAAGAAGCGAGCTTGCGCCTTGATTTAAGGGGGCAACGCAGCGAAGAAGCTTTAGATTTACTAGACGCTTTTTTAAACGACGCGCTTTTAGGGGGCTTTGAAGAAGTACTGATTTGCCATGGCAAGGGGAGCGGGATTTTAGAAAAGTTCGTGAAAGAATTTTTAAAAAACCACCCCAAAGTGGTGAGTTTTAGCGACGCTCCCATTAATTTAGGCGGCAGTGGGGTTAAAATCGTTAAATTGTAGTTTTTGGCGCTTGTTTTTATAGGGATTGATACAAAAATCCGCTTAAACCACCCTATTTTACACCAACGCCCAACGAGAACAAAGCCTTTTAAAAGAGCGTTGAAAAAGGGTTTTTATCGCTTAATTGAGTCAAAACCCTTAAAAATCTTTAGCCTTGATAGGATTTTATGGCTTTTTCTAAAACCTTAATCGCGCTCTCTTTGTTTTCAAACCCCTTGACTTTCACCCATTTATTAGGCTCTAAATCCTTGTAAGTTTCAAAAAAATGTTTGATTTTATCCAAAGTGTGTTTGGATAAATCATCAATATCTTTAACATAGGAATGCGTGGGATCAATCTTATCTATGGGTAGAGCGAGTAATTTTTCATCCATTCCGCTTTCATCTTCCATGTTCAACACCCCAACCAAGCGCGCTTTCACTACGCTTCCGGCTTGAAAAGCCACATCGCTTAAAACAAGCGCATCTACAGGGTCGCCATCAGATCCTAAAGTGTTAGGCACAAAGCCGTAATTCGCGGGGTAATTTTGCGCCCCATAAAGCACCCTATCCACCATTAAAGCCCCGCTTTCCTTATCCAATTCATACTTGATATTAGAATGCTTGGATATTTCAATCACCACGCACAAAGAATCAGCGTCATGGCTCACTTCTAATTGGTCTAAATTCATTGCAATCTCCTTTGAATAAAAAGACTTATTCTAACATAAAGCCCGCTCTTTTTAAACCTCTTTAGGGGTTTTTAAAGGAGCGTATTGTTTGCTGTATTTGTGAAAGGCTTTTAAACATTTCCTTGCATTAAACTTATGGTAAAAAAGATTATCAAAATAAGATTTTCTAGGGGGCTTTAATGAAATGTCAGGCTTTTTTGCATTTTGAATGGTGCTATTGAAAGCATGTTTGTTTAAAGAAATAGGGCAAGGCAAATAAGTTAGATTAGCCACATCATGGTAAGTGGGATTGTTCATAAACATATCCACCGGCTCTATGATTTTAAAACGCTCCGTGGCTTCTATAAAGGTTTTAGCACCCTTAGGCGTGAGGTAGTAGCCTGCTGTAGTGGCCACATACACGCTGGTGAGGTAAAAATGCTCTAAAAATAGTGCTTCTTTTTCATTATCAGTGCGAGATTCCCAAAAAGTCTCTTTGATGTTTACCTCTTTTGCCAATAAGGATTCGTATTTTCCCATGAGTTCGTCGTATTTTTCCGCAATATTCTTATTGAGATCATCGTATTTTCCTGTGAGATCATCGTATTTTGTGGTGAGATCATCGTATTTTCCTGTGAGATCATCGTATTTTGATACGAGATTTTTATACACTTCTGTCCGAGCTAAAATATTTCCAATGAAGTGGTTGAGTTTTCTTTTAATTTTTCTAAAAACCACTGGATTAAAAGAGGTTTTTTGGGGCGCTATTTTGCAAGGCTCAGATAGTTCTTTGGGGTCTTGTTGCGTTTCAATAATAGAGTCTTGTTGCGTATCTTGTGTGGGATTGGGGGGGGGGGGGTAACTTCATGGTTTTCAATAGGCACTTCAGCTTCTTTAGTCTTTGCATGATCTTCAATGGGTGTCTCTCCCATAGATTCTACAGCATCTCTCTCTAAGGGGAGCGTGCACAAATTGGTTTTATGAAAATTCCAATACCACCCAAAAAGCTTGACAAAATCAAAAGGGCTTTTCAAGCAATCTTCTAAGGCTTGCATGAAGTTGGACTCTAGCGCTACATCATCTTCTAAAATAACGACCGGTTGGTTTGTTTTAACGCATTCTTTCCATAAAAAATAATGGCTTAAATAGCACCCCAATTCTTGGGGCAATAATTCTTGATAACAATAATCAGAATGGAACCAATCGGATTTTAACATGCTTTGCGCATCATAAAGCTCTTGAACGAATTTTTCAAAATCTTCGTGTTTGGGGCTAATAGCGTCAAAGATTTGAAAAACGCAACGGCCTTTAAACTTTTCATTGGATTCTAAAACGAGTTTTTCAGTATCCAAACGCCTTTGACTTTCTTTTAAAGAAATGATATAAACACCAATCACAGCTCATTCTCCTTAAGAACGCATTTTAATTCGCAAAAGACAAAATATACTCTTGCATTTCGCCCACAATCTCTTCAATGCTCCTCTCCCCATTGATCGCTTTATACACTTTCTTATTCTTGTAAAAATTTTGGATTTCAGCTAAGGGATCTAAAAACACCCGCATGCGGTTATGAAACACGACTTCATTATCATCAGCCCCCCTAGAGCGCCCTAAAACCCTTTCTTTAGCGGTGTTTTCACTCACTTCTACTTCAATCACGCTTTTTAAGATCACTTCGTTTTGAGCGTTCAATTCCTTATCCAAAGCCTGCATTTGTTCCACGCTCCTGGGATAGCCATCAATTAAAATGATCCCTTTGCTAGAACTTTTAATCGCTGAAAGGATCGTTTCTACCACAATTTCTAAAGGCACTAATTCGCCTTGAGAAGTGAATTTTTCAATCAATAAGCCTCGCTCAGTCTTTTTAGCGCTCTCAGCCCTGAGTAAATCCCCAGTAGAAAAATGAGCGATTGTTTCGCTGTTATTCTTAGCGATAAGCTCTGCATCAGTGGTTTTACCACTCCCTGGGGCTCCAATAATCAAAAATAGTTGTTTCATATCGTATCCTTTTAAATTATTTTCTCAAGCGAATGTGTAATTCTCTTAGTTGCTCTTCATTAATGGGGCTAGGCGCATCAGTCAATAAGCATGAAGCTTTTTGCGTTTTAGGGAAAGCGATCACATCTCTAATGCTACTAGATTTTGTCATTAGCATAATCAAGCGATCAAAGCCTATCGCAAAGCCCCCATGAGGAGGAGCACCAAATTTTAGCGCTTCTAGTAAAAAGCCAAATTTCTTTTGCGCTTCTTCTTCATGGATATTGATTTTTTCAAAGACTTTTTTTTGCATTTCTTCTTTATGAATCCTTATGCTTCCCCCACCAAGCTCCACGCCATTAAGCACCACATCATACGCATGCGCTTCAATCTCTTCTATATCTTCGCATTCTATATTTTTAGGCATCGTAAAGGGGTGGTGCGCAGCGTGATAGCCGTTTTCGGTTTTTTCAAACATGGGGAAATTGACTACCCATAAGAAATTCAAAGCGTCTTTATCAATCAAATCAAGTATTTCAGCCACTTTCAAGCGCAAGCGCCCCATGTAATCTAGCACGATTTTTTTATCCCCAGCTCCAAAAAAGACAATATCCCCAACTTGCGCATCAGTCCTTTCTAAAATATTCTTAAGCCCCTTTTCGCTCAAAAATTTAACTAAAGGCCCTTTAATCCCATCTTCTTTAATTTGCAAATACGCCAAGCCTTGCGCCCCAAACTGGCGCACAAATTCTTCTAATTCCTTTAAAACGCTGCGGCTAAAAAGTGCATCAGCCCCCTTAACGTTCAAAGCTTTAATGCGTTTGTTTTTAGGATCTTGCGCAATATTAGAAAAAATAGCGTTTGAGCTGTCCCTAAAACAATCCCCCACTTCTATTAAAGGCAATTCAAAGCGTAAATCCGGCTTATCGCTCCCATAATTTTCCATCGCTTCCTTATAAGGCATGCGTTTAAAAGGTTTAGAAATAGTATGCCCAATCGCTTTAAAAATCTCTTGCAACAAATCTTCCACCACACCCATCACATCATTTTCATCACAAAAACTCATTTCCGCATCAATTTGCGTGAATTCTGGCTGCCTGTCCGCTCTCAAATCTTCATCTCTAAAGCAACGAGCGATTTGAAAATACCTGTCCATTCCCCCCACCATTAAAAGCTGTTTGAATAATTGCGGGCTTTGAGGGAGTGCAAAAAATTCGCCCTCATGCACCCTACTTGGCACTAAATAATCCCTAGCCCCCTCAGGCGTGGTTTTAGACAAAATGGGGGTTTCAATCTCTAAAAAGCCCTTTTGGGCTAAAGCGTTACGAGTGATTAGAGCGACTTCACTGCGCAATTTAAAGATTTCATAAGCGTTCAAAGAGCGTAAATCCAAATAGCGGTATTTCAAGCGCAAATCTTCATTCACATGTTTATTGCCAATTTCAATCGGTGGGGTAGCGCTTTTATTTTCAATGACTAATTCTTCTAAAACAATTTCAATTTTACCCGTTTTTAGTTTAGGGTTTTCTAAACCAGGCCCTCTCAAACGCACTCTTCCTTTAGCCACTAGCACAAATTCGCTCCTGACTTCCAAAGCCTTTTCATAAGCCTTAGAGCTAGGATCACAGACGAGTTGCACTAAACCGCTCTTATCCCTTAAATCAATAAAAACCACGCCTCCATGGTCTCTATAAGTGTTACACCATCCGGCCACTTTGATGGTTTTACCCACATCTTTTTCACTAATTTCTGTGCAGAAATGACTTCGCATGTTTTATCCCTTTAAATTAAAACAAAAATTAAATTTATGAAAGCGTTTTTTTAAGCATTTCATGGATTTCAAGAATGTTAGATTTTACCACAAAACCATCCGCTTCTAAAGATTGGGCTAATTGGCGATTGGAATCGCTGCTCATGGACGAATTGATAATCACAGGAAGATGCTCAGTTCTGCTATCAGCTTTAATGGTTTTTAGCACTTCAAACCCTGAAATAACGGGCATTTCTAAATCCGTAATGACCACGCCGACCTGTTGGTAATGTTCTTTTTCATACAAATAATCCAACAATTCCCTCCCGTTTGGAAAGGCTAAATAACGCAATTCCAAAGTTTGAACGATTTTTTCTAGGGTTTTAAGAGCGCTCAAGGAATCTTCAGCGATTAAAATGAGTTTTTGGCTTTGAATGGCTTCTATGCAACGCAAAGTCAAATCGTCTAAATCTTTCAAGCTAGGGAAAACATCGCTAATCATCTTTTCCACATCTAAGATCTGCACCACTCGTTCTTTATCAAAACGGGTGATAGCGCTAAGCTTACCCTCTTCATTAATGCCTTGTTTGTCCCCAGCGCTAATCTCAGTCCAATTTTTATGAATAATCCTTTCAATTTTCAAAACCTTTAGAGCGATGGAATGGTTAGAAAAATGGCACACGATCACCAAATTATGGTCATCTTTAACGCTGCATTCTGTTAAATTGCGACTCGGATCATTAGCGTTATAATGCAACCACCTTTTCACATCCACTAAAGGAATGGATTCGCCCCTAACGCTAAGAAACCCGAGCATCACGCCATCGCTCCCTCCAAGAATCTCTGTAACCTCTCCATCATAATGGATAATTTCTCGGATCTTAAAAATATTCATGCCATAAAGTTGGGCGTCTTTTTCTGCATCTAATCTAAAGCACAGAAATTGTGCTTCGTTGTTTAAGTGCAACGAAGTCGTTTTGTCAATATCTCTTACCACCTAATTTCCCCTAAGCCCTATCAAAGATTAAATGTTATAATACTACCCTAATTTAGTTTAAAAGGTTTTTACAAAAATGATAAAAAGCCAAAAAGAATATTTAGAAAGAATTGAATACTTAAACACCCTATCGCACCATTATTACAACCTTGATGAGTCAATCGTAAGCGATGCGGTCTATGATGAACTTTACCAAGAATTAAAAGCTTATGAAGAAAAAAACCCTAATGATATTCAAGCCAATTCCCCTACCCAAAAAGTGGGGGCTATTACCACCAATTCGTTCAATAAAAACCCCCATTTAATGCGGATGTGGAGCTTAGATGATGTGTTCAATCAAAGCGAATTGCAAGCGTGGTTGCAACGCATTTTAAAAGCCTATCCTAACGCTTCATTCGTGTGTTCGCCCAAACTTGATGGGGTTTCACTCAATCTTTTGTATCAACATGGCAAGCTAGTGAGTGCGACCACTAGGGGTAATGGCTTAGAAGGAGAGCTTGTTACCCACAACGCTAAACATATCGCTAATATCCCCCATTTTATCGCTTATGATGGAGAAATAGAAATCAGGGGCGAGGTGATCATTTCTAAAAAGGATTTTGACGCTTTAAACAAAGAGCGCTTAAACGCTAACGAACCCCTATTCGCTAACCCTAGAAACGCCGCATCAGGGAGTTTGAGGCAGCTTGATAGCAATATCACTAAAAGGCGTAAATTGCAATTCATCCCTTGGGGTGTGGGCAAGCATTCTTTGAATTTCCTAAGCTTTAAGGAGTGTTTGGATTTTATTGTCTCGCTGGGTTTTAGCGCTATTCAATACTTAAGCCTAAACAAAAACCACCAAGAAATAGAAGAAAATTACCACACCCTGATTAGAGAAAGGGAGGGCTTTTTTGCCCTTTTAGACGGCATGGTGATCGTTGTGAATGAATTGAATATTCAAAAGGAGCTAGGCTACACGCAAAAATCCCCTAAATTCGCTTGCGCTTATAAATTCCCGGCTCTAGAAAAACACACCAAAATCATAGGAGTCATCAACCAAGTGGGGCGCAGCGGGGCAATCACACCGGTCGCTCTCTTAGAGCCTATAGAAATTGCTGGGGCTATGGTTACAAAAGCGACCTTACACAATTATTCTGAAATTGAAAAAAAGAATATCATGCTCAATGATAGGGTCGTTGTCATTAGAAGCGGCGATGTGATCCCTAAAATCATCAAACCTTTAGAAACTTACAGAGACGGATCGCAACACAAAATTGAACGCCCCAAAGTTTGCCCCATATGCTCGCATGAGCTTTTGTGCGAAGAGATTTTTACTTATTGTCAAAACCTTAATTGCCCGGCAAGATTGAAAGAAAGCTTGATTCATTTTGCTTCTAAGGACGCTTTAAACATTCAAGGCTTGGGCGATAAAGTCATAGAGCAACTTTTTGAAGAAAAACTCATTTTTAACGCCTTGGATTTGTATGCTTTAAAGTTAGAAGACTTAATGCGGCTAGACAAATTCAAAATCAAAAAAGCTCAAAATCTGTTAGACGCTATTCAAAAGAGCAAAAACCCTCCCTTATGGCGTTTGATCAACGCTTTAGGGATTGAGCATATCGGTAAGGGAGCGAGTAAAACGCTAGCCAGATACGGCTTAAATGTGTTAGAAAAAAGCGAAGCCGAGTTTTTGGAAATGGAAGGCTTTGGGGTGGAAATGGCGCATTCTTTAGTTAATTTTTATGCGAGCAATCAGGAATTTATCCGATCGTTATTTGATTTGTTAAACCCTAAAAGTAGCGATACGGCTGAAGAAAAGCAAAAAAGCTCTTCTGTTTTCAGTAATAAAACGATTGTTTTAACCGGCACGCTTTCTAAACCACGGCAAGAATACGCTCAAATGTTAGAAAATTTAGGGGCAAAAATTGCTTCAAGCGTGAGCGCTAAAACCGATTTTTTAATCGCTGGAGAAAACGCCGGCTCAAAACTCGCTCTAGCACAAAAACATGGCGTAAGCGTTTTGAATGAAGAAGAATTGTTAAAACGCCTTAAGGAATTTGATTAAAAATCATCGCTTATTAAAATCAAGCTCCTTTACCATTTGTTTTAAGATTTTATGTTTAATACCCAATTAAATTCTAAAGAAAAATTCCAATTTTCATTCTTAATAGGATTTACCCACAAAATCCTATTTTATAGTAGAATGCGAAAAAATAAAGACACTTTAAGGAGTAATAATGGAACACCATAAAGCGCACACAACCATTCAGGCTTTACAAGCCAAACGCAAAAGGTTGCTAACCGAATTAGCCGAGTTAGAAGCAGAAATAAAAGTGGGCAGCGAACGAAAGAGCAGTTTTAACGTTTCGCTCTCGCCGAGTTTGTTAGCCGAAATAGAAGAGATAGAATACGAAGAAAAAACAAGTAAAGAGCGAAGAATCAATCACAGCGTTTTACTTTCGCCCAGTTTTATGGCTAAAGTGGATGAATACATGAAAGAGAAAGGTTTTCCTAATCGCTCGCTCCTCTTTGAAAAAGCGTTGGAATTTTATATGCTAAAACACCCATAAACCAGTAACGGACAAAAAACAAGAGGGTATTTAGGGTTTTGATAATGAAAAATCAAAAGCTCCGTTGCTTTGGTTTTTTAAGGTTATTGATCTTTTTATTCAAAGCTTTGGCTTTGTTTATTTTTGAGAGTTTGGAGTGCTTTTTAAAATCGTTTCACTCGCTTAAATCGTATCTATCAGTAACGCTTTTGGCTTGTTTTAACAAATATCAGTTAATTTTTTAGTAATACTGCACTCAATAAAACCATCATTTGAATATAATAACCTTAAATGGGATTTTAAATCATTCCTATATAAGGGGATTTTATGATTTCTAACATCAGCACACGCCCAAAAACCATGTTTAAAAACGCTTTAAATATACAAGATTTTTCATTTAAAAATCATACTAGTACAGCCATTATTGGCACAAATGGTGCTGGAAAATCAACGCTTATCAACACTATTCTAGGCATTAGATCAGACTATAATTTTAAAGCACAAAACAATAATATTCCATACTACGACAATGTTATACCACAACGCAAACAATTGGGAGTTGTCTCTAACCTATTCAACTACCCACCTGGATTAAACGCAAACGACCTTTTTAAATTCTATCAATTTTTTCACAAAAACTGCACTCCAAATCTATTTGAAAAAAATCTTTTGAATAAAACCTACGAACACCTAAGCGATGGACAAAAACAGCGTTTAAAGATTGACTTAGCTCTTAGCCACCACCCCCAATTAATTATTATGGATGAACCAGAAACTAGTTTAGAACAAAACGCTCTTATAAGACTATCAAATCTCATAAGCTTGCGCAACACCCAACAACTTACAAGTATCATCGCCACTCATGATCCTATTGTCTTAGATAGTTGCGAATGGGTATTGCTCCTTAAGAATGGCAACATTGCTCAATACAAACCTTTAAATTCTATATTAAAATCTGTAGCTAAAACTTTGTAACTTTAAAGAAAAACCAACCACAAAAGACTTATTAGCATTACTAAAGGATATTTAGTGGGAGCAATTCTATCTATCCTAAAACTTGAAATCAAATCTTATCTCACCAATACAAGTGCGTTATTTTGGACTTTTATTTATCCTATTTTAATGCTTCTATTACTAATTTTTGTTTTTTCAAAAAATACCACTGAAATTTTTTACTTTAATAATATTATAGGTCTAATGGGACTCCTTATTATTTCTAGCGCGATCTTTGGTCTCACTCAAGCTATAACAAGCTTGAGAATCGCATAATATATTCTTGTTCTACATGCTATCACCAGCAACTTTCAAACAAATAACTCTAGCATTAATCGCTTCAAGACTAATCATTGTAATCCTATATGTTTTTATCTTTATTATTCTCTCTTTTTATGCGCTCAATATCATCACTATTCTTAATTTTAAAGCGCTTATTTTGGGGTTTGTCAGTATTTTTTCAAGCGCATTGTTTTGTTTTTGCTTGGCCATTTTTGTAGCTAGAATTTTTCAAAACGAACAAAGTATCTTAGGATTTTGTAATATCATCAATCTCTATGCGCTAATGTCTTGTAATGTTTTTGTTCCTTTAGAATACCTACCTAATATTGGTCAATTATTTATCAAAACATCTATTTTTTACTACCTTAATCAACTTCTAATCAAAGCTTTTCAAGGGATTGATACTATACTGGTTTTAGCAACTTCAACATTTTTCATTATTGGTGGCATTATTTTATTTTTACTAAGCGCTAATCGCATGTTACTAACACCAAAAGAACGCATGCGTTAAATCCTTAATCCCACCATTGATTTATTTAATAGCTCAAAAAAGGGGTAAGCCCCCACCTTTTAAAACGCTAAACGCATTCCAATATTCCCGGTAATGTTGATCATTTTATAATCCAATCCAAACCTAGCCCCCACCCCAGCATTCGCATAAAAGCTTTTAAATAACCTCACTTCCCCGCCTGTAGTGATGCTCGCAAAGGTGTTATAAAGCTCACCTTTTCTGTAACTCAAAGTGTTGTTGCCAATGAAACGCACCAATTTATCTCCCACAGATCTCACAAGCAAATCCCTACCAACGCCGCCAATCGCATAAAAATAAGAGTTTGTGTTGAAATAATGGCGGTTCTCCAAAGCAAGATCAATTGTTAAAACGGATTTTTTAGACGGATCGGCGTTCGCTTTAAACTGGTTATAGAGCGCATTATGCATCACCCCTTCTAAACCGCTCATACCAATATAGTAATACCTTAAACCAATTTGAGGTTTTAAAATGATGCTTTTATTTTTAAACATGAAATCATACCCGTAATTGACTCTCGTGTTCGTCGTCCATGTGCTGTATTTATAAGACTGATTGATCATAGAGAGTAAAGTGTCGTTGGAGTTGATTTGGGTTTTATTAGCCCCCCAAGTTTCATTGACGCTAAAAGTCAGCTCGCTCTTTTTAATGAAAGCCCTCGCATACAAGCCCATGTCCACATTATTCGATCGAGAACTAGTGATGCGTTCATAAAACCCGCTATACCCATAAGCCGCATACCCTCCAACAATCACCCCCTTAATGAATCTGTCATAGCCCACATTGACACCATAGAGCGTTCCTGTGCCATTTTCCACAAAGCTCACGCCCCCAACGCCGGTTGCCCAAAGGTTGTTTTTTAGTTTATCCCTTTGAGAGTATTTTAAAATCACATCCATCGCGTTAGGGATTGCATCAGCAAATTTTTGGTTTTTAAGGCTGCTCAAGCGTTCGCTAAAATCCGTTGAATCAAAGGAAGCGAAATTAGAAAGCTTGGCTAAACGGCTCATTTGTTGCGTGTAAGTGTTGAGCTGTAAAACATCGGTGGAATTGTTTTTAAGATTGGGTTTAGAAAGCATGCCTAAAGCGCTGGTAATATCTTTCATTAAAGTAACAATGTGTTCAGTGGGATTGTCTTGCAAATAATAAGGAGCGAACAAGGGATTACCCCCTTTAGCCACAAAAAGCTCATTCAGCCACAGAATGGAATTATTGCCCGCAGATTTGATCGCATTCAAACCAGCACTGCCTTGAATGTATTTGACATAATACTCCAAACTAGGGGCTTGAATATCCATGGGTTTATCAGAGACGCTAACTTGAACTTTATCATAAAGGATAGATGAATACACCATTTGCCCCTGATTGTCTTTAAAGCTTACCACAGAACCCCCATCTTTAATATTGACCGGTTGGTTGTCATAGCTTAGTGAATCGCCCTTTAATTGCATGCGTTTGCCGTTAAAATCAATGAGGGTGTAAAGCTTGAGATAATCGCTCAAGCTCCCTCCACGAATGATTTGATTGTCATAACCATAAAGCATGCGTTTAGCGTCTATAAGCGTGTAAGTGCCTTGCTTTTGAGTGTTAAAATGGATTAAAGCCTGATTGTTATAAGACATGATCGTAGAAGCACCCGTTACATTAATAATCGTTTGATGGGTGGGGTTATTAAGATTAAAGATTAATGACCCTTCGCTCTTGAAATCCCCTCCCACATCCAAACCATTTTCATTCGTGCTAAAAGTTGCACCCTTGGCCACATTGAAATTACCGCTGATATTAGCCCTGTAATTAGAATTGTTATTAAAAGCGTTATTCACGATCAAATTATTCGCTTTAAAAGTAGCGTTTGACTCTAAATCCAAAGTCCCGATCGTGGTATTTTGTAAGACTTTTGAAAAATCCACCAAGCCATTCGCTTTAATGGTGCCTAAGAAAGCGAAATTATTCGCATTCACTTCTAGCGTTTCATTAGTTGGGGCTGTCGCGCTTGAAGAAGAATTAGTTTGAGTGGTTTTCCCTTTAGCGGTCATGCAATCTAAAACATTCACGCAAATCTGCCCTTTTTGGACGCTAATGTCATTTTTAGAAGCGTTAAGCGTTAAGCCGTTGGTAGCGTTTAAAGTGTCTAGGGAAATATTAGAAAAATCTTTAGATACAAAAGAAAGCTTGCCCTGATATTGCGTGAAATTAATGGTGTTTTTCCCGTTAAAAATAATGGACTTGCCCGCCACAAAATTCAATTCCCCCCCTGTGGCGTTACTAAACGAGCTGTTATTCACAAACACATGGTTTTTAGCCACAAAACTGAAATTCCCTTTTTGCCAGAGGTTGTGCAAGCCTTTAGGTTTGAGTAAAGAGCCCATGCCCAATTTCTTCAATTCATCTTGTAAAGGTTTAGGCAATATGGATCCCAAACCTTGATGATAAACGCCTCCAAAGCCCTTATCAGCAATGATTTTATTGATCATTTGCCCTAAGACTTGATTGCTCATGATTTTATTCACTACGCCTTCGCCTAGCAAATCGTTCAGCACTTTCTGACCCATGCCAGAAATCGCACCCAATAATTCCTTACTAGGGTTAGTGATGCTATTTAAAGCGATATTGACTAACACGCTCAAATCCTGCGGGCCTAGCCAAGAAATGAGCTTATTGATTAGGGGGGCTTGATTGATCATTTGATTGAGAATATCCCCAAAAGTCGTTTGCTTTAAAAAGCCTTGCAATTCTTTAGAATTAGCGTTAGAGCCTATTTTATCCAGGGCTTGATTCAAGCCTCCAGGCACAAAATTATTGGCAAAAGAACTCAAACTTTGCTTGCCATACCAAGTATTGATGAAATTCTCTACATTTTCAATCCCTAAAGTTTTAACGATGAATTTTTCAAACCCTGAAGAATGGGCTTGGATTTGCTCTAAAAGCATTTGATCAATTTCTTTTCTTTTTATAGGATCTAGCGCGTTTAAAAGCCCGTTTTCACCAAAAACATCGCCCACCGTTTTAGAATTTAAAATTTCCATGATCGCGTTTTTAAAAGCGCTCACGCCTAAGAGGTTATTCACTTCAGTAGGGCTAAACAAAGAGCTTAAAGTCTTAGATCCAAAATCTTTAGGGATCATGTTGGCTAGATCTTTAGGGATAGCGTTATCATTCAAGCTCTCTTCATAAATAATATTAGAAAGCGCATTCGCTAAACCTTTTTCTCCAAAAAGCTTTTCAATGCCACCTTGCCCTAGATAAGAAAAGATTTTATCAGTCCCTTGAGCGTCAATATTGGCTTGATTAAGCACCAAATTTGTCGCGCTTTCAAAAGACACATTCGCGCTCCCTCCACTCCCCCAAGCGTTCCCGCTGCCAATGGTTCCGGTAATGTAAATGTTTTTAGCCTTAAAATTAGCGTTAATATAGCCCAAATAAGGCGCACTAGAATGGAGCAACTGCCCTAAATTAGTCTCTCTAAACATCTGGCAAGTGTTATCCCCAACCACGCATGGCTCTTTATACCCATCGCCTCCAAACCACACCACGCTTTTAGTGTTCGTTTGCCCCTCTTTGATCGCCCCTACCACGAGATTGCCTTGAGAGAAATGATAATTAGCCGTGTTGGAAAAATTATTGATAATCTTTAATAAGCTCTTCCAATTTGCTTGAGTTAAAGTGATACCATATTTTTCAAAGATACCAAAAAGAGTTTCAAAACTATTCGGGCTATTGAGATTGAGATTGTCTAAAGCCCCTGAAGATAAAAGATTAGCCATTTTAGGCAAAAACTCCTTACCCAAACTGGCGATCACACTCAAATCTTGCTTAGTGATAGCCTGATTGTAAATGTGTAAGGCTTGTAAGGGTTGGTTTTGCGCATTATAAGTCCCGGGTGTTTCATTGTTTTGATTAAAGCCTTTGATATTGCTACTCAAATAATAAGTGCCGGCTTTATCGCTTGTGTGATTATAGGAATTCTCGGTTTCATTATAAGGGTTTTTTTGGTAATCATACAAGCTAGGAGCGAGATTGAACATCGCATTATTAGAAACGCCGTTTTGAGAGATCTGCACTTTCAAGCGGTTGTTATGCAAGGTTTCGGTAATCGTTTCAGTCGTATTGAGCGGGTTAGTGAAACTCCACGAATGAATGCCGTTATTAAACGAGTAATCAGCCTTGTCAATCTGTATGCCATAAAAACGGATCTTTTCATAGCCGTTATTCCCCATCAAACCCTGAATGTTCTGAGCTTGTAAAACATTATAAACTAAGGGCTTGTTTTTTGCATCAAACAAATTCACATTAGACAGATTCAAAACGCCTTTAGATCCAAAACTAAAATTCCCTTTTGCATTAATCGCTAGATTGTTAGCGCTATTGCCTAAAAGGTTTAGAGTGCTGTTTAAAAGAACGCTTTGAAAATTCAGGGTGCTGTTGTTACCCAAATCAAATGAAGCGTCTGCATTAAAAGTCGCCGAATTAGTGAAAGAAATTTGAGAATTATTGGCATAAAAACTCACAGGGGCGTTAAAAACGCTGTTGCCATTGAAACTCAATAAGCTTGAGCCGTTGAGGTTGAAATTCGTTTCCCCCTCTACGCTAAGAGCGTTAAAGCTCGCTTGAGAACTTTCAGCCAAATTCATCGTAGAGTTATTTTCAAAAGTGGAAGCCCCTTGGAAATTCAAATGGATATTTTTAGCCCTTAAATTGAGCGTGGTTTGATTAAACTTTGCGTCCCCTTTGAAATTAATCAGGCGTGCAGAGTTGCCAAAATCAGGCGTTTTACCAAATAAAGGAATGCCATAAAAGGTTACATTAGCGTTATTGAAATTCGCTTGATTGAAGCTGACTTGAGCGTTAGGGTTTAAATTCAAGTAAGAAACCCCGTTAAAAGCGGTTGCGCCGTTAAAATTCGCTACGCTATCGTTATAAAAAGAAAGGCTTGAAGCGTTTTCTAAAGTCGTTTGGGTCTGATCCCCCCCAATATTAATAGCAGCGTTGGGTTTGACTGAAAGCCTGGAATGATTGAAAGTCACATTCCCATTCAATGAAGACTGATTCACATTTTTAGACACATCAATCACCATTTGAGTGTTATTGAAAATAATGTTATTAGCCTTCAAATCATAGCGAATGCCCCCTCCTAAAATGGAATTAGAAAATATCAAATCCGTATTCGCAACCATATTAACATACGATGAGCCGCTCTCAGTCGCTCCGTTAATATTGGTCCATCCGCTAAAAGTGGTGTTTTCAAAAGCGATACGCCCTGAGTTAAAATTAAAGCCTCCCCATGTGAAATCCCTAAAGTTAGAGTTTTTAATTTCCATAGAAAGCCTGGAATTAAAATTCGCCCATGAATGCTGGCTCGCGCTAGTTTGTAAGCCTAAAGCCACGGTTTGGAAATTCGTGTAATCCAACCCGTCAGCGCTCAAGGTTTCATCAGCGTTAAAATCAATCGTCGCCCCACCGCCAGCGTTAGGGTTGCCGACATTAAAATTATTCGTTAAAAAGATATTAGTCGCGTTGAAATTGCCATGCAAATACAGCAAATTATTCTTACCAAACCAGATCGAGCCGCCATTGTTATTGGCTTTTTCTTGAGCGCTCCCTAAAAGCAAAGTCCCTACCACCGTAGCCCCAAAGTTCAGCGACCACGCAAAAGCGCTAGAGCCGACAAGGTCTTGATTTTTATAAGGCGCGATATAGCACACGCCAACACATACAGGAGTTTTTCCTGGAATGAAATCAAATTGCTTCCTCACTTGACTCCAAATATCCTTAGAATCATTATCTGTGTGAAAAGATGAAGAATGGATAGTGAAATATTTATAGGTGATAGAACCCGGATTAAAAGTCTCTTCAAAAACAAATCTTTGGCCGTTGCTTTGGGTGAATTGCACAAAATAAGTGTTTTTCTCCGCCCTTAATAAAGTCCCTCTCTCACCACCATAATGGATCAAATTCCACAAATTTTTTGAAAAAACACTATCCGTTAAAATTTGATTGTTATATTTAATGTTATTTCCGCTTAAAAGCGTGTAAGTGGTGTTGTTGGTCAAATCCCTTTCAATGTTAAAGATACTATTATTGTCAATAGCGATTGATCCTTGAAGACGGCTGAAAGGATCGCTATTAATGAGCGTGTTTGTGCCCTTAAAGGTGGTGTTTTTAGTGTCATTAAACGAATAGCTACCGCCATTAAACGAGTTGTTGTTAAAAATTAGATTTTGCACTTTTGCGTTGATGTTATAGGAATTGAAAGTGTTGTTTTCTAGGGTTAGGGAATTTCCGGCGCTGTTTTCACCCCCTTTATAAATCAAAGTGCCGTTATCGCTAAAATTAACATTCTTAATCACCGCTTTCCCATTAGCGTTGGCGTTATCCACGCCAAAATTCCCCCCTCCACTCACAGAGCCTTTATCCCAAGTAATGTTATTGGCCTTAAGGTTAAAGCCTCCATGCGGAGTTTGGTTGCTAAAATTTGCGTTTGTTGCATTCAAATTACCATTATTAACAATGAAATTCATCCATGAATTTTGCAAACCGGCTTTATCGTTATTCAAATGAGCGTTAGCGATATTCAAACGCTTTTCAGCATTAAACACTAAAGTCGCGCCCCCACCGGTTTTAGCCCCATTACCAGAGCGAATCGTGCCGGTAATATCAATTTGATTGGCTTTAAAAACGCCTTGAATATAGCCCACTAGCCCCCATTCAGCCCCTGAAGTTTTCCCAAAACCCACCACGCTATTAGAAGTGGGATTCGCCCCAGCAAGAAAAGGGGTGGTCTGATTGAACACTAAAACGCTGTTAGCGCCGCTATAATCTTGCGTGAAAACGCCTGTGCCAGCGATCTTCCAAGTCGTCATGCCATTGAGATAGAACACGGTGTTACTGGCGTTATTATTGATATTTTTAAGATGAAATACCTCATTATGGATATTCACGCAATGCGTATACCCTAGAGTGCATAAACGAGTGAGCGTGATCCCATTATTAAAATTTTCTTTGATGTAGTAAGTCAAGCCGTTATCGGTGAATTGGACATTATAAATTTTAGTATTGTTTGGCGTGGATTGATCCTTATTTACTAGCGTGCCGCTAGGGTTTTCCCCACTAATCCAGCGCAGCATTTGATACAAAGCGTTATTATCCTTATAATCCACACTTTTAGCGTTAAGCAATTGAT
Organism: Helicobacter pylori; assembly: GCF_017594925.1. Classification (GTDB taxonomy): domain Bacteria; phylum Campylobacterota; class Campylobacteria; order Campylobacterales; family Helicobacteraceae; genus Helicobacter; species Helicobacter pylori_DP. The sequence goes on from NZ_JAALNT010000003.1 coordinate 48,922, forward strand.
AAGTCGTGCCTACGCTTAGGCTGCTTAAAAGCCCTTGCATGTTGAAAACAACGCCCTTATTGAAAGTAAAATCCGTTTGAGTGCCATTTATTTTGAATTGGTTATTCACATTGAAAGTGTCATCAGTAAAACTGACTTTAGGGGTATTATTGAAATTAAACACCCCCCCATTGAACGAGTTCCCACTAAAATCCACTTGCTTAGCGTTAAAACTAAACGATCCGCCATTAAACGAGTTGTTATTAAAAGCGTTTGTTTGCTCTGCATGACTAAAATTAAACGAGCCGCCATTAAACTTGTCTTCAGTAAAGGCGTTATTTATGCCATCAAAAGAATAAGAAGCGTCGTTTAAAACGGATTTTTCAATGGTGGTCTTGCCTTGAAACTTAAAATTCCCTGCTAAAAAGTTCGTGTTTTTAAAATGGTAAGAATTTTCAGCGCCTTGAAATTTGTAATAAGCCTTGTTGAAATTCACGCTATCAAAAACGCCATTACCGGTAAAATCATACCCCCCACCCGTCCAATCGTAAAAATCAGACTGAGAAACATTGATCTTACCACTCCCAGAACTATCCCCTAAGGCGATAAAAGTCATGTAAGAGTTTTGTGAAGTGGTTTTTAGGTTTTTAAAATCAGCCCCAGCGATATTAATTTCAGTCGCGCCCACAAAATTCAAAGTCGCCCCCCCACCGGTTTGAGCGCCATTCCCAGACATCATGTTACCGGTGATATAAACCCTATCGGCTGTGAAAGTGCCAGTAATATAGCCCGTTTTCCCCCAATTAACCCCCTCATACCCCCCAAAACGCACCGTGCTGTTAGATTTAGGGATTGCGCCATTAGCCCAAGGGGTCGTAGCGTTAAAGACTAAAGCGCTGTTTTTCCCGCCATAGGTTTGAGTGAATCTCGCATTAGTGTAATTCCAAGTGTTCAAGCCGTTGAGATAGAAAATCGTATCAGCCCTATCATCGTTAATATTTTTTAAATTAAAGACATTGTCATGGATATTCACGCTATTGGTGTAATAAATATTGTTCGCGCCATAATAGACGGATTGTAAAACAATAGAATTAGGGCTAAAAATTTGTCTGAAATTATAGAGCGTGCCGCCTAAATTGTAGGTTACATAGTAAGTGTGGGTGTTGTTATTAGAAGTGGCGTTTTTGCTGTTGTCCTTTGTGGCTTGCGTGTTTTTAAGCCTGATGATATTCCATAAATTATCCACATCATTATAAGCGATAGAGCCATTTTTCATGCTAAAGAGCGTGTAAGTGCTCCCTATGCTAGGCGTGTAATTTTGAATGTTAAAAAATGCGTTAGCGTTAATATTCACCTTACCGGTCATATTCAAAAAGGGTGAAGTGGGGTTGTTGATCGTGGTTGTGCCTTGAAAATGAACATGAGCATCAGATCTATTAAAAACAAACCAACCCCCATTAAAAGTCAAATTATTAAAGGTAATATTATTTGCATTAAGAATATAGGCATTCCCTATGGTGCTAGCGTTGCCATTAGGCATGCTCCCCAGAGTGCTGTTATTAAAGGTAACGCTATTGGCGTTAAGATTGAGTTTATAATGATTGATATTAGAGTTAGTGAAGGTGATGCTCCCCCCAATACCATTCCCACCCTTATAAGTGAGCGCGCCGTTATTGTTGAAAGTTACCCCGCTAATGGTGGTTGTGCCGTTGCTATCCACATTATCAAAGCCAAAATTCCCGCCATTGACGATCCCGCCATTATAAGTGATCTTTCGCCCCATAGCATTAAAGCCCCCATTAGGGGTTTGGTTGCCAAAATCCGTGTTTGTCAAATGCACGCTATTGTTGGAAATCAAATTGATCCAAGAAGTTTGTGTCCCAGCTCTGTTATTTTGAAAATAAGCCCCGTTAGTGGTTAGTTCGTTTGAGCTTTCAAAAACCAGTATCGCCCCCCCACCGGTTTTCCACTCATTACCTGAGCCAACAGCCCCTGTGATAAAAATGTCTTTTGCCTTAAAAACCCCTGTAATAAAACCTACATAGCCCTTTTCCCCAAACCACACAGAAGAATGATTAGGCGTTGCGGAAGCGTTTTTTGTCCCTATGTATAATTGACTATTGTTATAATTTTGCGTGAAACTCCTATTCCCCCCAGCCCAAGTGCGTAAAGGGCTGACATAGTAAGATTTGTTGCTATTATTTTCATTCACGCTATTGAGCCAATACACCGAACTATTATAATCTTCAGCGCTCAAAGCTGAAACGAACCCTAGCCCTAAGAAGATTTTTTTGTTAAAGGATGCAGAAAGATTTGAATGCGTTTTTAAGGAATAAATTATCAAAGGCGAGTTTTTGATTGTATATTTTTTAGCGATTTTCTTTTTAATGCCCTTAAAAGAGCGGTTTTTACTAAAGCGTTCCTTTAAATCTATTTTGCTATTTCTATAAGTCATATTTTGAACCCTTTCATTATATAATTACATTTCTTAACACTATCTGCGACAAAAAGATTATTCTATCAATTAAAAGAAAACAAAACAACTCCTTTTACATGTTAGTAACCAATCTCATTATAAAACCCATCAGTCAGTTACTTTCTATAATATACCTCTCTTAAAACATATAACTATAAGCCGCATGGATAAAAACGCTCTCTAAAAAATAAGAATTTTTAAAAGAATTTCTAGTCTTTGAAAAAGGGATTTTAGCCCCAAGCTCTATGCGGTGGTGGCGATCGATCGTGCTGCCAAGCCCTACATTAATTAGCCCGTTATAACCCATAAACGAACTATTTTTCATGCCTAAATGGTTGCTTTGATAAAAATACCCTATCCCAAGCCCCCCATACACCCCAAAGCTGTATTTTTTGTAAGTGTAAAAATCGCTCAACACATCCATATTTAAGCTCAATAAAGAAGTGTTAATCGTGTGCAATGCAGTGGGTTTGATCGCCATAAGGTAGGAAAATTCACCCCTTAACGCTAAGGCTTTAAAAAAAGCGAATTGATACCCCCCCTTAGCCCCCCATAAAAAAGCCGTATAAGAAGAATCACTAGCCGGTTTTATTTCAATGGGGGCTAAACCCACCATAGCCCCAAAATAAATATGACTTTTTTTAGGCTCAAACGCCCCTAACAAACCCACCCATAAAGCCAAAACCGGAACGATTTTTTTCATTCTAAAGTTTTTTGGTTTTGATAAAACCGCTTGAGTTTGTCGTCTATGGGAGCGAGCAAACGATAAAACACCGGCACAATCAGTAAGCTTAACACCATAGAAATCATTAAGCCCCCACTCATCGCAATCCCTATAGGGGATTTCATCGCCGCTCCATCCCCACTCGCCAACGCTAAAGGCAGCATGCCACAAACCATCGCAATGGTCGTCATTAAAATCGGTCTTAGACGGGTTTTGCCGGCAAATAAAATGGCTTCTTGGATATTCAAACCTTTTTTACGCTCTTCATTCGCCACATCAATTAAAAGCGTGGCGTTTTTACCCACCATACCAATGAGCAAGATCAAGCCTATCATAGAGAACATGCTCAAAGGCTGGTGCACTAAACCTAAAGCAAAAAACGCCCCTGAAAAGCTTAAAGGCATGGTAACCATGATGATAAAAGGCTCTAAAATGGACTCATACAACGCCGCTAAAATCATATAAATCAACACAAACGCTGTCGCTAAAGCGACTAAAAACTCCCCATTGCTCTCTTTGGCGTTATCCGCTTCTCCGGTGAATCTGTAATTCGCCCCTTCAACCAGCCATTCTTTAGTGTTTTTACTCACTTGCGTTAAAATCTCGCCTAAAGAAACGCCCGCATTCCTATTAGGCTCAGCAAGCACCGTAACGCTGCGTTGGCGGTTGTAGCGAGAAATACTAGACGGGCTTTTAGTTTCTGTGATTTCCACTAAAGCGTCTAAAAACATCAATTTATCGTATTTGTTACGCACTTGCAAGCGTTTAATGTCTTCTACAGAAACGCGCTTGTCATCAGGCACTCTAATGATCATGTCGTATTCTTTGCCATCTTCTTTGAACACGCTCGCTTGAGAAGTCCCAGAGAAAGCAGAGCTCACCACTGATCCAATGGTTTGAGCGCTCACGCCGTATTTGTTAGCGTTTTGTCTTAAGATTTTGAGTTGCAATTGCGGTTGCGATTCGCTCGTGCTTGTATGGTAGCTTTCAACCTTGCCTTTTAATTCAGGGCTTTCTAATAAGAATTTTCTCAAATTCGCCACGCTTTTATCCACCGCTTCTTGAGAATGGGAGAACACAAAGGTTTGAAAGGGCGAACTATCCCCACCGCCCCCTATAAGAGCAACTTCAGAAAGATTAATAGTATCTAAACCTTTAGCTTCAGGCAAGCTTCTCAACTCTTTCCTTAAAACGCTCATCAACTCAAATTGCCCCAATTGGTGTTCTTTTTTGCGCTCTTTTAAAGGCTTGAGCTGCACAAAAATCTTAGCCTTAAAAGGGTTTTGCGTGGTGCCATAACCCACTTGCAAGGTGGTGAATTCCACTTCAGCATGTTTTTCAATCGCTTTTTGAAAGATCTTACTCTTTTGTGTCATGTAATCTATGCTCACGCCCGGTTTAGCCTTAAGCCACACTAAAAACCTCCCCCTATCTTCTTTCAGCATGAAATCCATGCCGAGCTTAGAAGCCACAAAAAGCGAACCCACAAACACCAAAACCACCGCTATAAAGATAATAAGCTTGTGGTTTAATACCCATTGGAGCAATCTGGTATAACGAGACTCTAAAGCTTTAAAAAAAGGCTCACTCCACACATAAAAACGAGAATGCCTGGGATTGACCACCACTGAGCTTACCATGGGGATAATCGTAACGACCACCACATACGATAAAGCGATCGCTAAAGCCACCGTGATCCCAAAACTTTGAAAAAAGCGCCCGATAATGCCTTTCATGTTCCCTATAGGCACAAAAACAGAGAGCAGCATCGCTGAAATCGCTACTAGAGCAAAGCCAATCTCCCTCACCCCCTCATAGCTTGCTTTTCGTTTACTCATGCCCATTTCTAGCTTTTTATGGATGTTTTCAATCACCACGATCGCATCATCAATGATAATCCCTATCGCTAGCGTTAAAGCCACCATGGTGAGCATGTTTAATGAAAAGCCCATCCATTGAATGAGTGCAAAAGTCCCCATGATAGAAATAGGGATAGAGATCGCTGAAACAAGGGTGATCGTGCCGTTACGCAAGAACGCAAACACCACTAAAACCGCTAAAATCGCCCCTAAGACTAGGTCAAATTTCACGTCTTCAATAGAGGTGCGGATATAGCTCGTGGTGTCTAAAAAGGGTCTGATTTCATAGCTAGGGCTAATGGCTTGAATGTGTTTTAAAGCTTCATACACCCTATCTACGATTTCAATTTCATTCGCTCCGGCAATCTTTTGGATTTCTAAAATCACACCGGGTTTGTCTTTAAAGCTCGCAAAAGTGTTGTCTTCTTCCAAGCCGATTTCAATCTTTGCAATATCGCCAAGACGCACATGATTACCCACTTGGATCTTTTCTACATCCGCAACGCTATAACTATTCGCATTAATCAAAATAGACAATTCCCTTTGGCTATTGACAATGCGCCCCCCATCAATTTCCACATTCTCCGCTTTAAGCGTGCTGAAAAGATCCGCATAAGTCAGGTTGTATTTATTCATCAAAGTGGGATCGGCATAAATCCTAATCTGGCGCTCCCTAAAGCCGTTGAGCTGCACGCCCCCTACCCCATTGATTTTTTGGAGCATGGGTTTAATGGTGTTTTTAGCGTAATCATTAAGGGTTGTAGCCGGCACGCTTGAACTGCTCACGAATAACGAAATAATGGCTTGGCTGTCGGTATCAAATTTATTGATAGAGGGTTTTTTAATGTTGGAGTCATCAAAACGCACCGAAGAAATTTTATTAACCACATCGTTTAAGGCTTCTTCATTAGGTTTTTCTAATTCAAATTCAATGACGACGATACTCACATTTTTAGAACTCGTAGAAGTAACCTTTTTGATCCCATCAATCCCCATCACCGCTTCTTCAATCTTATCGGTTACCTTACTCTCTATGATTTCAGCGCTAGCCCCAGGATAAGTCGTAGTAACCACCACTGTAGGCAAATCAATTTTAGGGAAAAGCGCCACGCTCAATTTTTTAAAACCCATAGTCCCAAAAAAGACAATCGCCAAAGCAAACATCAAGGTCGTAATAGGACGATTAATCGCTGTTTTATACATCAAAATATCCTATTATTTCGTTTGAATAAACCCATCGCCAAAAAGCCCCACTGCCATAGGCTTAGACAAAAGGGCTTCAGCACTCACTTTTCTGGTGTTTTCATCAACCGTGGGGTAAATCTTAGTGATTTTAGCTTCATGCTGATTGGAATCTCCGTCTATAGAATAAGTGTAAGTATCCCCCACTTTGACCGCATTAATATATTTAGAATCAAATTCAATAACCAATTTCCTAGCATGGCTGACTAATCTCAATAACACCGTGTTATTCGCGCTCACCCCTTCGCCCACTTGAATGTTTTTACTCGCTATCACGCCATCAAAAGGGGCTCTTAAAATGGTTTTATTCAATACCGCAATAGAATAAGCGTAATCCGATTCCAAGCGCCTGTAAGTGAACTCATAACCCTCTAGAGTGTTTTTATCCACAGCGCCCCCAATTTTGCTGTATCGTTGGTATTGCTTTTTAGCGAAAATGAGTTGTTGCTCGGTGGAATCGCTTTGAGCCTGTTTGTCTTGATTATACAAAAGCAACAAAACATCGCCCTTTTTGACCACGCTCCCCTCAGTAACCTTAATGCTATCCACAATCCCTGTGCTGTCTAAGGTGAGTTTGGAATCTTGCATCGCTTTCACATTGAAAATCGCATACACTCTTTCGCCAGCTTCCATGCTTAAAAAACTCAAAAAAAGTCCTATTAAAATTTTTCGTATCATTTTCATTCCCTTAATGCACATAGTCGTCTATTTTATGCCCGCTGTTGAAAATGTAATTGGCTTTTTGCACTTCATAATTGTTGAGCGCTAAATTGTAAGCCACTTCTGCATCAAAGCGCGTGGTTAAGCCCCTTAAATAAGTGGTGAAATCCACTAAATTAGCGTCGTATTTCCTTTTAATATTGGCAAAAGAAAGATTAGCCGCATCCAAACTAGCCTTGGAAGATTCAATCTTAGCTCTGGCAATATCAAGCGATTTTCTATAAAGCTGTTCGTCTTTTTCTTGCTCCAATTTTTTATACGCTAAATTCTTTTCATTCGCTAATTGGCCTAACATGATGGATTGTTTTTGCAAGCTCAAGCCTATATCATCAAAAATATTCAAAGTCGCAGTAACCCCAGCCGTATTTTGCTGACCGGGGTAGAAATTCCCAAAACGCCCTGTGGCATAAGCGGGTTTTTGGATCCAAAAAAGCCATGAGTCAAACACATCTATCTTGGGGTAATAATTGAGTTGCTTGTTTTGGTATCTGAGTGCAGAAATCTGCTCCCTTAAAGAAACCAAATCCTGCCTTTCTCTTAATTGCAAATTAGGCGCATCAATCGTAGTCTTTTTCAAATTTTTCACACTGAGATTGGTGAGGTATTCTAAAGTCAAGCGGTTTTGCTCCAAAGCAAATTGCATGTCTAAAATATCGTATTCGCTCAAATTCCCTTGCGCTTTTAAGCTTTGCAAATCATCAATCGTGGTCAGCCCTTTGTCATAGAGCTTGGTAACCCTTTTAATGTCCGTTTTGATTTGCTCTAATTTCTTTTGCAAAGCGATCATGCGAGCTAAATTATTAAAATACTCATAATATTGTTGCACCACTTGCAAATACACGCTTTGGCGGCTATACTCTAAATTAGCCACAGTGGATCGGTAAGTCGCAGACTTTTCTTTGACATTATTCACATTGCTAAAACCATTAAACACATTCAATGTGACTTGAGCTTGGAGTTGTTGGGTGTTATAATGCTTATATTCTGGAGTATCCCTAGCTTCATTTTTAAAATTATAACTCGCGTTCAAAGTGGGCAAAAACATCGCTTTGGCGATGGTGTGGTTCTTCATCGCTTGCTTGACACTGAGTTCTTGCGCTTGCAAACTAAGATTAGTGGTAGCCCCTTTTAGCAATTCATAAAGCCCCAAAGCGGCTTTATCGCTTTTTTCATGGTATTTAGCGATCTCTTGATTGATCGTGGTCGCTGTTTCTTTAGGCGAGGATAAAAAACTCGGTGTTGCTTCTAAAGAACTTGTCGGTGGATCAATGAGCTTTAAATTCTTGTGGCTGTAATTGTTAAGGATTTGCTTGATTTCATCGGGGGTTTTAGAGGGGGTTTGGGCTAGAGTTAAAGCTGCACACAAGCCCCATAAACTCGCATATCTTATAATAGTGTTCATCAATCCCCCTATCGTCTGGTTTTAGCATGCACTAATTGCACTAAATATTTTGCGTTTTCTCTGGGTAAATCCGGTAGCATCCCATGCCCTAAATTGAAAATATGCCCTTGATTGCCCATGACTTTTAAAATCCTTTCAACGCCTTCTTCTAAAGCGTTTTTATCATAAAGGCGGGTGGGTTCTAAATTCCCTTGCAAAACATACTTATCGCCTAAAATCTTTTTTGCCACCTCTAAAGGCGTGCCCCAATCCACGCCAAACACATCAAATTCCCCGTCTATGCTATCCAAATAAGCGCCAATCCCTTTAGGGAAAAGGATAACCGGGATATGCGTATAGCGTTTTTTAAGCTCTTTAGAGATTTTTTTCAAATAATCCCAACTGAATTTCAAATACGCTTCTTTTTCTAAAGCGCTAGCCCATGAGTCAAAGATCATCACCGCATTGACCCCTGCTTGGATTTGAAGGCTCAAATACTCTATCAATTCAAGGCTTAATTTTTCTAAAAGCGCTTTTAAAACTTCAGGCTCGCTATAGAGCATTTTCTTGCTTTTAGCATACGATTTGCTCCCTTCGCCTTCTATCATGTAAGTCGCTAAAGTCCAAGGCGATCCGCAAAAACCGATTAACGCTTTTTCTTTAGAAAGCTTTTGGCGCGTTTGAGAAATCGTATCATAGACATAATTCAGTTGTTTATAAGCCCCTACTTTTAGGCTTTCCACGCTTTTTAAATCCGTAATAGTTTCTAAAAAATGCGGCCCCTTTTTGGGAATAAACTCCAAATTCAAGCCCATTTCCAAAGGCACTACTAAAATATCGCTAAACAAAATAGCCGCATCCACGCCTAAAATCTCTACTGGCTGTAAGGTAACTTCTGTGGCTAAATCGCTATTTTTACACAATTCCAAGAAACTCCCCGCTTTTTTACGGCTCTCTTGGTATTCGCTAAGGTAACGCCCCGCTTGTCTCATCATCCAAATGGGCGTATAGGGTGTTTCTTTTCTAAAACATGCATCAATGAAAATCATCATAAATCCTTAAAGGTTTGTCTGACTATGGTTTTTATACTCTATAGTTAATTTTTAAAATGAATATTTTACCCTAAAAATCTAGTAAAATCATAAAAGGTGAATGTGATACCAATAGAATAGATATTCAATCGTGGCGTGCCAAAAGCTTTAGAAAATTTGCTTTGGATAAAATAAAAAGGGATACCACCCCTTGCTTCTATGCTCAAGCCAAAATTTTTAGCCGCATTGAAAAACAAGCCCACACTCCCCACCGCTGATTGGATATTGAATTGATACTTATCAATCTTAGCCCCTAAAATTTGGAGCTGATAGCCTAAGGCGATTTTAGGGATAACCCACCCCTTAAAAAGCCTAACCCCAGCGACTAGCCCAGCGCTCATGAAATACGAATCGCCCATTCCTGCATCCAAATACCCCCCTAATAAAGCTTTCTTTTTTAAAATATATCCTGCTTGAAAGCCTAAAGAAGCGTCATGGTAAATTTTATCCATTAAAATAGGAGGGCGGTTTTTAGGGCGGATAGGGGATCTTTTAGTCGTCTCTGCATGCTGATACAGATAGCCGATTTTAAAAGAGCCAAAATATTTTTTAGTAGGCTCTAAAGGTTTGAAAAAATTCCAATTCTTTTTGGCCAGTAAAACGCCTTTTAAAAGGCTTAAGATTAAGAAAAATCTAAAAATCAAAGCTTTAATTCCAATTTTTGTTTGGAAAATTCTACAATCTTTCCATGGAATCTCGCATAAAGTTGCGCTAAAGGAATGGTGTTTTCATAAAGCGCTAAGGCGGCTTTTAAATTCTCTTGAACGCCTTTTTCAAAAAAATGTTGCAATTCGTCATAATCTTCTATCTCTATGCCTAATTTTTTTAAAAAAAGATAGCTGTATTTATCCACCACCATCACTTCTTTAGCGCACACATAGCATAAAATCGCATCCGCGCTTTCTTTGCCAATGCCCTTTTGGTCTAAAAGCCACTCCCTAGTAACTTCTTGTTTAAAATTTTCAAAACTTTGAAAGTCTTTTAAAATATTCTCGCTCAAATCAATCAGTCGTTTGGCTTTTTGGTTATAAAACCCGCTAGGGCGGACACACTCTGCAAGCTTTAAAAACTCTATATAAGCGATTTTTTTAAGATTGATTTCATCATCATTTTCTAAAATGAAAGCGTTTTTTAGATTTTCTAAAGATTTCAAAACGGATTCAAATTTAGTGTTTTGCGTTAAAACCGCCCCTAATAGAGCTTCAAATTTCAAAGCGTTAGGCCACCACCAAGCAGGGGCGTTTTTCAATAAATCCAAACTCTTTAAAGCCTTTAAAATCTCAAAACTATCTAACACAATAACCGCCTATGATAAGAAAGAATCAAAAAGAGTATTTTATTAAAAAAGAAGTAAAAATTAAAGCGAAAAGCCAACGCTTAAAGCGTTAGCCCCATACAAACACCTTTCTTAAAACTAAGTTAAAAGCCTTAAGATATTTTGTTGAACGGTATTGGCTTGACTCATCGCATAGCTACCTGATTGCGCCAAAATGTTGTTTTTGTTGAAATTCGCACTCTCTTCAGCGAAATCCACATCCCTGATTTGAGATTCAGCCGCTTTAACATTCACTTGAGTGATGCTGATGTTATTCACGGTGCTAATCATTTGATTTTGCACAGAACCTAAATCAGAGCGGACTTTATCCAACATTTTCATCGCTGATTCGGCAATATCAATCACCACCATCGCGCCTCTTAAGGTAGTTACCCCAGATCCCAAGCTTTGGTTACCGCTAGCAATGACGGCGTTATAGTTCGCGCCACTGGCTGATTTGACATTAGCGTTAAAATTCCCGGTAACATCGCGCAAATTCACCGTGGTTTCTGCCACTTGAGATTCCCCAAAACCAATCGCTGTGAAGCCTAAATGTTGCGAGTCAGAAGCCGAAACCACATTGATGCTCTTAGCATCTAAGCGTGTGAGAGAAAGCCGCCCGTAGTTAGTAGAGCCTTTTGTTAAATCCTGACCGCCATTAACCATCGTTAAAGCGCTAGGCCCATTACTGACGCTGTCGGTTTTGATTTCAATCCCACGACCATCTATACTGCGCAAATTCAAGCGCCCTTTTTGATCCGTATAAGCTTCTACACCGGTTTCTGAAGTAACCGCATTGATCGCTGCGACTAACCTTCCGTCTGAGTCATTTTTCTTAATATCTGCGATATTACCCAAATGAATCCCATTTAAGGTTAAATTACTCAAACTTCCTGATTGGACCGCCACATCGCTCGTGGTGATAACGCTCGCATAAGCTTTAACCCCTGTTCGGTTAGAGTTCTTGTTAATCACTTCTGCTAACACGCCAATCCCTGTGCCTGCTGAACTAGAGACTTTTACGCTCTCTAAAGTTACATCATTCACGCCATCCACTTGTTTGAAAGTCAAGCTAATATCCCCAGAAGCCGTGATTAACGCGCCTGTAGCGATACGAACCTGACCGATTTTATCGGAAGTGGTAGAGCCGATAGAAGCCTTAATACTTTGGTTAGAATAAGCCCCTACTTGGAATTCTTTGTTAGTGAATTGACCAGACAATAACGCTTGCCCGTTATAAGTAGTCGTGTTACCGATATTGTCTAAACCTTGAATCAAACGAACGATGTCAGATTGAATCGCCTTACGAGATTCAGTAGTTTGCCCGTCTTGAGCCGCTTGAGTCGCTTTAACCTTAACGGTGTCTAAGATTTTCAACTGCTCATCCATAGCCTTATCCGCAACTTGGATAATCCCCATGCCGTCATTCGTGTTGGCAATCGCTTGACCCAAACTGCTCGCTTGTGAACGCAAAGAATCCGCCACCGTCATGCCTGATGCGTCATCAGCCGCTTTATTAATCCTTAAACCTGAACTCAATCGCTCCAATGAAGTTTTAAGTGCATTTTGAGTAAGTGCGGATTGCACATGCGCATTCATCGCATTGATATTTGTATTGACCTGAAAAGCCATTGTTGTAACTCCTTGTTATAAAAAACCCAAAGGCATCCTTGCTTTTGGTTAGAACTACTATCGGTTAAAGTTTGAAATTTTAAAGGGCTTTATTTTTTAAAAATAAAATTAGGGGCATGAAAATGGGTTATGATAAAGAAAATTTGATTATTGAATTCAGACACCGATGGATACGATAAAAAGCATTCCTCTAAGGACTTTTGTTTTACTCTATAAAAGCTCACCAAAATGTGTTGTGTTGGCGTCAATTATAGTGCTGTTTGTCGGCAACAATTTTCTATAAACATCATCACTCAGCTTGCTAATAAACTCACAAAAGTTAAAAAACTAAATTTTTTTGAAAACAAAGATCACACTATTAAGCTTAACGCTATCCATAACGGTCTACACATCCGTCCCCTAAATTATGTCAGTAATCTATTTTTTAACTTGCAACGCATTATAGGGCTTATTAGTCTATTGGGTATATTATTTTCTATTAGTATTTATCTACCCTTTATAATAATTTTTGCAACAGTTCCTTGCATGTTTATCACTAATCATATAGCAAAAAAACATAGTGCTTCCATAGATAAACTTCAAGACCAAAAAGAGAGCATGCAAAATTACCTATACTCTGGACTAGATAACCAAAAGAACAAGGACAACCTATTATTTAACTTCATGCTAAATTTTCATCATAAATTTATTGAAAACAAAGAATTATATATCAATCATTTTGTGAAAATCGCCCAAAAAAACTTAATGCTTACCATATATGCTGATATTTTAATCACCACTCTAAGTATCGCACTATTTTTTCTAATGGTTTTTATTATCCTTTCAAAATTAATTGGTGTGGGAGCAATTGCTGGGTATATCCAAGCATTTAGCTCTACCCAACAGCAACTACAAGATTTATCATTTTATGGAAAGTGGTTTTTTACTATCAATAAATACTTTGAAAATTATTTCTGTATTTTAGATTACAAAATGCCAAAACCAGAAACACAAATCAAATTAGAAGAAAAAATCCATAGCATTACATTTGAAAATATTAGTTTCTCTTATCCTAATTCAAAACTTATTTTTGAAAACTTTAATCTTTCTTTAAGCACTAACAAAATTTATGCATTAGTCGGTAGGAATGCTAGCGGAAAAACCACGCTGATTAAACTATTGTTAGGTTTTTATATCCCAAATTCAGGTCAAATTATTATCAATAACAAATACTCGTTACAGGATTTAGAGCTAAACAGCTACCACCGACAAATGAGCGCTGTATTCCAAGATTTTTCTCTTTATGCTGGGTATAGCATTAATGATAATCTTTTCATGCAAAATAACCCCACAAGAGAGCAATTAAAGCAAAAGAGAGAAATGCTAAAATCTTTTGATGAAAATTTTCAAAATTGTCTTAATGATTATAGCAACGCATTATTCGGAACACAGTATAATGGGATAGATTTTTCTCTGGGTCAAAAGCAACGCATAGCCACTATAAGAGCCTTTTTAAAACCAAATCACTGTGTTGTTTTAGATGAGCCAAGTAGCGCTATTGATCCCATTATAGAAAAAGAGTTTTTGGATTTTATTTTTAAAAAATCGCAATCTAAGATTGCTTTAATCATTACACACCGCATGGGTAGCGTCAAACAGGCTGATGAAATTATTGTGTTAGACAAAGGCAAACTTATAGAACAGGGCAACTTTGAAACCCTTATAAAGAAACAGGGCTTATTTTACGAATTGTTTTTGAAACAACAATACTAACGAGCGCTTAAATTGTTTGGTAATTTTGGGTATAATTTCAAAAGATTCAAATTTAAATAAGGAATGCCACCATGTTTGGGAATAAGCAGTTACAGCTTCAAATCAGTCAAAAAGATTCTGAAATTACGGAGTTAAAAAAGGAAGTCAATCTCTATCAAAGCCTTTTAAATTTGTGCTTGCATGAGGGTTTTGTAGGTATTAAAAACAATAAAGTCGTTTTTAAAAGCGGGAATCTTGCAAGTTTAAACAATTTAGAAGAACAAAGCGTTCATTTTAAAGAAAACGCAGAGAGCGTTAATTTGCAAGGGGTTTCTTATTCTTTAAAAAGCCAAAATATTGATGGCGTGCAGTATTTTTCCCTAGCCAAAAAAACAGGGGGTGTGGGGGAATACCATAAAAATGATTTGTTTAAGACTTTTTGCGCGAGCTTAAAAGAGGGCTTAGAGAACGCGCAAGAAAGCATGCAGTATTTCCATCAAGAAACCGGTGCTCTTTTAAATGCGGCTAAAAATGGCGAAGCGCATTCTACTGAAGGATTAGAGACCGTTAATAAAACAGGTCAAGACATTGAATCGCTTTATGAAAAGATGCAAAACGCCACTTCGTTAGCGGACTCCCTCAACCAACGGAGCAATGAAATCACTCAAGTCATTTCTTTGATTGATGATATTGCAGAACAAACCAATCTCTTAGCCCTAAACGCCGCTATTGAGGCCGCACGAGCGGGCGAGCATGGGAGAGGGTTTGCGGTGGTGGCTGATGAGGTGAGAAAACTCGCTGAAAAAACCCAAAAAGCCACTAAAGAAATCGCTGTCGTGGTTAAAAGCATGCAACAAGAAGCGAACGATATTCAAACCAACACCCACGATATTAATTCTATTGTAGGTTCTATTAAGGGCGATGTGGAAGAGCTTAAATCCACCGTGAAAAATAACATGATTGTTGCGCAAGCGGCAAAATACACCATCTACAATGTCAATAACCGGGTGTTTTGCGGTCTGGCTAAATTGGATCATGTGGTCTTTAAAAACAATCTTTATGGCATGGTTTTTGGCCTCAATTCCTTTGATATTACCAGCCATAAGAATTGCCGTTTAGGCAAATGGTATTATGAGGGCGCGGGCAAAGAGAATTTTTCCAACACTTCAGGCTATAGAGCTTTAGAAAGCCACCATGCGAGCGTGCATGCTGAAGCTAATGATTTGGTTAAAGCCGTTCAAGAAGACCACATTACCGATTCAAAATACCTAGAACATAAAGTGCATTTAATGGAAGATAGCGCTAAACATGTCAAAGAAAATATTGATAAGATGTTTTACGAAAAACAAGATGAACTCAATAAAATCATTGAAAAAATTCAAAAAGGCGAATGATTCCATTCAATGAAGTGTTTTGATGTTTTCTAAATCTTTAGAAGCCCTACGCCATGCCAAACGCTACCGCAAAAGAGAGTTGTTTGACCCTTCATTAAAGGATTACGCTTCTAACGATTATTTGGGTTTGAGCGTTAAAAAAGATTTGCTTGAAAACGCCTTTGATAAGCTCCAATCCTTTGTTTCTCATTCCCCCAAGGCTTCCATGCTAGTGAATGGCTACCACCCTTTGCATGCAGAATTGGAAGAACGATTAGCGGATTTGTTGGGGTTTGAAAGCGTTCTTTTAGTGGGGAGTGGTTTTTTGGGCAATCTGGCTTTAATAGACACCCTTTTAGTCAAAAACGCTCTCTTATTCATGGACGAACACTACCATGCAAGCGGGATTTTTAGCACCAAAATTAAATCTAACCAAGTGGTTTTTTTCTCGCACAATGACGCTAAGGATTTACAACAAAAACTCTTTAACGCTCCTAAAAATAAACTCAAATTCATCGCCATTGAGGGGGTTTATTCTATGGATGCGAGCGTCGCTCCTTATGATTTTTATGCAATCACTCAAGAGATTCCTAACGCTTTTTTAATCGTAGATGAAGCCCATAGTTTTGGGACTATCGGCGAGAATTTATTGGGTTTTTTAGAATATTATCGCATCAAAGAAAAAGACAAAATCATTAAGCTCAGCACTTTTTCTAAAGCGCTTGCGAGCTATGGGGCGTGTGTTTTAGCCCCCTTACAAACCATAGAGTTTTTAACCAATCGCGCTAAAAGCGTGATTTACACCACCGCTTTAAGCCTGTTAGACACCGCTTTAACTTTAGCCCATTTAGAATACTTTATCGCGCAAAAACAAGAATTAAAAAATGAGCTTAGCAAACACCAACAGATTATTTTTGAAACCTTAGGTATTAGAACGCTCGCAGGATTTTTTACTCTAGAATTTGAAAACAATCCCGCTCTTTTAAACGCTCATCATTTTTTGAAAGAAAAGGGGTTTTTAGTGGGAGCTATCCGCCCTCCTACGGTTTCTAAACCCCTTTTGCGCGTCTCTTTGTCTCTCAAAAACAGCTTAGAAGACACTAAAGAGCTTGCAAACACCCTTTTAAATTATTCTAAAATACAATCTTCTTTTAAGAGTGATTAAATGCTAAAAAAGATTTTTTATGGTTTTATCGTTTTATTTTTGATTGTCATGGGGTTATTAGCCATTCTTATCGCTCAAGTTTGGGTAACTACGGATAAGGATATTGCTAAAATTAAAGATTATCGCCCGGGCGTCGCTTCACAGATTTTAGACCGAAAAGGGCGTTTGATCGCTAATATTTATGATAAGGAATTCCGTTTTTATGCGCGTTTTGAAGAAATCCCCCCACGATTTATTGAAAGCCTTTTAGCGGTAGAAGACACCCTCTTTTTTGAACATGGGGGGATCAATTTAGACGCTATCATGCGCGCTATGATTAAAAACGCTAAAAGCGGTCGTTACACTGAAGGGGGTAGCACCCTAACCCAACAACTCGTTAAAAACATGGTGCTCACACGAGAAAAAACCCTAACCAGAAAACTCAAAGAAGCTATCATTTCTTTACGCATTGAAAAAGTCTTAAGCAAAGAAGAAATTTTAGAGCGCTATTTGAACCAAACTTTTTTTGGGCATGGGTATTATGGCGTGAAAACCGCAAGTTTAGGGTATTTTAAAAAACCCCTTGACAAACTCACGCTTAAAGAAATCACCATGTTAGTCGCCTTACCCAGAGCCCCAAGTTTTTATGACCCTACCAAAAATTTAGAATTTTCACTCTCTAGGGCTAATGATATTTTAAGACGGTTGTATTCTTTAGGTTGGATTTCTTCTAACGAGCTCAAAGGCGCTCTCAATGAAGTGCCAATTGTTTATAACCAAACCTCCACGCAAAACATCGCCCCCTATGTCGTAGATGAAGTGTTGAAGCAATTGGATCAATTAGACGGGCTAAAAACCCAAGGCTATACCATAAAGCTCACGATAGATTTGGATTACCAACGCTTAGCGTTAGAGTCCTTGCGTTTTGGGCATCAAAAAATCTTAGAAAAAATCGCTAAAGAGAAGCCAAAAACTAACGCCTCTAATGATGAAGATGAAGACAACTTGAACGCTAGCATGATAGTTACAGAAACGAGTACCGGTAAGATTTTAGCCTTAGTGGGGGGGATTGATTATAAAAAAAGCGCTTTCAATCGCGCCACGCAAGCCAAACGGCAATTTGGGAGCGCGATCAAGCCCTTTGTGTATCAAATCGCCTTTGATAATGGCTATTCCACGACTTCTAAAATCCCTGATACCGCGCGAAATTTTGAAAATGGCAATTATAGTAAAAACAGCACGCAAAACCACGCATGGCACCCTAGCAATTATACTCGCAAATTTTTAGGGCTTGTAACCTTGCAAGAAGCCTTGAGCCATTCGTTAAATCTAGCCACGATCAATTTAAGCGATCAGCTTGGCTTTGAAAAAATTTATCAATCTTTAAGCGACATGGGGTTTAAAAATCTCCCTAAAGATTTGTCTATTGTGTTAGGGAGCTTTGCTATCTCACCCATTGATGCGACTGAAAAGTATTCTCTATTTTCTAATTACGGCACCATGCTCAAACCCATGCTCATTGAAAGCATCACCAACCAACAAAACGAAGTCAAAACTTTCACGCCCATGGAAACCAAAAAGATCACTTCTAAAGAACAAGCCTTTTTAACCCTTTCAGTGCTGATGGATGCGGTAGAAAACGGCACAGGGAGTCTAGCTCGCATTAAAGGTTTAGAAATTGCCGGTAAAACCGGGACTTCTAACAACAATATTGACGCTTGGTTCATTGGCTTTACCCCTACCTTACAAAGCGTGATCTGGTTTGGGAGAGACGATAACACGCCTATTAGCAAAGGAGCGACAGGAGGTATTGTGAGTGCGCCTGTGTATTCGTATTTCATGCGTAATATTTTAGCGATTGAACCCTCTTTAAAAAGGAAGTTTGATGTCCCCAAAGGCTTGCGTAAAGAAATCGTGGATAAAATCCCCTACTACTCAACTCCCAATTCCATCACCCCCACCCCCAAAAGAACAGACGATAGCGAAGAACGCTTGTTGTTCTAATCCTACATGGCTATAGGGACTTTAACATCTCCGTAATTGACAGAATCTTTAAAGATTTCTTCCACTTTAGCCACAAGGATACTCACCGCTTGATCGTCTAAGCCCATTTTATGCAATCCTTCGCTCAAAGCGTCCTTATCAAAACCACGCGCGCGCACCAACGCAAACACTTCCTCATTGTTAGGATTGATATAAATCCCTAAACGATCCACATTCATCAAGCTATCATAAATAGGCTGTGTCATTTGGATAAACATTTCATTAGTGATCTTTTGCTTGATGCGGTTAGATTTGGAAAGGTAAGCCTCTTTGAGTTTGTGCACAATATTTTGCGCCACTCTTATTGTCGCTCTTTTGGTAGCGATTTTTTCTATCTCTTCAGTTTTCTTACCATCCACAATGTGCGAGCTATCCACCCCTTGCGTGATATACTCACTGCGATTTTGTAACATCCAATAAGGCACATCTTGTAAGAAAGAATTCCTTTGTGAAGTGTTTGGGCAAGTGCAAGCTTGCAACATTAAAACACCCAACCCGCATAAAACCAATTGCTTGCTTTTTAAAAAAGATTTTTCTAACACGCTATCCCCTTTGATTTTGATTTCACAGAGTGTAACATAAATCTTTAAGATTTTAAACAATAATTAGGTAAAAAATAAAAAAAAATAAAATGATTGAAACTTTATTAAAAAACCAACACGCAGTTGAGCATTAGAATAAGCCGGGTTCTGTCAATGGATGGCCATTTATCTGGGAAATATTTTGCAATATTCCTCAAGCGAAGCGCGTATCAATTTAGACTTACCATGCGCTTCTTGCTACAAATTGGGTTTACCCAAACAAGCTAAATTGCTTTAGCTCTGGTGGGCTCTTACCCCACCCTTTCACCCTTACCTTAAAAAGGCGGTTTGCTTTCTGTGGCACTTTCCCTTAGCTTGCGCTAGCCATCCGTTAGATGGAATTTTGTCTAATGTAGCCCGGACTTTCCTCTATTCTAAAATAGCGACCATCTTCTAATGCACTAATATATTAGAAAAAAGTAGCTTTAAAAGAGTTTAAAAATTAAGAGTATAGAGAATATTTTTATCATTCTCATAGCTCACAAGGATAAGCTCATTATCCCTAAACCCACAAGCGCTGATATTTTTAATCTCTTTAGGCAAGCCATAAACTTCAAGAATCTCTTCTTTTATAGGGTCTATGACTAAAAGCGTGTTAAATTCCTTACTGAACGCATAAAGCTTGTTATCTTTTAAAGCCAGCGCGCTAATGACTAGCTCGCCCAGTTCCCTTTTTTCTTTAAGTTTGGCATTACCTAGTTCAAGTAAAAACTCCCCATGCACCTGTTTGTCGCTATTGAGCATGGAGATAATCATCAAATCCTTATAACGCTTGTTAGGAGCGGTGATCAAATAAGTGAATTTAGCCCCTCTTCTTGCAGCGCTAATATAGTAGTTTTTCGCCCTAGAAGTTTTTAAGCGGCTGCGTTCCACTTCGTCAAAAGAGTTGGCCCCTTCTAAAAAATAAGGGAAGTTTTTAAGCGCGTTGGCGTTTTTGTTAGGAGTGATTTCTACGCTTGTTTTATTATTGCCCATGATCACAATGTTTTCATCTTCGTTAAAATCCGCCCCCACGAAAGCCCCCACCGTCGCGCTATAATAGCTATCCAACACCATATGGCTATGAATGGTTTTCAAATCGTTACTTACAAGATAAAGCCCTTGGTTTTCTGTTGTAAGGATCGCCTTGTCTTCATTGAAATTCAAATCCGTGATCGCTCCATTCAATTTTAAAAAAAGCTCTTCTTTTTTCCCAATCTTCAAAATTTTAGCGATTTCTAGAGGCGAATGCTCATAATCATTATCTTTAGGCAAAGCGCTCAATTTCAAAGGCTCACCCACATCTCTTCTGCCCAAAACGCTTCTTGGGAATGGGGATTTAAAATCATTCCAATTTTCCATAGACCAAACAGATTCTTTCAAATTCCAAGAAAAACGCACCGGACTGCTTTGCCCTATGTAAGGGAAAGGCCCGGTAGAGAAAAACGCTTGCACGGCGTTAGACCCCACCACAATAAAGAAAACATAAAAAGCGCTTTTTTGGAGCGTGTTTAATGGATAATCTTTAAAAAGTTGGGTATTAGGGGCAAAAAAGAGTAAAACCGCTAAAAGCACCACCACGCTAAAAAAGACAAAAAGCGCCCAAAACTGCGTGTGCAATCCCAAAATAGGGAGTGCAAAGCCTTGCCCTACATCTTCTAATGCATGGCTACCAGTATAATAAAAGCCCTCATATAACCCACTACCAGCCATGAGTAATAGCAAGGCGATGTATTTAGGCTTAAACCCAAAACGCACCACCAAAAGTGCCACAGCCCCTATTAAAATCATTTTGATGCGTAGCGCCCAGCAAAAAATACAAGGCGAATCTTGCAAAACATAGCCAAAATAAAAATTCGCCAAACCCACAGGAAAGATTAAAATCCCTAAAATCGCCAAAGAAAAAAGATTATAAAATCGGGTTTCTTTATTCATGTATCCTCCTATAAATTCATATTAGGCAAAACGCTAGAGCTGTGGGCTATAAAAATAATAAGCTCCACCAACCACACCACAATCAAAATCCCAAACGCCCAATTTTCTTTTTCAGGCTTTTTAAACGCCATTAAAACAGCGGCTAGACTTAAAAGCAGTCCTAAAAACTCCATGCCATTCCTTAAAATAAAATTCTCGTAGGGTAGGATTATACTCAAAAACAAACTAAAAAACAAACTATTGGGTAAATAAAAAAATTAGAAGCGAAACAACTCAAGCGGTTTTTAACCCCTTTTTTTTCCAATCAATACACCACGCTTAAACGCTCTTTAAAGCCGGCGTTGAGATTGAGGAAGGCTTGTAAATCTATCTCTTCATAGCCGTCTAAAAATATCATTTCGTTTTTACTTTTGGCTAAATATTCTTGCACTTCTTCATCACACACGATACAAAAGTAAGCGTCTTCGCATTGGTAGAGTTTGTCTTTGATGATGATCTCTAGCGGTTGGTTGAGCGTTTTGCCGCATTGTAAGGCTAAATTTAGGGCTTTGTCAAAGGGCGTTAAAATAGAATGGTTGAAAAGCGTTATTCCCTCTTTGTCGTTTGCGATTTGCGCTTTGTCTTGTAAAGTATAAACTTTAAAGCCACAATTCAAACCGCTCTCTTTTGATAATTGGATGATTTTTTGAGCGGCTCTTTTAACCCTTTCTGTGGTAATATCGCTAATGATAGGCTTTGTGCTTTTTAAAACATTCTTACAAAAATCATAAGCACTCTTGCTTTTATCTTCTTTTATCTCTTCATCAATTTGAACTAAAATAAATTCCCTATTGCCTTTATCTTCTGCGTTTAATTCCATCACCGCTTGCGCGGTTGTCCCGCTCCCGGCAAAAAAGTCTAAAATGATGTCGTTTGAGTTTGGCGTAGTTGAATGCAGAATGATTTTTTTCATAAATTCTACGCCTTTTGGATAAGTAAAATATTCTCCCATTCCCAAACTTAAAAGCTCTTTCGTTGCGGTTTGGTTCATGTAACAATTATCGCTAAATATCAAACTATCAAAAATCTTTTGCGTGGTTTTTAAATCCTTTAAATAGCGTTTGTAAATAAAGCCCCTTTCATTATCCTTATGCTCTTTTTTAAAGCAAATCCGCCCCTCATCAATGTGTTTTTGTATTGTATTTTGTGAAAAACGCCAAAACATACCCACAGGCGGATAATCCACTTTGTTTGTGTAAGGGTTAGTAACTCCAAAATACCCTGTTTTCATATTCCCACTTTTTGCACTAGGGTCAGCACTAATCCATGCTCCATTAGGATCGTTATCGGGGTTTTTGTAATTTTCTAAATTCTTTTCTCCTCCCAAGAGATTGACAAATTCTTTATTTTTCGCATAACAGAGCAAAAACTCATGCTGGTAATTGACGCCCGTTTTAGCGTCATTAGTCGTGCTTTTAGTTTTTCTAATGAAATCAGCCACAAAATTCTCCTCCCCAAAAATTTCATCGCATAAAAGTTTGAGTTGGGCGGCTTCGTTATCGTCAATAGAAATGAAAATCACGCCGTCCTCTTTAAGCAAATCGCGCGCTAACTTTAAGCGAGGCAGCATGAAAGAGAGCCACCCGCTATGCGTTTTACTCCCTTGAATGTTTTTAAAAAATTTCAAGCTTTCGCTTTCTATTTCCTCCCCGTTTTCATCTATTTCCATTAAGCCCACTTCTCTTAAAATCTTTTGATAATCTTGCCTGAAATTATCCGGATAAATAAAATCATCGCTTTTAGTGTTGTAGGGCGGATCAATGTAAATCATCTTTAT
Source organism: Helicobacter pylori (assembly GCF_017594925.1). Classification (GTDB taxonomy): domain Bacteria; phylum Campylobacterota; class Campylobacteria; order Campylobacterales; family Helicobacteraceae; genus Helicobacter; species Helicobacter pylori_DP. The sequence continues at coordinate 71,943 of NZ_JAALNT010000003.1, forward strand.
TTTTTCGCTGTAAGCGGATTTTAAAAGTTTGAGCGCATCAAGATTGTCGCCTATGGTAATAGCGTTGTTGGGGTGTTTGCTCGCTAAAGTTTGGGGCGTAAAGCTTTCTTGTAATTTGAGTTGTTTTTGGCAAGGTTCAGAATAAAGGGCGTTAGCAAGCCCTTTGCCCGTCCAAGTGAGCTCATAGCCGCTTACATCACGCATGCTTTCATTGAAGCCTAAAAGCATTTTGATAGCGCTCAAGCTTACTTGATTGTCTTTTATCGTCTGCGGGAAGTCCTTTAAAAGCATGTCAAAAAGGGGATTCTTTTCTTGCTGGCTTTGGATGATATTGATACCCATTTTTTTGGCTTGATTTTTATCTGTCATTGCGTTTCCTTTAATGCGTTTTTAAGCGTGTTTAATAAATCTTGTTTGTTGATGCGTGTGGCAAAAACGACTCGTATTTCTTTTTTCGCGTTTTTTAAATTTTCAGATAGCGTTTCAAAAAAGATCTTAGCGTATTCAATTTTACGCCTTTCATCTTGCGGGATGCCGCTTTCTTTTTCATAACCTTTGGTTTCGCAAACAAAAAAGATTTTTGCACCCTTGTTGTCTTTAAGCAAATAAGCAAAATCGGGCTCATAGTTTTTATAAGGCGTTGGGATTTTAAATCTAGGGAGCTTGGCAAAAACTTCTATACTTCTATCTTCCACTTTTTGCACCGATTCTTTGCTCACTTCTTCTTCAATTTTAGAATCATAAATGATCGTATCATAAAGATAGTTTTGGCTTGGAGTTTGCACGCTTTTGTATTTTCCTAATTTGTGTTTTTCAATCTCAGTTTTGGGCGAGCCATCTTCAAAATAAAGCGGATCGGTTTTATCAAAAGCGGTGTTAAAAAAGGCGTTTTGGCAAAATTCATAACTCACGCAAGAAAGCAAATTCGCATGCAACTCGTCTTTAATGATGCCTTTAAGCAATTTAAAGGCTTTTTTGGGTGAGTTTGTGAAATGCTCTTTATTTAAAGCGTTGTAGAGTTCAAGCGTGAATTTTAAGGGTAACGATTCGTCTTTGGCAAAGTCAAGCAAAAGCGCGTTTATTTCTTTTTGTAAGGTGTTAGCGTAGTTTTTGGCTTTTAAAACGCTTGATGACTCTTCTGTGATGATCTTGTTGGTTTTTGGGTCATACCTTTTGCTTTCAAATTTGATCACCTCAGCGCTCACATGGCTTTCATTAAACGCTTTGGCGATAGATTCTATCAGCTTGGTTTTTTGGATATTTTGGTAGCTTATATGGCTTTGCGCGTTGATGGTTTGCCATAACTCTTTAAATTCTTTAGCTAAATTTTGGCGGATTTTGACTTTTTCTAGAGGTTGGTTAGCGTTTATAATTTGATCGCGCTTGTTGGTTGGATTTTCAGCCATTTTAAAGGCGCTTAAAACGGCGTGGTATTCTTCATTGCTTAAAAAGCTTTTTATCATTTCTTCATTGTTTTGCATCGCCTCACAAATAGGGGAAATGATTTTGTAAGCGTTGTTTGTTTCGTCAAATTCTACGGTGTTTAATTGTTCTAACGCATCGCAAAATTTATTGATCTTTCTTTCATTAAGCCCTAACTTGGCTAAATCCTCTCTGTCTAGCGCGCTGCCATTACCAATAAAGCTACTCGCTTCAATCTCTTTTTGCAAACCCTCCATAAAGCCCACTTCTTCGCCACTCACTAGCATGTCAAGGTGGTTTATTTTATAAAAAGCGTCGTCGTTTGCCTTTAAAAATCCATGCGTAATGCGCTTGCCCTCTTGATTAAGCGCGATTCTTAACCCGCGCCCCACTTGCTGATGGCGGCTTGTTTCGCTAGTGGAGTTTGCCAGTTTAACAAGGGTAAAAATATTTGGATTATCCCAACCCTCTTGCAAAGCCCACACGCTAAAAATAAAACGCAAAGGCGTTTGAAATGAAAGCAGTTTTTCTTTTTCGCTCAAAATCATTTTAATGTCGTTGGCTTCAATGTTTTCTTTGCTGCTTTCTTTTTTGCCTTTATTGAACGCTATGCTATCGCCACTAAAATAGCCTTGATGGACGCGTAAGTTACCGCTCTCATCAAAATCTCTTTTCAAATATTCTCTATAGCTTGGCGATAAATTTTCCCTTGTTAGAATTGAAGCGCGTTTGAGTTTGTAAAGCCTTTCAAATTCGGTTTTAATAAAGGGCGTGCCTTTGTTATCAATTTGCCTAAAATCCTCAATTTTTGGGATAAAAAACAGGCTTAACGCTTTAATGTTTTGGTCAAATAAAAACGCCTCTTTTTCAAAATGCAAGTCAATGGCTTTTTCTAAAAGAGTGCTGATTTCATCTTGCGTGAGTTTATAAGAAGCCTTTTCAAGCGTAGTGCCATCGCTCAAATAAACCTTGTCTTTGGTAGTTTTAACCAAGCTAACGCCGTTAAAAGAAGCGTTAATTTTGCCTAAATCCTCTCCTTTTGAAAGCGTAATTTGTTTAAGAATGCCCGCTTTGTAAAAGGCAATTTTTGCGCTTTTTGAATTCGCATTGAGCAAAAACGGGCTTTGCGCATCTTGCTTGACAGAATGGATGCGGATTTGTTTGACAAGGTAATTTCTAAACGCGCTGATTGAATCCAAACAAAAGGCGGCATTGCTTAAAGCATGTTCTTTTTCTTTGGCAAAAGTCGCCCCAAAGCGAAAATAAAGCGTGCCTATTTTACTAAAATACTTACCAAACGCTTCACCTTTAAGCAAATGCGGCTCGTCTATGATGGAAATAGGCTTTAAATCAGCGATATTTTCAAAAATGCTTTTGGTGTTGAAAAGGGTTTCGCTGTTTTTATTAAGTATGTTTTTTTCACCCTTGTCAATCGCGCTGTTAGTGAGAAGCAAAACACTCAGTTCATCTTGGTTTTTAATGTAATGATTGATAATGTTGCTTGGTGATTTAACCCCTTCATAAGTGTAGGTTTTCAGGTGGCGTTTGAATTCTAAATAAAAATAATCTTTCGTAAGGCGGATATTTTGCTTAACCGACTCCAAAATGGCTTTTCGTGGGACAAAGATGATGAATTTATTTTGCCCATAAGTCTTATGGAGTGCAAAGATCAAATTCAAGTAAGTGAAAGTTTTGCCCGTGCCTGTTTCCATTAAAACATCAACATTGAGCTTGCCGCTTAAATTTTTGACAGGAATTTCGCATGCAGCATGAAATTGATTTAAACAATCTTTTAGATTTAAGGCATCGTGGCGCTTAAAATCAAAGCCATCTAAAAGCGTGATAATGTTATTAATACACTCTTGCTGGTAGTCTTGTTTTTCAAAAATCATTGGTGTTTTTGCCTTTGGTGTTTGCGAGCGTCTTAATCTGAAAGTGGTAAAAACGCAACCTAAAGCCCCTTTTTAGAGCTTGAGTTATCTTGAACCCATCACAATCAAGTTCTCAAAAATTTATCAAAAGAAAAAATTTAAAACGAGAATTTAAGGCACTAACCCCTAACTTTCAAAGCTTCTAAAGCATGTTTTTTGCCAATTTCAAAGGCTTTTTTGTTCGTTTCAGCGACTTTTGCGGGGACTTTTTTAAGCATGGTGTCTAGCACGATATTTTCTTCTACGCATTTAGTAAGCTCCACAGTAATCGCTAACGCTACCACAGATTGCGTGATAATGTTACCCACTTCATCTTTAGCGATACTAATGATAGGGATTTTATAAAGCTGGTATTTTTCCTCATCTTCTTTAGTGGGCGTTACCAGATTGGGATCAATGACAACGATACCGCCTTGTTTAATATCGCTTTTAAACTGGTTGTAGCTGATTTGAGCGACTGAAAGCATGAAATCAATCTCGCCCTCTTTAGCATAAGGAAAAATAATTTCATCTTTGTCTAGCAAAATATCCACTTTAGTGGGCCCTCCACGCACTTGCGAAGTGTAAGTGGAAGTCTTAGTGCCATAGCCCCCACTCACAATTTTCGCTTCAGCTAAAATTTCTCCCGCTAACAGCACGCCTTGCCCTCCAACGCCCGTAAATCGTAATTGCGCTTCCATTATTGTTTTCCTTGTGCTTTTTCAATGATTTCTTGATACGCTTCACAATATTCTTTCCTGTCCGTGTCATGCTTTAAAACGCCTGTAGGGAATTTATCCACCCTTTCTTCAGGGCTCATGGCTTCAAATTGGCGTTTGCTCACCAATCGGCTTTCCATCCATTTTAGCATTTGAGACGCTTCGCCCATTTTATTCTTACGCCCTAAATTGATATGGCAATTGCTATGGACATCAAAGAAGCTAAAACCCTTATGCGTGAAACCTTCTTTAAGCACTTTTTCTAATTTTTGAGGGTCTAAGACGCTCTCTCTAGCCACAAAGCTCGCTCCTGCAGCGGTGGTTAAAGCGCATGGGTCAAATTGGTTATCAATATTCCCCCATTGAGCCGTAACCGTCCACATGCCATTAGGCGTGGTGGGCGAAGTTTGGGAGTTAGTCAAACCATAAATGAAATTATTCACTAAAATAAAATTCAAATCAATGTTTCTTCTGCATGCGTGCATGGTGTGATTGCCTCCAATCGCAAAGCCATCGCCATCGCCAGAAACCACGATCACATGCTTACTGGGGTTAGCCATTTTAATCCCTGTCGCATACGCTACAGCCCTACCATGCGTGGTATGAACGGTGTTGCAATTCACATACGAACTCATGCGCCCGCTGCAACCAATCCCGCTCACCAAGCACACATCATCCATTTTCCAACCTAAAGCGTCAATCGTGCGGATAATGGATTTCAAAATCACGCCATCGCCACAGCCCCAACACCACAAAGTGGGTATTTTATCCACACGCAAATATTCATCATAATTAAACGCCATTTTAAAGCTCCTTCAACTTTGCGATGATTTGTTTAGGCGAAATCGTGCGCCCATTGGCTTGCCCAAAGAAATGCACCTTTCTTTGCATAGCCCTTTCAATTTCTTCTAAATACTGCCCCTTATTCAATTCAATCACAAGGATTTTTTCGTATTTGTCCCCTATTTCTTTCAAGCGTTTAGCCGGGCTTGGCCATAAGGTTTTAGGCCTGAAAAAGCCGACTTTTTGCTTGCTCTCTTTGTTGTAATCTTTCAAGGCTTCTTTAACCGCTAGAGAAACCGAACCATAAGCGATGATAATAATTTCAGCGCCCTCTAAATCCATTTCCTCATTTTCATTGATAATGTCTTGCTTGGATTCAATCTTATTGAATAATCTGTCAATCAAATCCCCCCCGATTTTAGCGTCTTCAGTAGGAAAGCCAATAGGCCCATGGTGCAAGCCTGAAACATGGTAGCGATAGCCTTTGAAGAAAGGGTTTAAAACGGCCGGCTCATCTTGCGCGACCCCATAAGGCTTGTAGTCTTTTTTATCGCCCACAAATTCCTTACGATTAATAGTCATCTTTTGCACTTCTTCTAAATCCGGGATTTGCACCTTGCCATACATATGCCCCACGGTTTCATCCATGAGCAAGAATACAGGAGTCATGAGCATTTCAGCCAAATTGAACGCGCGAACGGTCTCTGTGTAAGCTTCTTCCAAACTAGCAGGAGCGAGCGCGACGGCTTTAAAATCCCCATGTATGGGGTGTCTTAAAAAATTCACATCGCCTTGAGCCACACGAGTGGGCATTCCGGTTGATGGGCCTGAACGCATCACATCAGCGATCACTAAAGGGATTTCTGCCATGAAAGAATAACCGATTTGCTCCACTTTCAATGAAATACCAGGTCCAGAGCTCGCTGTCATAGACTTCGTCCCGCTCATGCTCGCCCCTAAAGACACGCTAATCCCGCTGATTTCATCTTCCATTTGGATAAAATGTCCGCCGCATTTGGGTAAAGCCACGCTCATCGCATGCATAATATCCGAACTTGGCGTGATAGGATAGCCCCCAAAAAACCGACACCCCACTTCAATCGCCGCTTTAGCGACTAATTCATTCCCATCAGAAATAATCTCACGCATTACTTGCCTCTCCCTTCTAAAATAGTCTCTTCTAAGAGCATGTATTTATTGGCCTTAACCTTTTCGCTTCTTTCTTGGGCTTCTTTAGAAACTTTAGCGAATTTGAAATCCTTCCTGTCAGCCACATAAATCGCAAAATCCGGGCAGTGCAACTCGCATTGCACGCAACCGATACAGCTCTCTGGGTAGGCTACTTTGGCCACTTTTCCAAGCACCCTTTCTTTTTCAATCCCCATGCCAAGAACCCCAGCAGGGCATACCGATACGCAAATATCACAACCCTTACACCTATCTTCATTCACCCAAACGGCAACCCCATCTGGAGCGCTCATTTTAGCCATTCATTCTCCTTTGTGCTAAAAGCTGTATTCTAAAGCCCTAGCAATCAAAATTTGCCTAAAATTGTAGCAAGCCTTTTTTAATAAAATCTAAAATGCTTTAATAGTAGGAACTTAAAATTGAAATGAGAAAATACTAAACACTTTTTACTCAATTTAAAAGAAAAAACGCCCCATTAACCCTAATTTTAAAAATGATTATTAGAAAGATTGATATTTTTTAAATGCTCCTTATAAGTCGCGCTGAAAGCATGTTTTTTATCCGGCATTTTCACAAAATACAAGAAATCCGTTTTTTTAGGGAAAACCACGGCTTTAATCGCTTCTAAGCTCACGCTCCCTACAGGATTTTTAGGCAAGCCCTTAAATTTATAGGTGTTATAGGGGGTGTTATCGGTTTTAATGCGTTCTTTGGTTACTTTAGCGTGTGAAAATTCCTGATAATTCAAAGCCCCATCCATTTGTAAAGGCATGCCTTTTTTCAAGCGGTTAAAAATCACGCTCGCAATCAAGGGCATTTCTTCAACATTAGCGGCTTCTTTTTGCACAATAGAAGCGAGAATGATTTTTTCAAACCACTCTTCTTTATGGTAGTATCCAAGCCATTGTTTGCTTAAAGCTTCGTGTTTTTTCATGGATTGACCAATCAAAGTTTGCATGATTTTAAAAGCGTCCTCCCCTAAAGGCAAATGATAAGTGTCTGGCCATATCACCCCATCTTCTATCACAGAGCCATTCAATCGTGGAGCGATGCTTTCATAAGCCTGATTGAGTTCGCTTGTTTCTAGTTGGTAAGTCTCGCTCAAAATTTGCGTGAAAAAATAGCGGGTTTCTCCAGGGATTAAAGTAACGCTTTTTTGCGCCGCTTTCGCTTTAATCAAACGGACTAAAAAATCCCCCTTCCTTAAAGCCCCATCGCCCATGTCAATATAGCCTTTTTTAGGCATGCCCATTAGGCGCAACAAAAGCAAATCCAAAGCGTTAATATCCACGCCTTGCTCTTTCAAAGAAAAAAACACTTTTTTGAGCGAACCTTGCGGGACAACCACCACTTTGTTAGGATAAATTGGTATACTTAAATAAAAAAGAATACTGATGAATAAAAGAAAACATGTATCTAAGAAAGTGTTTAATGTCATTATTTTGTTTGTGGCAGTATTCACTCTTTTAGTTGTCATTCACAAAACCCTTTCAAACGGCATTCACATACAAAATTTAAAAATTGGAAAACTTAGCATTTCTGAATTATACTTAAAACTCAATAACAAGCTTTCTTTAGAAGTTGAGCGGGTTGATCTCTCTTCTTTCTTCCATCAAAAACCCACTAAAAAGCGTTTAGAAGTTTCTGATCTGATTAAAAATATCCGTTATGGCATTTGGGCGGTGTCTTATTTTGAAAAACTTAAAGTCAAAGAAATCATTTTAGACGATAAAAATAAAGCCAATATCTTTTTTGATGGGAATAAATACGAGTTAGAATTCCCGGGAGTCAAAGGGGAATTTTCCCTAGAAGATGATAAAAATATCAAGCTTAAGATCATCAATTTGCTTTTTAAAGATATTAAAGTCCAAGTGGATGGCAACGCCCACTATTCACCTAAAGCCAGGAAAATGGCGTTTAATTTGATTGTCAAGCCTTTAATTGAACCCAGTGCTGCAATTTATTTGCAAGGGCTAACCGATTTAAAAACCATAGAATTAAAAATTAACACTTCTGTAATGAAAAGCCTAGCGTTTTTAAAGCCTCTTTTCCAACGCCAATCGCAAAAAAATTTAAAAACATGGATTTTTGACAAGATCCAATTTGCTAGCTTTAAGATTGATAACGCTTTAATTAAAGCCAATTTCACTCCTAGCGAGTTTATCCCATCGCTTTTAGAAAATTCTGTAGTTAAAGCCACTTTGATTAAACCTTCAGTCGTTTTCAATGATGGCTTATCGCCCATTAAAATGGATAAAACCGAATTGATCTTCAAAAACAAACAGCTTCTCATACAGCCCCAAAAAATCACTTATGAAACCATGGAATTAACCGGCTCTTACGCCACTTTTTCCAATTTGTTAGAAGCCCCCAAGTTGGAGATTTTTTTAAAAACGACCCCTAATTATTATGGCGATAGCATTAAGGATTTATTGAGCGCTTATAAAGTCGTTTTACCTTTGGATAAAATCAGCATGCCATCTAGCGCGGATTTGAAACTCACCTTACAATTTCTAAAAAACACCGCCCCCTTATTTAGCGTTCAAGGCAGCGTTAATTTGCAAGAAGGCACTCTCTCGCTCTATAATATCCCCCTTTATACACAAAACGCTAATATAAGCTTAGATATTACCCAAGAATACCAATACATTTACATAGAAACTACCCACACCCGCTATGAAAACATGCTGGATTTAGACGCTAAAATCGCTTTAGATTTGAATAAAAAAACCCTTTCTTTAGATTCTTTAGTCCATAAAATACGATTCAACACTAATAATAACATCAACATGCGTTCTTATGGCTTGAATAACGACCAAGATAACCCACAGCCTACTAAATTTTCTTTAGATTTAAAAAGCTTGCATTCTGTTATTCAAGAGGGTGAAAACTCAGAGGTGTTTAGAAGAAAAATCATAGACACCATTAAAGCCCAGAGCGAAGACAAATTCACTAAAGATGTTTTCTACGCTACAGGAGACACTCTTAAAAACCTTTCTTTGAATTTTGATTTTTCTAACCCCAACCACATGCAATGGAGCGTGCCACAACTTTTATTAGAGGGCGAATTTAAAGATAACGCCTATGTTTTTAGAGTCAAAGATTTGAAAAAAATCAAGCCCTATTCCCCTATTATGAAATATTTCGCCTTAGAAGATGGCTCTTTAGAAGTTTCTACGAGCGATTTTATCAATATTGATTTTTTTGCTAAAGATTTGAAAATCACTTTACCCATCTATCATAGCAACGGCAAGCAATTTAATTCCCTCTCTTTATTTGGCTCTATCAATAAAGATGAAATTTCTGTCTATACTCCAAGCAAAAGCATATCTATAAAAGTTAAGGGGGATCAAAAGGATATTACCCTTAATAACATTGATTTGAGTATTGATGATTTTTTAGATAGCAAGATGCCAGCGATTGCGGGATTATTCTCAAAAGAACGAAAAGAAAAGCCTAGCTCTAAAGAAATCCAAGATGAAGATGTTTTCATTAGCGCCAAACAACGCTATGAAAAAGCCCACAAAATTATCCCTATCTCTACACGCATCCATGCTAAAGATGTCGTGTTAATCTATAAAAAAATGCCTTTTCCTTTAGAAAATCTTGATATTGTCGCTCAAGACGACAGAGTGAAAATTGATGGCAATTATAAAAACGCCATGATCATGGCAGATTTAGTGCATGGGGCTTTGTATCTTAAGGCCCATAATTTTAGCGGGGATTATATCAACACCATCCTCCAAAAAGATTTCGTAGAAGGGGGCTTATTCACGCTTATTGGGGCTCTTGAAGATCAGGTTTTCAACGGCGAATTGAAATTCCAAAACACAAGCTTAAAGAATTTCGCCCTCATGCAAAACATGGTCAATCTCATCAACACCATTCCCTCTCTCATTGTCTTTAGGAACCCTCATTTAGGGGCTAATGGCTATCAGATCAAAACCGGCTCCGTTGTTTTTGGGATCACTAAAGAATATTTAGGGTTAGAAAAAATTGATCTTGTCGGCAAAACGCTTGACATTGCTGGCAATGGGATCATTGAATTGGACAAAAACAAATTAGATTTGAATTTAGAAGTTTCCACTATCAAGGCTTTGAGTAATGTCTTAAATAAAATCCCTATTGTTGGCTATCTCGTTTTAGGAAAAGGAGGTAAAATCACCACTAATGTGAATGTCAAAGGCACGCTGGATAACCCTAAAACCAAAGTAACTTTAGCGTCAGATATTATCCAAGTGCCTTTTAAAATCTTGCGCCGTATTTTCACGCCTATTGACATCATCGTAGATGAAGTCAAAAAAAACATTGAATCAAAAAGGAAATTAAAATGACGCTCAATGAAGCCATTAAAGACAAAACTTATGAAATTGTAGAAATCGCTAACTGCGATGAAGCCCTTAAAAAACGCTTCCTCTCTTTTGGTATCCATGAAGGGGTTCAATGCATTCTTTTGCATTATTCCATGAAAAAAGCCACGCTTTCGGTTAAAATCAACCGCATTCAAGTGGCTTTAAGATCCCATGAAGCGCAATACCTTGTCATCAAAGAAAGCGTGTGAAAATGACCTTAAAACGCGCTAAAACTTACCAAAAAGCCCAACAAATCAAAGAGCTGCTTTTAAAACATTACCCCAACCAAACCACCGAATTGCACCATAAAAACCCCTATGAATTGTTAGTGGCTACCATTTTAAGCGCCCAATGCACAGACGCTAGAGTGAATCAAATAACGCCCAAGTTATTTGAAAAATACCCAAGCGTGAATGATTTAGTGCTCGCTTCCTTAGAAGAAGTTAAAGAGATCATCAAATCCGTTTCTTATTTTAACAATAAAAGCAAGCATTTAATCAGTATGGCGCAAAAAGTGGTTAGGGATTTTAAGGGCGTTATCCCCTCTACGCAAAAAGAATTGATGAGCTTAGATGGCGTAGGGCAAAAAACTGCTAATGTGGTGCTTTCAGTGTGCTTTGACGCAAATTATCTAGCGGTAGATACCCATGTGTTCCGCACGACGCACCGCTTAGGATTAAGCAACGCTAACACGCCCATTAAGACCGAAGAAGAACTCAGCGATCTTTTTAAAGACAACCTGTCCAAACTCCACCATGCCTTAATCTTGTTTGGCCGCTACACCTGCAAGGCTAAAAACCCCTTATGCGGCGCGTGTTTTTTAAAAGAATTTTGCGTTTCTAAAGCTAGCTTTAAGGCGTAGTGGCTTTATTTGTTATAAAATTTATAGTAAAATTAAGATTTTATAATCAAAGTCAAATCATTCTTGAAAGAGTAGAGTTTTATGCTAGAAACAGAATCTAATAAGTTAAAAATAGCTGAAAAAGAAAAAGAGAAAGCGAGTAAAGAAAGAGAACTAGAGCTTTCCACTTATTTAGAAGAACTCATTTGCGATTATAAAAATCTTTTAGACATGGAGATTGTTTTTAGCGCAGAACTTGGCTCTACGCAAATCCCTTTATTGCAAATTTTGCGTTTTGAAAAAGGCTCTGTGATTGATTTGCAAAAACCCGCCGGAGAAAGCGTGGATACTTTTGTGAACGGGCGGGTTATTGGTAAGGGTGAGGTGATGGTTTTTGAAAGGAATTTAGCCATTCGTTTGAATGAAATCCTAGATTCTAACGCTATTGTGTATTATCTCGCTAAAAATTCATGAGATTGTTATTCTTGTTATTGAGTGCTACTTTGATGTTACTGGCTGAAGAAAAAATACTTTTAAACGATGACGCTCCCATTAAACTAGCACATTGGCAAAATGCATTAAAAGAAGTCCAACCCAATTCAAACACTCCAGCAACACCACCTATAAAAGCCGTGCAAACCACGCTCACTTTTGAAACGCCTTTTAACAAAACGCCTAAAATCATGGAAGTTGAAGGGCAAAAGGTGATCGTTTTAAAAAACGCTCAATTGGATTCTAAAAAAACCATGGACTTTAAAGAAGCCTCTTTAAATGCCTTAGAAATGTTTTCCTACCAAAATGACATCTACCTCTTGTCTAAAAAAGCTAAAGTGGAATTAGAAATCCAAGCTTCAAACAGCAAGGATAAAAAACAGCTCCGCTTTCTTTTTTTGCCTAAAGGTTTTCATTTAGCCCCACCGCCTAGCTTGAAAGAAAAATCTCAGCATGCCAATCTCGCAAGCCAAGATGAAAAAGAGCAAGCCAAAAACCCCTCAAACGCTCTAGAGTTAAAACCCCCACTGGATTTAAGCCATGCTTATAAGGCGCTAGCGGTTATTGCTGCCTTACTCTTAATATTGTATATAATCAAAAAAAAAATTGTTCCCACACAAAGGTCTTTTTCTGCAAAAGATTTTAAGTTAGAAGTTAATGTTTTGGGTCGTGTTGGTGCGAACCATAAAATCATTTCAATAGAAACCAATAAGGAGCGTTACTTGGTCTTACTAAGCGATAAATACGGCCTGCTTTTAGACAAAATAAGCCCAAAAACATCTAAGGAAGAACTGATTAAAGAAGCTGAAAATAATATAAAGAATTCAAAATTAGGAAATTTATATGCCGGAAAATTCTAAACTACAACCTGCTAAGTTAGGGAAAAATTTTGACCCCGTGGATCATTCTAATAGGAATTTTTTCTTTTCTCTCATTCTGTCTGTATTGTTGCATTGGTTGATTTATTTTTTATTTGAACACAGAGAAGATTTTTTTCCTTCAAAACCCAAGCTTGTTAAATTAAATCCTGAAAATTTATTGGTTTTAAAAAGAGGCCATTCACAAGATCCCAGTAAAAACACCCCAGGCGCTCCTAAACCCACGCTGGCTGGCCCCCAAAAACCTCCAACGCCTCCCACACCCCCAACTCCGCCAACCCCACCAAAACCCATAGAAAAGCCAAAGCCTGAGCCTAAACCAAAGCCCAAACCAGAACCCAAAAAGCCCAACCACAAACATAAGGCTCTTAAAAAAGTGGAAAAAGTGGAAGAGAAAAAAGTAGTAGAGGAGAAAAAAGAAGAGAAAAAAGTAGTAGAACAAAAAGTAGAGCAGAAAAAAATAGAAGAGAAAAAACCTGTCAAAAAAGAATTTGACCCTAACCAGCTTTCTTTCTTGCCTAAAGAAGTTGCGCCACCCAGAAAAGAAAATAATAAAGGCTTAGACAACCAAACCAGAAGGGATATTGATGAATTGTATGGCGAAGAATTTGGGGATTTAGGCACAGCCGAAAAAGATTTCATCAGGAATAATTTAAGGGATATTGGGCGCATCACGCAAAAGTATTTAGAATACCCTCAAGTAGCGGCTTATTTAGGGCAAGACGGGACGAATGCGGTAGAGTTTTACTTGCACCCTAACGGCGATATTACCGATCTTAAAATCATTATTGGCTCTGAATACAAAATGCTTGATGACAACACTTTAAAGACCATTCAGATCGCTTATAAGGATTACCCACGCCCCAAAACTAAAACCCTCATTCGTATTAGAGTGCGTTATTACTTAGGAGGCAATTAAAAAATGGAAATCACGCTTTTTGACCCCATAGACGCCCACTTGCATGTGCGAGAAAACGCGCTTTTAAAAGCGGTGTTGAAATATTCTAGCGAGCCTTTTAGCGCCGCAGTGATCATGCCTAATCTCAGTAAGCCTTTGATTGACACTCCAATCACCCTAGAATATGAAGAAGAAATTTTAAAAAATTCTTCAAACTTCAAGCCTTTAATGAGTTTGTATTTTAACGATGGTTTGACTTTGGAAGAATTGCAACGAGCTAAAAACAAAGGCATTAAATTTTTAAAACTCTACCCCAAAGGCATGACCACAAACGCGCAAAACGGCACTTCAGATTTGTTGGGTGAAAAGACTTTGGAGGTTTTAGAAAACGCCCAAAAATTAGGCTTTATTTTATGCATCCATGCAGAACAAGCTGGGTTTTGTTTGGATAAAGAATTTTTATGCCATAGCGTTTTAGAAACTTTCGCCCTTTCATTCCCTAAGCTCAAAATCATTATAGAGCATTTGAGCGATTGGCGCAGTATCGCTTTAATTGAAAAGCATGACAACCTCTATGCGACTTTAACTTTACACCATATCAGCATGACTTTAGATGACTTATTAGGGGGGAGTTTGGACCCGCATTGTTTTTGCAAACCCTTAATCAAAACCAAAAAAGACCAAGAAAGGCTTTTATCCCTTGCTTTAAAAGCCCACCCTAAAATCTCTTTTGGCTCTGATAGCGCCCCGCATTTTGTCTCTAAAAAGCATAGCGCTAACATCCCGGCAGGCATCTTTTCTGCTCCTATTTTGTTGCCTGCGTTGTGCGAACTTTTTGAAAAACACAACGCTTTAGAAAATTTGCAAGCCTTTATCAGCGATAACGCTAAAAAAATCTACGCGTTAGACAATTTGCCTAATAAAAAAGCACATCTGTCTAAAAAACCCTTTATAGTCCCTACACACACGCTTTGTTTGAATGAAAAAATCGCTATCTTAAGAGGGGGCGAAACGCTATCTTGGAACCTTCAAGAAATCGCCTAAAAAACACCGCCTTTTTCGTGGGGCTTTTTATCGTTTTGTTTTTAATTATAATGAAGCGCCAAACCCCCCCCTATGCTTTCACGCATAATCAAGCCCTTGTTACTGAAAACCCCCCTTATTTCACGCAACTTATTATCCCTAAACCAAATGACGCTTTAAGCGTGCATGCGAGCTCTTTAATCAGCTTGCCTAATGATAATCTTTTGAACGCTTATTTCAGTGGCACTAAAGAAGGGGCAAGGGATGTGAAAATCAGCGCAAATCTTTTTGACAGCAAGACTAATCGCTGGAGCGAAGCCTTCATTCTTTTAACTAAAGAAGAGCTTTCTCATCATTCGCATGAATACATCAAAAAATTGGGTAACCCCTTGCTTTTTTTGCATGATAATAAAATCTTGTTGTTTGTGGTAGGGGTGAGCATGGGCGGGTGGGCCACTTCTAAAATCTATCAACTTGAAAGTGCTTTAGAGCCGATTCATTTTAAATTTGCGCGAAAACTCTCTTTAAGCCCTTTTTTAAACTTAAGCCATTTGATAAAAAATAAGCCTTTAAACACCACTGATGGCGGGTTTATGCTACCACTCTATCACGAATTAGCCACCCAATACCCCCTGTTGTTGAAATTTGACCAACAAAATAACCCAAGAGAGCTTTTAAGGCCTAATACCCTAAACCACCAGCTCCAACCAAGCCTAACCCCCTTTAAAGACTGCGCTGTCATGGCGTTTAGAAACCATTCTTTTAAAGATAGCCTCATGCTAGAAACATGCAAGACCCCCACCGCTTGGCAAAAACCCATTTCTACAAATCTTAAAAACTTAGATGATTCTTTGAATTTACTCAATTTAAATGGAATATTGTATTTAATCCACAACCCTAGCGATTTATCACTGCGTCGTAAAGAACTTTGGCTTTCTAAATTAGAAAACTCCAACTCGTTTAAAACCTTAAAAATTTTAGATAAAGCGGATGAAGTGAGTTACCCAAGCTATAGTCTTAACTCGCATTTTATAGATATTGTCTATACCTACAACCGCTCTCACATCAGACACATCCGTTTCAATATGGCTTATTTAAAATCCCTTCTCAAGTGATTAATGATGCTTATACCTTCTTCTTACACGCTGAGTTTTGTATGGGTTTTTTTAATTTTCTTTTTTTTTAAAAATAAGGCATTAAGTTTGAGGTTTTCGCTCTCTTTAATAAGCGTGATTTTAAGCAATATCGCTTTTAAAGGCTCTCTATCGCTCAATGCATTTTTAAGCAGTTTTACAGCCCCCTTAAGCCCTTTTAGCTGTCTTTTGATCCTTGCGTATGCAAGCTTTTCTTGTCATATGCTCAAAAAACCCCCTTTAGAAACCTTGCAATCTTATAGCGTCATGCTGTTTTTCAATCTGTTGCTTTTGACAGATATTTTAGGGTTTTTGCCTTTTTCAATCTATCATCATTTCATGGCTTCTCTGATTTTTAGCGCGCTTTTTTGCAGCAGTTTGTTTTTGAGCAGCCCCTTATTGGGCGTGATCGCTTTAGTAGCGTTATCCAGTTCGCTTTTGATGCGTTCTCATTTTCAAATCTTGGATTCTTTATTGGATTTCCCCTTATTTCTTTTTGTCTTTTTTAAGACTTTATCTCTTGTTAAAAAAAGGTTATAGTAACGCTTATGAAATCCCTATCTCATGCCCTATTTTCGCTCTTTTTAAAAGGTTTTTATTTCACCTTTTTTATGAGCTTGTTGTTTGTGTTCAATCGTATCGGCTTTATCCTTTATACTGGCTATTATAAGCATGCCTTAAAAAACCCTATTTTTGATGAAATCATCAAAACCCTATTCAATGGAGCCAGATACGACAATCGTGTGGTTTCAAGCTTAGCGATTCTTTTTATCCTCATCGGGTTATTAGGGTTATTGGCCCCTAAACACCAAGTAAAAATGCTTAATATTGTGGCGTGTTTTTCTATCGTTATTATCCTGTTTTTAAATATTGCGAACATCGTTTATTATGGCATTTATGGGAATGTGTTTGATGAAAATTTATTGGAATTTTTGCATGAAGACACGCTCACGATTTTAAAAATGAGTGGGGAATACCCTATTTTTTCTAGTTTTTCACTCTTTGTGATCCTTAGCGTTTTAATTTCTTTTATCTATTTCAAACTCCAAAACGCCCTTTTTAAGCCCACAAATGTTTATCAAACCACCAAACCCCTTAAAACTTTCATTTTATTTGCGCTTTTTTCGCTCACGCAAATGTTTTACATTAACGCGCAATTGAGTTTTGTGGGTGCGTCTTTAGATCTCAGCATAGAGCCAGCCAAAGATCCTTTTTTAATGAAAATCACCCCCGGGGCGTTTCGTAACCTTTATCTTTTGGTGCGCAATTACAGACAAAGCCATAACCTTAAATTCAGCGATTTTGCTAAAGGATCGCCTTTAGAAGTGGCGAAAAATTATTTCCATCTCAAAGAAAACCCTTCAAACAATCTCTATGAATTGCTTTCTCAAACAAGCCACAACAATTCTCTTCAAACCATTCAACATGTTTTCTATATCGTTTCAGAGTCCTTGAGTTCATGGCATTTTGATAAAAAATTTGATTCCATAGAGCTAACGAGTGCCTTACAAGATTTGGTTAAAAAAGAACATGCTCACATGCTTTCTGCTTTTATTGAAGGTGCCCCACGGACCGTTAAAAGCCTGGATGTCCAAATCACAGGCTTACCCTATATTAATGATAATAATTTAGTCAATTCAGGGGTGATCCTCCCTAGCTTTCCTATGGCGATTGGCAATATCATGAAGACTCTAGGGTATAGAAACAACTTTTATTATGGAGGCAGCGGGATTTGGAATAAACTCACCAGTTTCACCAAAAAACAAGGTTTTCACGCCCTTTATTTCAATAACCATCTCTTAGAATTTGTTAAAAACAAGCCCTACCCCAAACCCATAGAGAGCAACTGGGGAGTGCATGATAATATTTTATTTGACTACATTTTAGAAAACACCAACCCCCATGAAAAAACTTTCAGCATGGTCATGACTTTAAGCAACCACGCGATCAAAAACGTGAATCTCAAAGCCTTTGGCGTGCCTTTAGAAAAAATCCAACAATTTGTGGAAAAAACCCCCAAATCAGAAAATCTACCGGACGCTAATTCTTTAGGGCATATTTACTGGTATGACAAAGTGGTGGTTGATTTCATCAAAAAAGCCAGCCAAAAATTCCCTAACTCGCTTTTTATCATCACAGGGGATCACTTTGACAGGAGCTATGAATACGCTAAAAACGATTTGTATATCATTAAATCCGTGCCGCTTATTTTATATGCCCCCACTTTAAAGCCTAAAAAAATCAGTCAAGTCGGCTCGCATTTAGACATCGCCCCTACGATTATTGAATTAGTCGCCCCTGAAGGTTTTCAATTTGTGAGTTTTGGGAAGCCTTTATTTTCTAACAACACAACAAACCCCCCAAGCCACCCCAATTACGCGCTAGGCTATGAAGCGATCGCTACTAAAGATTACTTTTATAACCCAAGTTCAGGGTTAAGGTATTTGAATGAAAACCCTAAAGAGCCAGAGGATAAACAAAACGACAAGAAACAAAACGACAAAATAGAAGCTTCTAAATTTTACCAGCAATTAGAATCTTTGAAAGCCCTTAGTTATTACTTGCTCTATCATGGGGCTAATCTTAAAGATTGACAAGCTAAAGGGAGTTTTTAATTCCCTTAAACGCATGATTTTTGCTACAATAATAGGATTTTAATTATATAAAGGATAAATGGGCATGCCAAATAGGGGCGTTGTTTTATTAGACGGGCAAGCGTTAGCTTATGATATAGAAAAAGATTTGAAAAATAAAATCCAAACAATAACCGCACAAACGCATAAACGCCCCAAACTAGCCGTGATTTTAGTAGGGAAAGATCCCGCTAGTATCACTTATGTCAATATGAAGATCAAAGCATGCCAAAGGGTGGGCATGGATTTTGATTTAAAAACTCTCCAAGAAAATGTTACTGAAGCCAAATTGCTGTCCTTGATTAAAGATTACAATACCGATCAAAACATTTCAGGCGTTTTAGTCCAGCTCCCTTTGCCCAGACACATTGATACTAAAATGATTTTAGAAGCCATTGACCCCAGTAAAGATGTGGATGGTTTCCACCCCCTTAATATCGGCAAACTCTGCACCCAAAAGGAATCGTTTCTGCCAGCCACCCCTATGGGCGTGATGCGTCTTTTAGAGCATTATCACATTGAAATCAAGGGCAAGGATGTGGCGGTTATTGGGGCGAGCAATATCATTGGAAAGCCTTTGAGCATGCTCATGCTAAACGCTGGGGCTAGCGTGAGCGTGTGCCATATTTTGACTAAAGACATTAGTTTTTACACCCAAAACGCTGATATTGTCTGCGTGGGCGTGGGTAAGCCTGATTTGATTAAAGCGAGCATGTTAAAAAAAGGGGCTGTAGTGGTGGATATTGGGATCAATCATTTAAATGATGGGCGTATCGTGGGCGATGTGGATTTCACCAACGCGCAAAAAGTCGCCGGTTTTATCACCCCTGTGCCTAAAGGCGTGGGGCCTATGACGATTGTCTCGCTTTTAGAAAACACTCTAATCGCTTTTGAAAAACAACAAAGGAAGGGATTTTAATGAAATTTTTACGCTCTGTTTATGCATTTTGCTCCAGTTGGGTGGGGACGATCATTATCGTGCTGTTGGTTATCTTTTTTATCGCGCAAGCCTTTATCATTCCCTCTCGCTCTATGGTAGGCACGCTCTATGAGGGCGACATGCTCTTTGTCAAAAAGTTTTCTTACGGCATACCCATTCCTAAAATCCCATGGATTGAGCTTCCTGTTATGCCTGATTTTAAAAATAACGGGCATTTGATAGAGGGGGATCGCCCTAATCGCGGCGAAGTGGTGGTGTTTATCCCGCCCCATGAAAAAAAGTCTTACTATGTCAAAAGGAATTTTGCTATTGGAGGCGATGAGGTGTTATTCACTAATGAGGGGTTTTATTTGCACCCTTTTGAGAGCGACATGGACAAAAATTACATCGCTAAACATTACCCTAACGCCATGACAAAAGAATTTATGGGTAAAATTTTTGTTTTAAACCCTTATAAAAGTGAGCATCCGGGTATCCATTACCAAAAAGACAATGAAACCTTCCATTTAATGGAGCAGTTAGCCACTCAAGGCGCAGAAGCTAATATCAGCATGCAACTCATTCAAATGGAGGGCGAAAAGGTGTTTTATAAAAAAATCAATCACGATGAATTTTTCATGATCGGCGATAATAGGGATAATTCTAGCGAC
This sequence comes from Helicobacter pylori, assembly GCF_017594925.1. GTDB lineage: Bacteria > Campylobacterota > Campylobacteria > Campylobacterales > Helicobacteraceae > Helicobacter > Helicobacter pylori_DP. The sequence continues at coordinate 91,805 of NZ_JAALNT010000003.1, forward strand.
TCGCGCTTTTGGGGGAGTGTGGCTTATAAAAATATCGTGGGTTCGCCATGGTTTGTTTATTTCAGTTTGAGTTTAAAAAATAGCCTGGAAATGGATGCAGAAAATAACCCCAAAAAACGCTATTTGGTGCGTTGGGAACGCATGTTTAAAAGCGTTGGAGGCTTAGAAAAAATCATTAAAAAAGAAAAAGCAACGCATTAAGGTTTTTTGTGCAATTTTTTGATTTTTCTTTAGAAAGTTTTATCACCACCTTAATGAAGATCCTAGCCCTTTTAATCGCTATCATAGGACATGAGATCATGCATGGCTTGAGCGCGTTTTTATTTGGAGACAGGAGCGCTAAAAACGCTAATCGTTTGAGTTTAAACCCTATCAGGCATTTAGACATGATGGGTTCGGTGCTTTTACCGGCTTTATTACTCATTTTTCAAGCCCCTTTTTTGTTTGGGTGGGCTAAACCCGTGCCGGTGGATATGCGCTATATTGTTTCTCAAAAAGGCTCTCTGGCATGCGTAGTGGTGAGTTTAGCCGGGGTGGCTTATAATTTCACCCTAGCCGTTCTGCTCGCTTCCATCACGCATTTGAGCTTCCAAAAACTAGGGATCAACGCTTTAAGCATCAATGAATTGAATCTTTATCAGCTCGCTTTAGTAACCTTTCTCATTCAAGGCATTCTTTATAATCTTGTCTTAGGCGTTTTCAACAGCCTCCCTATCCCGCCCTTAGACGGATCCAAAGCGTTAGGCTTTTTAGCGTTGCATTTTAAAAGTTCGTTTTTATTGGAATGGTTTTCTAAAATGGAACGCTACGGCTTGTTGGTAGTGTTTATCTTTTTGTTTATCCCCCCTTTATCGGAGTTTTTTATCCATGCGCCCACAAGATTTTTATTTTCCTTACTCCTTTCTTAATCTTTTATCAAGGAGAGTTTATGAATAAGCCCTTAAAGTTTTCTCAAGTTTTTATAGGCAGCGATCATGCAGGGTTGCATCTTGCAGAGTTTGTTAAACATTTTTTAGAAGACAAGCGTTTTAAAATCCAAGCTTTTTTACCCACTATGAGGGTGGATTACCCTGATTACGCCAAATTAGTGTGCCAAAAGGTCTTAGAAAATCCGCAAAGCTATGGCATTTTAGTGTGCGCCACAGGGATAGGCATGAGCATGGGCGCTAATCGCTTTAAGGGTATTAGAGCCGCTTTGTGCCTTGATGCTTACATGGCTAAAATGACTCGCTTGCACAATAACGCTAATGTCTTGTGCTTGGGTGAAAAGATTAGCGGTATTGGCGTAACAGAAAGCATTTTAGAAGCGTTTTTCTCTACAGAATTTGAACAAGGCCGCCATGTGTTGCGCATCCAAAAGCTAGATGAATCGCTGAAATCATCAACCTAATGTAGTATAATTACATCGTTTCGCTAAAAGGATATTTTAATAGAATGTTTACCCAATGGTTTATCATCACTATCGCTATTGTTTTTATCCTTTATATGGGTGTGCGTACTTTCTTTTTTAAAACCGTGGCTAAACGGCAAGAACGCACCAACGCATCCATGAAGCTCACCTTACAAGAAGCTGAAATTTTGATCCAAAAACACCAGTTGCAACTCCAAAGAGCTTTGGGTAATATTGATATTCTTACCCAAGAAATGAGCTCGTTAAAAACAGAACTAAAAGCCCTTAAACAGCGCAACTCTGAATACAAAGGCGAATCGGATAAATATAAAAATCGCATTAAAGAATTGGAGCAAAAAATAGAAGCTCTCCTTTAAAAACGCTATAATAAACCAAAATTCTACAACCAATCCGTTATATTAAAGGAAATCAAAATGAATGAAACGCTCAAAGAAGAACTTTTACAAAGCATCAGAGAAGTGAAAGACTACCCTAAAAAAGGGATTTTATTCAAAGATATTACCACGCTACTCAACTACCCTAAACTCTTTAACAAACTCATTGACGCGCTCAAAAAACGCTATCTCGCTCTCAATATAGACTTTATCGTGGGCATTGAAGCTAGGGGGTTTATTTTAGGCTCTGCTTTAGCTTATGCGCTTGGGGTGGGTTTTGTGCCTGTGAGGAAAAAGGGCAAACTCCCCGCACACACCTTATCTCAAAGCTATAGTTTAGAATACGGGAGCGACAGCATAGAAATCCACTCCGACGCTTTTAGGGGAATTAAGGGGGTAAGGGTGGTGTTAATTGATGACTTATTAGCCACTGGAGGCACAGCTTTAGCGAGCCTTGAGCTTATCAAAGCCCTACAAGCTGAATGCATAGAAGCATGCTTTTTGATAGGATTAAAAGAATTACCGGGTATCCAACTTTTAGAAGAACGCGTGAAAACCTTTTGTTTGTTAGAGTGCTAGAATAAGGGTGAATTTTGGAAGAATACATCATTAACTTATGGAATCAGCATGCAGCGACTTGGGGGTATCTCATTTTATTTGGGTGGAGTATTTTAGAAGGCGAAATTGGGTTAATTTTAGCAGGGATTGCCAGCTATACCGGTCATATGCATTTAGGGTTAGCCATTTTAGTCGCAGGGATTGGGGGCTTTGTGGGGGATCAGATCTATTTTTACATCGGCCGCACCAATAAAGCTTACATCCAAAAAAAGCTAGAAAAACAACGCCGAAAACTAGCCCTAGCCCATTTATTGTTGCAAAAACACGGCTGGTTTATCATTTTTATCCAACGCTACATGTATGGCATGCGCACCATCATTCCCATTAGTATAGGCCTCACGCGCTATAGCGCTTTAAAATTCGCTATCATCAATCTCATTAGCGCGATGGTGTGGGCGAGCATTACCATTATTCTAGCGTGGTATTTAGGAGAAGAATTATTGCATGCGTTAGGGTGGCTTAAAAAACACCCTTATGCGCTAATATTACTATTAGTATCTTTCTTGGCGTTGGTTCTATGGTATTTCCAATACTATAGTAAGAAAAACCGCTAGAGTGCAATACAATTCTTGAAAGATATGAAATTAAAAAAGGAGACTTTATGTTAAAAATCAAATTAGAAAAAACCACTTTTGAAAACGCAAAAGCTGAATGCGGTTTAGTTTTTATTGTCAATAAGGATTTTGATCATGCTTGGGTCAAAAATAAAGAATTGCTAGAAACCTTTAAATACGAAGGCGAAGGCGTATTTTTAGACCAAGAAAATAAAATCCTGTATGTGGGCGTTAAAGAAGATGATGTGCATTTATTGAGAGAGAGTGCGTGTTTAGCCGTTCGCACCCTTAAAAAACTCGCTTTTAAAAGCGTTAAAGTGGGGGTCTATACTTGTGGTGCGCATTCTAAAGATAACGCGCTTTTAGAAAACTTGAAAGCGTTGTTCTTGGGCTTAAAATTGGGCTTGTATGAATACGACACTTTTAAATCCAACAAAAAAGAAAGCGTTTTAAAAGAAGCCATTGTCGCTTTAGAATTGCACAAACCTTGCGAAAAAACTTGCACAAATTCTTTAGAAAAGAGCGCTAAAGAAGCTTTAAAATACGCTGAAATCATGACAGAAAGCTTGAATATCGTTAAAGATTTAGTCAATACCCCCCCTATGATTGGCACCCCGGTTTATATGGCTGAAGTGGCGCAAAAAGTGGCTAAAGAAAACCATTTAGAAATCCATGTCCATGATGAAAAATTTTTAGAAGAAAAGAAAATGAACGCCTTTTTAGCGGTCAATAAAGCCTCTCTTGGCGTCAATCCTCCTCGCTTGATCCATTTAGTCTATAAGCCCAAAAAAGCGAAGAAAAAAATCGCTTTAGTGGGTAAGGGCTTGACTTATGATTGCGGAGGGTTGAGCTTGAAACCGGCCGATTACATGGTTACCATGAAAGCGGATAAAGGCGGTGGCTCTGCGGTGATTGGGCTTTTGAACGCGTTAGCTAAATTGGGCGTGGAAGCTGAAGTGCATGGCATTATTGGGGCTACAGAAAACATGATAGGCCCGGCTGCTTATAAACCTGATGATATTTTAATCTCCAAAGAAGGCAAAAGCATTGAAGTGCGTAATACCGACGCTGAAGGGCGTTTGGTTTTAGCGGATTGTTTGAGCTACGCTCAAGATTTAAACCCTGATGTGATCGTGGATTTTGCGACCCTTACTGGGGCATGCGTTGTAGGCTTAGGCGAATTCACTTCAGCGATCATGGGGCATAATGAAGAATTGAAAAACCTCTTTGAAACTTCAGGGTTAGAATCCGGCGAATTATTAGCCAAACTCCCCTTTAACCGCCATTTAAAGAAATTGATTGAATCTAAAATCGCTGATGTGTGCAATATTTCTTCTTCACGCTATGGCGGTGCGATCACAGCGGGCTTGTTTTTAAATGAATTTATTAGAGATGAATTTAAAGATAAGTGGCTACACATTGACATTGCAGGCCCCGCTTATGTGGAAAAAGAATGGGATGTGAATAGCTTTGGAGCGAGTGGGGCTGGCGTGAGAGCTTGCACAGCTTTTGTGGAAGAGTTTTTGAAAAAGGCTTGAAATGGGCTTGTCTGTAGGCATTGTGGGTTTGCCTAATGTGGGCAAATCCAGCACCTTTAACGCACTCACTAAAACCCAAAACGCCCAAAGCGCGAACTACCCTTTTTGCACCATTGAACCCAATAAAGCCGTCGTGAATGTGCCTGACAGGCGGCTTGGTGCGTTGGCTCAAATCGTAAAGCCTGAACGCATTTTGCATTCTGTGGTGGAATTTGTGGATATTGCCGGGTTGATTAAGGGAGCGAGCAAGGGGGAGGGTTTAGGCAATCAATTTTTAGCCAATATCAAGGAATGCGAAGTGATCTTGCAAGTGGTGCGCTGTTTTGAAGATGACAATATCACGCATGTGAACGATAAAATTGATCCTTTGAATGATATAGAGACCATTGAATTAGAGTTGATTTTAGCGGATATTGCCACTTTAGACAAAAGGATCGATCGCTTGCAAAAAGCCCTAAAAAGCTCAAAAGACGCTAAAAATCTTTTAGAATGCGCTTTGAGTTTAAAAACGCATTTAGAAGAATTAAAACCGGCGAAAACTTTCCCCTTGAATACAAGCGAGGCTTTTTTGGAGTTGGACAAGGAATTGCGTTTTTTATCTCATAAAAAAATGATCTATGTTGCTAATGTGGGCGAAGAATATTTAAACGCTCTCAATGAGCATGCCAAAAAAGTCCAAAATTATGCCAAAGATCAAAAGAGCGAGTTTGTTTCCTTGTGCGCTAAATTGGAAGAAGAAATGGTTTCTATGGATGAAAATGAAGTCAAAGAATTTTTGCAAAGTTTAGGCGTAGAAGAAAGTGGGCTAGAAAAGACCATTCGTTTGAGTTTTAAGGAATTAGGTTTGATCAATTATTTTACCGCTGGAGTCAAGGAAGTGCGATCATGGACGATTAAAAAAGGCTCTAGCGCGCCTGTGGCTGCTGGGGTGATCCATAAGGATTTTGAAAAAGGCTTTATCAGAGCTGAAACCATCAGTTATGATGATTTTATCGCTTATAAGGGCGAAGCCGGAGCGAAAGAAAAGGGAGCGTTACGCATTGAAGGTAAGGATTATATCGTTCAAGATGGCGATGTGTTGCATTTTCGCTTCAATGTCTAGTTCTATTCGTTACTATTTTCTCATAAGAATTGACACCCAACAAGAAACTTTTTAAAAAAATCTATATAGAATTAAGTGATATTTGCGGGTTGCAATGCAGTTTTTGCCCTAACCCCAAAAATATCAGAGGCGTGATGCCTTTAGAATTATTTGAAAAAGTTTGTAAAGAAGTGGCCTCCCTAACCCCAATTATCACCTTGCATGTCTTAGGTGATCCTTGCAAACTCAAAAATTTAAACCACTATTTAAGCGCCGCTAAACGCTTTTCTTTGAAAGTGGATTTGGTTACTAGCGGGGTGTATTTGCACGATTTTGAGATGCTTTTACAAGATGTGATCTATCAAATTTCTATTTCTTTAGACGCGGGGCTAGACAATCATAACAAACTCAACCAGCACCGCTATATCCAAAAAATTTTAGAATTTTGCCGCTACAAATTTGAAAAAAATAGCGAAGTGTTTTTGAATTTACGCATTCAAGATAGCACCCTTGAAAAACACCAGAATTTGATCAAGCCTTTTTTAGAAAGCTTTGAATGCGTTTCTTTAGAGGGTTTAAAATCGCAAGGCCGCGCTCGTTTGTTTAAAAAAAGTTTTTTGAATATCCAAAAGACCTTTAAATGGCCGGATTTGAACGCCCCAAACCCTTTAAACCAGGAATCAAAAATCCCCTATTGTTATGGGCTTATTAAACAAATCGCTATTTTATCTAATGGCATTGTCGTGCCGTGTTGCATGGACACGCAAGCTCATATCAGCCTTGGCGATTTAAACCATATGCCCCTAAAAGATATTTTAAACAGCCAAAAAGCTATAGCTATCAAAACCCATTTTTTAAAGGGCGAAGCGTTAGAACTTTTATGCAAAAACTGCTCCTACCCTTTGATCCGCTACAAAAAATGAAACCACTCAATAGTTTGTTGGTCATTGGTTTTGCAATTGTGGCGGCGTTTAGTTCGCTTCAATTAAAAGCTTTTACTCTTTATATTCTTATCTTTTATGTTTGGATTGGTGCGTTAGAATTGTCAAAATTTTAAGGGTTAAAAGGCAAATGGCTCTCTCTTTTTTTGTAATAGCTTGTGGGATCGGAAAATGCGTGGGCTTCTCTCGATGCCATTCAAAAACACTAATTGACCCCACTCTTTGATTTCTACGCTTTTTAGTTGTTTTGCGTTATTTCATTCAACATTCGCATGCTTTTTGATCGTTTTGGATAAAGTAATTTTCATACAATCGCAATAACGCAATAAAAAACGCCGTGATAGTAGGCCCTACAATAATCCCCCAAAAACCAAATTGTGAAATCCCAGCAATCATGGAAAAGAAAATCAACATTTCATTGATTTTAAGGGTGGTTTTAAAAATTCTTTTTTTGATGAAGACGATTAAAATTGGCTTGATCACGCTATCAATCAGCACGCTAATCAATAAAATAGAATACAAAGCGATAAATATCGCTTCATTCACATGCCCATGATAAAGTTCATAAATCGCTATAGGGATCCAAATCAAAGCCCCCCCAACAGCCGGCACTAAAGACGCCAGGCCGTATAAAATCCCCAAAGACCAGCCGTCATGCCCAAACCATACGATCATCACCCCAAACGCCACACCCTCTAAAATAACCGTGATGAGAGAAGTTAAAAGCACGATGCGTAAAATCCCAGCCACTTCTTCAAAAATCTTTTTGCTTTGATTCATTCCAAGAGGCAAGACCCCCAAAAAATAACGATAAAATCTCTCCCCATAATAAAAAAAGAAAAACAACAGCCCCAAGATAAACAAAGCGTCTGTAATGAGTTTCAAGCTGTATCTTCCCACATAGCTGCTTATTTTCAACAAATAACCCGTGATTGAAGCGGCGCTAAAATTTTCTAAAAACTTGCTAACCCCATCATGAATGGCAGGAAAATGCGACAAATTTTCGGTGATTGTCCCTTTAAGCCATTTGATTAAGGCTGAAAGTTTTTCAAAATTGATTTCAAAAATGACATTAGAACCCTTATAAACAATAAAATACAACGGCACAATCACAACGCTCGCTAAAACCAAAACGCATAAAAACGAACTGATAACATTAGAAAAGCGTTTATTCAAAAAAACTTTCACTTGAAAAAGCCCCACGCACAAAAGCCCAGCGATCAATGCATCCATTAAAAAATCTTGATACAGATAGATCATCCAATAAAAACCAATCAAAAAAAGAATCCAAAAGAAATACTGAGCTTTCATGCAATTATCCCCATTAAACTGAACCAAAAATTATCAAATGTTAGCTAAAAAACGCTCTTTTAAGGATAAAAAACCTCTTTTAACTTATAATTAAAAGCAAAAAGGCTTGTATTAATGGTGTTTTACAAATATTCAGGGAGCGGGAATGATTTTTTAATCACGAAAAGTTTTAAAAAAAAAGATTTTTCCAATTTAGCCAAACAGGTGTGCCATAGGCATGAGGGTTTTGGGGCTGATGGGCTTGTGGTCGTCTTACCGAGTAAAGATTATGACTACGAATGGGATTTTTACAATTCAGACGGCTCTAAAGCTGGCATGTGCGGGAATGCGAGCCGTTGCGTGGGGTTATTTGCCTACCAACATGCTATAGCCCCTAAAGAGCATGTTTTTTTAGCCGGAAAAAGAGAGATTTCTATTCGCATAGAAGAGCCCAATATTATAGAGAGCAATCTTGGTAACTACAAAGTCCTAGACACCATACCCGCCTTAAGATGCAAAAAATTTTTTACTAACGACAGCGTTTTAGAACATATCCCTACTTTCTACCTCATAGATACAGGAGTGCCGCATTTAGTGGGATTTGTGAAAAATAAAAGGTTATTAAATTCTCTTAACACACTGGAATTAAGGGCTTTAAGGCATGAATTTAACGCTAATATTAACATCGCTTTTATAGAAAATAAAGAGACGATTTTTTTACAAACTTATGAAAGGGGGGTTGAAGATTTCACGCTAGCTTGCGGGACAGGCATGGCAGCGGTTTTTATCGCCGCGCGCATTTTTTATAACACGCCCAAAAAAGCCACTCTCATCCCTAAAAGCAACGAATCTTTAGAGCTTTCTTTAAAAAATGATGGAATTTTTTATAAAGGAATCGTGCGTTATATTGGCATGAGCGTTTTGGGCAGTGTTTTTGAAAATGGGTGTTTTTGATCATTATTTCTTGTAATGGTAATCAAAATGATTTTGTTGTAATTAAACATAATGCGCTATCATTTGCGAGCTGTTTTTAGCAATATAAAAAATATCCTAAAGGAATAAAACCATGCAAGCGTTAAAATCATTGCTTGAAGTGATTACAAAACTCCAGAATCTAGGCGGCTATTTGATGCATATAGCTATTTTCATCATTTTTATTTGGATTGGAGGGCTTAAGTTTGTGCCGTATGAAGCCGAAGGGATCGCTCCTTTTGTGGCTAATTCCCCTTTCTTTTCTTTCATGTATAAATTTGAAAAACCCGCATACAAACAACACAAAATGTCTGAATCCCAATCCATGCAAGAAGAAATGCAAGATGACCCTAAAATCGTTGAAAACAAAGAATGGCATAAAGAAAACCGCACTTATTTAGTGGCTGAAGCTTTAGGGATTACGATCATGATCCTAGGTATTTTGGTGCTTTTAGGGCTTTGGATGCCTTTAATGGGCGTGATTGGGGGCTTGCTTGTCGCTGGAATGACGATCACGACTCTATCCTTTTTATTCACAACACCAGAAGTGTTTGTCAATCAGCATTTCCCATGGCTTTCTGGGGCTGGAAGGCTAGTGGTTAAAGACTTGGCGTTATTTGCTGGAGGCTTGTTTGTGGCCGGATTTGATGCGAAACGCTATTTGGAGGGTAAAGGGTTTTGCTTGATGGATCGCTCATCGGTGGGGATTAAAACTAAATGCTCTAGCGGGTGTTGCTCTTAAAGAGCGAATGCCTTAAAGTAGGCTTAAAGCCTACTAGAAGAATCACAATTGATAGAAGAATCTTGGTTAGTGCCTTTTTTGTAAATGATTGTTTTTAAAATGTGGCGTTTGACAAAGGAATTGACGCTTTCTACTTCTTCATCCGCTAGTCGTCTTAAAACATCATGCTCTTCTTTAGAGAGATAAAAAGTAACTGAAAAATTGCGTTTCAACTCATCTACAGCGACACGCTTACGACCGGGTTTTATATTTTTATTTCCTAATTCCATTAAAATTTCCTTTTTTAGTTAGTATGTTGTAACATCATAACGGCTATTCTAACATGAAATAAACGCCATTTTATATTAAATCTAAAGAAAAATATTTTTAGATGTGCTAGAATACCCATTTGTTACAAGATAAGCTTTTTTATCAAAAAAATGATGACATAGGGGTAACAAGTGGCAATAAACACCTTTTTAAAACATTCTTTTTTAGTCTGTTTATTAGCGGTTAATTCTTACGCTTTTGATTGGAACATTTTTAAATACAATCTGGGTTTCAATATGTTCATCATGGACCATGAAGGCTCAACGCCTTATTGGGTCAATACTAACACCAATCTTAAAACCCGTTTGACTCCAAATTTTGGAATCCAATTTTATACAAGAGGTGTGGAGCAAAGCTTGACTGTGGGGGCGTATTTCTTTCAAAACTTCCATAATTACAGCACTAATTTTCCCTACCGTTGGGGGCCTACTATGTATTATAAGGCTAGAGGGAAGCGTTTTACTTTTTATGGAGGGATTTTCCCTAGGAAAAACCTCTTAGGGAGGTATGGTTTGAATATTTTTGCCCCTTATTATTGGTTTATAGATCCCAACGCTAGAGGGTTTTTATTGCAATTTCAAAACCATTATTCGCCTTCAAAACCCTATTATGGGCATGCGGAATTCATGCTAGATTGGTTTGGAGGCAATTGTTACAACACTTGTAAATTCGGGAGAAACCCTTATGGGAATGCAATGGACAGGTTTCAAATGAACGGCTCTGTCGCTTATAATTTCTTTAAGGATTTATTGGGTATTGGAGGGTATTTTGTCTTGTTCCATAATGAAGACAAATACCTTTTAAATGGCGCTGATGGCATGCAGTTTAATGAAAAAAAAGCGATTGATAGCAATAATATTTATCTTATGGATCGCCTCTACTTTAACGCTTACATAGGGACAAGCCTTTTAGACATCGCCCCCTTTATGGAAAAGCTCAACGCCAGTTTTGGCATGGTTTCTGAATCAAGCCGATTAAGGCAAATTCACAAAAATGTGCCTTTTATGAATAGCGTGGGCGGGCAATTTGATGTGGAGATTCAATACAAAGGCTTTGGAATACACAATTTATTTTTCTTCGCCAAGACCCCAGAGATGCCTTTTTATAACCAATACCAGTATGTTGAAATGTATTGCACACCTTCGTATTGCCCCACGCCTATTTATCGTGGCGTGCCATTCTTTCAAGCCAACATGTATAACCGTTTTGATTTTTATTACAATTGGAAAAACGACTTCGCATCGGTCCGCATCAACTTCGTGCTTAATGCGATGCGTGGGGGCTTTGATAGGAGCTTGCCTTGGTCAGAATCTTACCAAGTGTATATGACGGTCGCCTTTGATCCTTATAACCTTATTAACAAAATTGCTAGAAAAAAGTGAAAATTCTTGACAATCGGTTAATCTGTCTTATATAATATTATTTCGTTTGTAGCCATTGTTAAGCAATGATTTTAAGCTATGGAAAAGAGGTGATAGCAGTATGCCAGGGATTAAGGTTAGAGAAGGCGATGCGTTTGATGAAGCTTACAGAAGATTCAAAAAGCAAACCGATCGCAATTTGGTGGTAACAGAATGTCGCGCTAGAAGGTTCTTTGAGTCTAAGACTGAAAAACGCAAAAAACAAAAAATCAGCGCTAAAAAGAAAGTTTTGAAGCGTCTTTATATGTTAAGGCGTTATGAATCAAGACTGTAAGAACTTGAACGAATTTAAAATTTAAGGATTATTGAATAATGCAATTCACAGGGAAAAATGTTCTCATTACTGGAGCTTCTAAAGGCATTGGGGCCGAAATCGCCAAGACTCTCGCTTCTATGGGGCTGAAAGTTTGGATCAACTACCGCAGTAATGCTGAAGTGGCTGACGCTTTGAAAAATGAGCTTGAAGAAAAAGGCTATAAAGCGGCCGTTATTAAATTTGATGCGACTTCTGAAAGCGATTTTGTTGAAGCGATACAAACCATTGTCCAAAGTGATGGAGGTTTGTCTTACTTGGTGAATAACGCTGGTGTGGTGCGCGATAAATTAGCGATCAAAATGAAGACAGAAGACTTTCACCATGTCATAGACAATAACCTCACTTCAGCTTTTATAGGTTGCCGAGAGGCTTTAAAGGTGATGAGCAAGAGTCGTTTTGGGAGCGTGGTCAATATCGCTTCTATCATTGGTGAAAGAGGCAATATGGGGCAGACAAACTACTCAGCGAGTAAGGGGGGAATGATTGCGATGAGCAAGTCCTTTGCTTATGAGGGAGCTTTAAGGAATATTCGTTTCAACTCTGTAACGCCCGGTTTTATAGAAACCGACATGAACGCCAATTTGAAAGACGAACTCAAAGCGGATTATGTTAAAAACATTCCTTTAAACAGGCTAGGGTCTGCTAAGGAAGTGGCAGAAGCGGTAGCGTTTCTTTTGAGCGATCACTCTAGTTACATCACTGGGGAGACTCTCAAGGTCAATGGCGGGCTTTATATGTAGTCCTAAACAAAGGGTTCTTTTAGCGATAAAAGTTTGTAAGTAGCAAAAATCATGCTAACATTATGAGGTTATTCTAAAACAAAGAGGTTATTGTCAAATGGGGATTATTTACTTAATATTGTTTCTCATTGTAATTTATTTGTTGTATAGGATTTTAGATGTTTTGGAGCAAAAATAAACGCTCCAATGATGGTTGATTTAATTTTTACAAAAACAAGGGAGTTTTAATTATGGCTTTATTTGAAGATATTCAGGCAGTTATTGCTGAGCAGTTGAATGTGGATGCAGCACAAGTTACGCCAGAGGCGGAATTTGTGAAGGATTTGGGTGCGGACTCTTTAGATGTCGTGGAATTAATCATGGCGTTAGAAGAAAAGTTTGGCATTGAAATTCCTGATGAGCAAGCGGAAAAAATCGTCAATGTGGGCGATGTGGTGAAGTATATTGAGGATAATAAACTAGCTTAATCTTTTTAACTTGGAGCGTTTGTCTTTAGGTTTTAGTCAAAAATTTGACTTTAGCTAAGTTTTATCCTAACAGCACAAAAAAATCCGTCCTTTAGGTCGCAAGATATAAGTGCATAGCTGTTAGGCTATATTCAAGCTAAAAGAGGTTAAAATAGTCTTTTTGGGGTAGGAAATATCCATGCAGACTTTAAAGAACAAAGCCTTTCGTGTTAGCATTCAATGGAATGCTTTAGTTAGGAAGCCCCTTGCTTTAGAAAGGGGCGGTTTCACTGAATTAAAGTTTTGAAATGAGGAGCTATTGGTGCGTCGGATTGTAGTAACTGGAATGGGAATGATCAATTCGCTAGGTTTAAATAAAGAAGATTCTTTTTTAGCGATCGCTAAGGGAGAATGCGGTATCAAACACATAGAAAGTTTTGATGCGAGCGCGTTTCCTGTGCGTATTGCTGGAGAAATCACTGACTTTGACCCTACAGAGGTGATGAATCCCAAAGATGTTAAAAAGGCGGGTCGTTTCATTCAATTAGCCTTGAAAGCCACAAGAGAGGCGATGAAAGATAGTGGGATTTTAGACGCTCATAATAGATGCCCTGAAGAATTGGCAAACCGCATGGGCGTAAGCTCTGGCTCTGGGATTGGCGGGTTAGGCAATATTGAAGCGAATTCCATTTTTTGTTTTGAAAAAGGCCCTAGAAAAGTCAATCCCTTTTTTATCACTTCTGCGTTAGTGAATATGATTGGTGGTTTCACTTCCATTGAGTTTGGCATTAAAGGGCCTAATCTCTCTAGCGTAACGGCTTGTGCAGCAGGCACTCATGCCATTATTGAAGCCGTTAAAACCATTTTGCTTAATGGTGCTGATAAAATGCTAGTCGTAGGAGCGGAATCCACCATTTGTCCTGTAGGGATTGGGGGGTTTGCGAGCATTAAAGCCCTTTCTACAAGGAATGATGATCCCAAAAAAGCTTCAAGACCTTTTGATAAGGATCGCAATGGCTTTGTGATGGGCGAAGGCGCTGGGGCTTTGGTGCTTGAAGAATACGAGAGCGCAAAAAAAAGAGGGGCGAAAATTTATGCAGAATTTGCCGGGTATGGCGAGAGCGGCGATGCTAACCATATCACAGCCCCGGCCCCTGAGGGTGAAGGAGCTTTTAGAGCCATGAAAATGGCTTTAGAAATGGCGAAAGTGGAAGTAGGCTATGTGAACGCTCATGGGACTAGCACGCATTATAACGATTGGTATGAAAGCATCGCTCTAAAAAATGTGTTTGGCTCTAAAGAAAAAGTCCCTCCTGTTAGCTCCACTAAAGGGCAGATTGGGCATTGTTTGGGCGCTGCGGGTGCGTTAGAAGCCGTTATTTCTATCATGGCCATGAATCAAGGGATCTTACCTCCTACCATCAATCAAGAAACGCCTGACCCAGAATGCGATTTGGATTATATCCCTAATGCGGCCAGAGAAAAGCAAGTGGATGCGGTGATGAGTAACTCATTTGGTTTTGGTGGCACTAATGGTGTTGTGATTTTCAAAAAAGCCTAGTTTTACGAAGTTAGGATTTTGAATGGCCATTTATTTAGATTTTGAAAATCATATTAAAGAGATTCAAAATGAAATTGAATTAGCCCTTATTAGAGGCGATGAGGACGCTAAAGAAATCTTAGAAAAAAGATTGGACAAAGAAGTTAAAAGCATTTACTCCAATCTCACTGATTTTCAAAAACTCCAATTAGCAAGACACCCTGACAGACCCTACGCTATGGATTACATTGATTTGATCTTAAAAGATAAGTATGAAGTCTTTGGGGATAGGCATTATAACGATGATAAAGCGATCGTGTGTTTTATAGGGAAAATTGATAATGTTCCGGTTGTGGTGATCGGAGAAGAAAAAGGCAGAGGGACTAAAAACAAGCTCTTAAGAAATTTTGGCATGCCTAACCCTTGTGGCTATCGTAAGGCCTTGAAAATGGCAAAGTTTGCTGAAAAGTTTAATTTGCCTATTCTAATGCTTGTAGATACAGCCGGGGCGTATCCGGGGATTGGTGCAGAGGAAAGAGGCCAGAGTGAAGCGATCGCTAAAAATCTTCAAGAGTTCGCTTCCTTAAAAGTCCCTACTATTTCTGTAATTATCGGTGAAGGGGGTAGTGGTGGTGCGTTAGCGATTGCAGTGGCAGACAAGTTAGCCATGATGGAATATTCCATTTTTAGCGTTATATCCCCAGAAGGCTGTGCGGCGATTCTTTGGGATGACCCTAGCAAGACTGAAGTGGCTATTAAAGCGATGAAAATCACGCCCAGAGACTTAAAGGAGGCGGGGCTTATTGATGATATTATCTTAGAGCCTAGCAAAGGGGCTCATAGAGACAAATTTTCAGCCGCTAACACGATCAAAGAGTATTTTTTAGACGCTCTAAGGACTATCCAACAAGACCCTCATTTCCTTGACAACCGCTATCAAAAATTGATGTCGCTTGGTTCGTTTGTGGAGGGCATGAATTAGATCTATAAAAAACTTTGTGTTTTTAAACTTTATTTTAAACTCATTCTCTTAAGGAAATAAGGGGCGTTTTGGAATAATTCTCCAACTAAAATCCCCCCTAAAGACCGCTTTTAAAAATACCGCTTGAATAAAATCAAACTCTCTACTATCCAATCTTAAAAAATGCAATATTTTTTTGATAACCAACGCTCAATAAAAACAAAGCCAAATTTTTCACCACTTGCTATCATTTTAGAAAAAGGAGAATATTTCACATAGTTTGTATAATAATATAAAAAATATCATTGTGTTACTAATCTGCTATATCTATCCTTTTGTTTGAATATAAAAAGACAATCATCATGCTCAGCGTATTGAATGAAAGCATTCTTATTTTACAATACAAAAGTTAGGTCTAATGGTATTTTAAAAAAGAAAGAAACCCCATGGTTATATATAAAAAAATCAAAAGCCGCTTTTCTAGAAATCGGTCTTTAAGGAATAGGGGCAGGCATTTTGCATCTGCAAGCGTGTATTTTTTCTCACTTCTTGTCATTACAGCAGTTAATAGAAGTAGTGCAGTTGCTTGGTTATTGATGCCTGAACATTTGATTGGGTGGTTTTTGATTTCTTTTAGTGGGGAATTTGTAGCAGACATGGCGTTTGGCAAAAAAAGTAAGATCTTTAAAACCCGCTTTGGAATTTCTATTGTGAGCGGCGTTTCACTATTGCTTGGTGCTTTACCAGCGCATTTATTTTTGTATGGTTTGGTTTCATTAATTGGTGGGCTGTCCTTTTTATAGAAGCGGGAGCTGATCTATTGGTGGGCTGTGTGATACAAAAGATTTTTTTTGGTAAATATTGGGTGGATCGCTATTATTAAGGCTCTCTTTTTTCAAATTTAAAAGCGGATTTTCTCATATTCCAATCAATTAAATAAGGGTTACCCCTACTTAAGGCATCGCATCAAAAACCACGCTGATCCCATTTTTTAAAATGATAGGGTTTTTTGCGTCAGTGATCTGGATAAAACGCACGCCATCAAGCAAGTTAAGAGCGATTTCTTGTTGTCTGTTTTCTTTAGCAATGATTTGAATGATCTTTAAGTTTTCATCATAAAAAATGATTTTGGGTTGCCACAAAGGGTTATTAGAGCTTATTTTTAAATACGCGTTTTGATCCACGCTCAGCCAATATTTCCCGCTCGCTTCCTTAAACTCCACAGGATCGCTACTCAAAACTAAGGCTCTCGCATTAGGGAGCTTGACTTCTTGTAAAGAAAAATCGTATTCCCACTCTTTCAAGGATATGCGCCTAATATCCACAAAATCAAAACCATGCCTTTTCATCGTCTCTATCAAAATGTTAGGGTCTAAAACATATTCCGTTTTAAGCTCGTATGAAAAAACATTCTCGCCCAAAGAGCTTTGCATTTTAATAGGCAAAACATACGAATACCCCATCATGTTCAAAGAATTGTTGATGCTTTTGGCAAACGCTAGGGGATTGCTTGAAGCCTTGAAAGTGATTTTTAACACGCTTGGTTTGTCAAAATTAAACGATAAAAGCCCGTTTTCTTTGAGAGTGTTAAGCAATTTTAAGGAATCCAAACGCCCCATTGCATAGAAATCCTTACGATTTTTAAACAAACGCTCTAAAAAAAGCTTGTTCATGTGGTAGGATCGCTCCCCCATTAAATTCTCAACCTTATCGTTTAAAGCATCAGCGTTTAAAAGCATTCCCCCAACAATAAAAGCTAAAAAAAGCTTGTTCATTGCTGGAGCGCTTTGTATTGGGCCTCATTGATGAGCGTTAAGCCTTTATTTGGCTCGTATAAAAACCGCCTAGTTTTGCTGTCGTTATAATCTTGTTCTTGATGGTTGTTTTTAAGAATAAGATGCCCATGCCCAAAGCGTAACAACAAGCGGTGGTTTTTAGCCTCTAAAGGATAACTTTTTTTAAAAACCTTTTGAAAAGAGTTTTTTTTCTCATCTAAATCAATCACTTCTACCCAAATATCTTTTTTAGGGATAATGTAAATGGTATTAGGATTTTCTTTGATCGCTTCTTTGCCTTGCTTGTCGTGTTCTTTGTGTTTTTCTTCTGGTTTAGGCGTTGGCTCTGGCTTATTTTCTTCTGTAGGACTAACTTCATTGAAAGAACTATTTTTAGTGTCGGGCTTAATAGCGCTTTCTTGCTCTCTCTCTTCTTTTAAAGAAGAGCTGTTTTGAATGATAACGACCACTAAAATAATGACAACCACCCCTAAAACGATAACAAAGGGTTTCCATTTGGAAGACTTTTTGGATAATGAAGTATTGGCTTGATTGATGCTGTAATCCAATTCAACCTTAAGGGGTTTTTTTGCTGTTTCTTCAGGGCTTGTTTCTTGTTTTTGCTCTTCTCCCACGCCCTCTTTAAAAACACACACTTTGTCAAATTCTTTCACCCATGCGCTCAAATCAATTTTATACTCGCGCTCTAAAATCTGTATAAAACCCCTAGCATGCACCCTTGATAAAGACTCATAGCGTTTTTCCAAGATAGAATGGATATTTTTAGAAGCGATTTTAGTCGCCTTGCAAATTTCTGCCACTCCAACTTCTTTTAAAATCTGCAAATTTTTATCTAAATTTTTAAGCGATAATTCTTCTAAAGCCGCACCAGAAATATCTTTAGAAATGTTTTGAACATCAGAAAGATCTAAATTTTCTAAACTTTTTTTATTCTGTTCCATTCAATTGACCACCTAGTTGATTTTATCCATTAAGATCCCTGCCGCCACGCTCACATTGAGCGAATCAAAATCCCTTCGCATCTTTACACTTAATATCATATCCATTTTAGCAAGGATTTTTTTAGACAACCCCTCATGCTCGCTCCCCAAAAAAAGAGCACATTTTTTTAAGGATAGATTTTCTGCTTGGCTAGAGCCTTGCATGCTCGCACCCAAACATAAAAACCCGCTCGTTTTCAATTCATTGATTAAATCCAGCGTGTTAGGCATAACGCTAAAAGGCAAATCATACATAAGCCCCAAGCTGGATCGCACAATCCCCTCATAAGCCAATTCTTTAGCAAAATCTAAAATAACGCCATCCATTCCTAAGCAATACGCGCTCCTAAAAATACCTCCAATATTCCCCACATCCGTAATCCCGCAAAGCACCAAAAGTTTTTGAGCTTTTTTAATTTCTTTTAAAGAAACCGCTAAGGGCAGTTCCACTTTAGCTAAAACCCCTTGATGATTGCCCCCCTTAGCCAAGCTTTGCGCTTTTTTATTATCCACTTTGATGATATTAGGGCATGCTTTTTTGAGCGCGAAAAAAAACTTTTTGTCTATTTCTTTAGAAAGATAGATTTCTTGCAATTTTTCTTGATGAGAGTTTAGAATATGCATAACCACCTGCTTGCCATAAATTACTGCTTGCATGCTAAACCCCTTTTATTGATTTTTTTCTTCTAACAAACGCTGGAAATAAAGCTCTTTAGCGTTTTTTTGTGTTATAGCGGCTTCAATTTTAGCCTTAATTTTAGGAGGCAAATCCAACTCCAATAACGCTGATAGCCCCATGCAAGGCTCTATTTTTTTCTCGTTCAAAAGCACTAAAACCCATTCCCCTTGGATATTGCTCTTTTGCAATTGCGTCATGATTTGAGAAACCTCTCCTAAATAATATTGTTGATGAAGTTTGGTAAGCTCCTTAGCCGCAAACAAATGCATGCCTTGAGCCAGATCGTTTAAATCCTTTAAAGTCTCCAACAATCGGTGCGGGCTTTCATAAAAAACCACCGGGGTTTTTTCCTCCAAATACGCTAAAGCGTTTAAAATTTTAGCGATTTTTAAGCGCCTTTCCTTGCTCTTATGGGGTAAAAAACCGGCGTAAAAAAACCGCCCTTCTAAAAACCCGCTCGCGCAAAACGCCGTAATGAGCGCGTTAGCCCCGGGCAAAACATCGTATTGGAGGTTGTGTTTTAAAGCGTAAGCGGCTAAACTCATGCTCGGATCACTCAAACTAGGCATGCCCGCATCGCTCATCACAGCGATTTCTTTGTCAAAAAAAGAAAGCTCTATTTGGTTTAAAAATTCCTGGTCATTGTGCGAATGGAAAGCGATAAACTCCCTTTTTTTAGCCGCAATATTAGGGAAAGAATGGCTAATAATAGGGTTTTTTGCAAGCAAATGCAACAGCCTCTTACTCACCCTTGTATCTTCGCACAAAAAAACCTCGCAACGCTCTAAAACTTCTAATGTGCGTAGCGTGATGTCAGCGAGATTACCTATTGGGGTGGGCAAAAAATACAACACAAAAAGCCACGCTTTTTAAAAAAATTACTTCAAATTGTAGCGTTGCTTGAATTTCTCTACTCTCCCTGCAGTGTCAGCGATTTTATCGCTACCGGTATAGAAAGGGTGGCAAAAGCTAGAAATATCAATACGCATTTCAGACTTGGTGCTTAAAACTTCAATTTCTTTCCCGCTAGTTACGCAAGTAACTTTGCATGGGATATATTCGGGGTGAATGCCTTTTTTCATCAAGTATCCTTTATTCTTAAATTTAAACCTAAAATTATAGCATAAGTCATAATAAATTAAAACCACTCTAAAGTTAAAATAAAATTTGACTTTGTTAAAAAAATTATGATAGCATAACGAAGCATTACGAAATTCAACGCTTGTGGCATGCGCCACTTATTAGCATCTTTTGATTACACTAATTCTTTAAGAATGCTTTAGCTTTTTGTACTTTTATCTTAATTGAAACAACTAGAAACCTCTTTTTAATTAAAAGGAAATTTAATGAACGAAAACGCGCCTACGCACAAAAGTTCGCACAAGGTCAAAACCCACACGCCAGTGAGCGGTTATCACATTGAAGATTTACGCACCTACCCTACTGAAAAGCTTTTAGAAATCGCTAACAAGCTCAAAGTGGAAAACCCCCAAGAATTCAAACGACAAGACTTGATGTTTGAAATTTTAAAAACCCAAGTCACGCAAGGCGGATACATTCTTTTTACCGGGATTTTAGAAATCATGCCTGATGGCTATGGCTTTTTAAGAGGGTTTGACGGGAGTTTTTCAGACGGGCATAACGACACATATGTTAGCCCTTCTCAAATCAGGCGTTTTGCTTTAAGGAATGGCGATATTGTTACCGGTCAAGTGCGATCCCCCAAAGACCAGGAAAAATACTACGCCCTTTTAAAAATAGAAGCCATCAATTATTTGCCTTCAGATGAGATTAAAAACCGCCCTTTGTTTGACAATCTAACCCCCCTATTCCCTGATGAACAGATCAAATTAGAATACGAATCCACTAAAGTTACCGGCAGAATGCTAGATTTATTCAGCCCTGTGGGGAAAGGGCAAAGGGCTTTGATCGTCGCGCCGCCAAGGACCGGGAAAACAGAGCTGATGAAAGAGCTCGCCCAAGGCATCACTTCTAACCACCCTGAAGTGGAACTGATTATCCTTCTAGTGGATGAGCGCCCTGAAGAAGTTACGGATATGCAACGAAGCGTTAAAGGTCAAGTCTTTAGCTCCACTTTTGATTTGCCGGCCAATAACCACATAAGAATCGCTGAATTGGTTTTAGAAAGGGCTAAAAGGCGAGTGGAAATGGGCAAAGATGTGGTGGTTTTATTGGATTCTATCACCCGTTTAGCCAGGGCGTATAACGCTGTAACGCCTTCAAGCGGTAAGGTTTTAAGCGGGGGCGTGGATGCGAACGCCTTGCACAGGCCCAAGCGCTTTTTTGGGGCCGCAAGGAACATTGAAGAAGGTGGGAGCTTGACGATTATCGCTACGGCGTTGATTGAAACGGGATCCAGAATGGATGAGGTGATTTTTGAAGAATTTAAAGGCACCGGGAATAGCGAAATCGTTTTAGCGAGGAATATTGCAGACAGGCGCATTTACCCGGCCTTTGATATTTTAAAATCCGGCACACGAAAAGACAATATCTTGCTTGGCAAAGACCGCTTGACTAAAGTGTGGGTTTTAAGGAATGTGATGCAACAAATGGACGACATAGAAGCCTTAAGCTTTGTGTATTCTAAAATGCAACAAACTAAGGACAATGAAGAATTTTTAAATTTAATGAATGAAAAATAAAATCCCTAATTAATCCCATTAAATTAAAAATAGTGTCATGAAAATAGGCGTTTTTGATAGCGGTGTGGGAGGGTTTAGCGTTTTAAAAAGCCTCTTAAAAGCGCAACTATTTGATGAAATCATCTATTATGGCGATAGCGCTAGAGTGCCTTATGGCACTAAAGACCCCACCACGATCAAGCAATTTGGCTTAGAGGCTTTGGATTTTTTCAAACCGCACCAGATTAAATTATTGATTGTAGCATGCAACACAGCAAGCGCTCTAGCTTTAGAAGAGATGCAAAAGCATTCCAAAATCCCTATTGTGGGCGTGATTGAGCCAAGCATTTTAGCGATCAAACAACAAGTGGCAAATAAAAAAGCCCCTATTTTGGTGCTAGGGACAAAAGCGACGATCCAATCCAACGCTTATGATAACGCTCTGAAACAACAAGGCTATTTGAATGTTTCGCATTTGGCCACTTCTCTTTTTGTGCCTTTGATTGAAGAAAGTATTTTAGAGGGCGAATTGTTAGAAACTTGCATGCGTTATTATTTCACTCCCTTAAAGATTTTACCTGAAGTGATTATTTTAGGTTGCACGCATTTTCCCTTAATCGCTCAAAAAATTGAGGGCTATTTTATGGGGCATTTTGCCCTTCCAACGCCCCCCCTACTCATCCATTCTGGCGATGCCATTGTGGAATATTTGCAACAAAAATACACCCTTAAGAAAAACGCATGTGCATTCCCTAAAGTGGAATTTCATGCGAGCGGTGATGTGATCTGGCTAGAAAAACAAGCTAAAGAATGGCTCAAATTGTAACGCTAATAAAATAACTCAACTCCAAAAAGGGGCTATAGCTCACATTATAAAGGGTATTGTGTTGATTATAAAAAGCGCTTTAGAGAGATTTATGAAAGCGTTTTGAAAAAGCGTTTTGAAGCGAATAATATCTGATGATTATCTTTGGAAAAGATTACCTATCTGAAGACTTGCAAAATAGTGCTAAAGATATTCTTCTCATCGCTTCGCAAATTCTCAAAGAAAGACTTTTTGCCCACAAAAATGAGATTTTCTTTTGCCCTAGAAATAGCTACATTCAAGCGTTTAGAATCTAGCAAGAAAGAAAGATTACCATAAGTTTTCACGGTGGAATAAATAATAATATCTGCCTCCTCGCCTTGAAAGGCATCCACAGTGTCTATCTTGAGTTCATCAAAATTCTTGAAGCCGCATTTTTCCACTTCTGATCGCAAGCGTCTTTTTTGGGCATTATAAGGTGTGATAATTCCTATGGTTTTTCTGATTTTTCTTTGGTTAAGAGCGCGATTGATTTGCTCTAAAAGCTCTATGATTTTTTGAACTTGATCTTTGTTATAGCTACTTGTTTTTTCTAGTTGATGCTCTCTTTATAACCCTTAATTAATTCTGCACTATAAAGCACGAACGCACAATCAAATTTAATTTTAAGCAAAGGGTTAAGTTTTTTTGGGGTAGGAAATATCCATGCAGACTTTAAAGAACAAAGCTTTTCGTTAGTGTCTGTCGGGATATTTTAAGTTAAAAAACCCCTTGTTTTTAGCAAGGGGTGGTTTTTGCGTTTTTGGTATTCCTTAATCCTTTAAGATTTTTGGAAACCACCTTTTGTATTAACATTTTTGATTCCATGCTCTGCATTTTCCCCCGCCAAGCAGTAATATCCTGTAGAAAATGCATTGGCTAAAAATTGCGTAAAGCCAGACTTAACGTCTTTTACAGCATTGTTCAACTTGGTGGAAAACTTGAACGAATCAGAATAATCTTTCATATTCTTCTGGTTGAAGCCAATTTTATCATACTCTGACAAAGGAACGCTTCCCACATTATGCGCAACTATCTTATCATTCACGAGCTTGAGCCACTCAGGGTTTTTTTGCGTTAGCATACCGGTCGCTTTTTCATTGATTGCTCCATTTTGGACATTGCTATTAATGCGTGTGTGGCTGTTAGTAGCGTAATTGTCTAGTTTCGCCGACAAACTAGCAGGCACTTTTTTTGCACTTTCAGCCCATAGATTCATAGTATTGTTTTTTGTAGAATCTTTGAGCTTGTCTATCATTCGCTCTAGATTGCCAAAAAAACCTGCTTTAGCTTCTGATACCGCTTGATTGAGATTGTCAATTTTCTGAGCCAATTCTTGATTCCTTGAAAGCCCTACCTTACTGAGATCATCAACTTTATCATGCCTTTTCAAAGGGAAAGGTCCGCCGAGATCATCAATTGTAGCATAAATGGGTTCAGGGCTAACCGATCGCCCTACCTTACTGAGATCATCAACTTTATCATGCCTTTTCAAAGGGAAGCCCGCTGCTTGCCCTACACCACCCAAACCACTTGCTATTTGATTGAGTCGGTCAATTTTTGCATTTACCTTTTTAGCAACTTGAGCGTAAATGGGTTCTTCAGGGCTAGCTACTTGTCCTGCTTTCTTTTTATTAACTTTAGCATAAATGGGTTCGTTTTTGAGTCCATTATTGTTATTGTTATTGAAATTTCCAAGTTTTGCATTCAACTCTTTCTTGATGTCCGAAAAGTTTTTAGAAAGAGTTGTGGCTTCTGCTTTAGATAACCCATTACCGACTAGGGTTCCGTTTACACCATTCTTAACGGATTGGTATATTTCAGATTTTTTTCCAATATTGAAACTTTCATTTTTTTGAGCTTGTTGAGCCAATTGCTCCTTTGAGAAGTTTTTGAGATCGGCTAACGCTTGCTCTACCCTACTGAAATCACCCGTTGCTTTAGCCACTGATACCGCTTGATTGAGATCATCAACTTTAGCCGTTATCTTTTGATTGAAGATCGCATCTTTAATGGAATTTTCAAGGTCGCTTTTTGCTTGCGTTACCTTGCTGAAATCCTTATTTTTGCCATTTTTGAAGTCATTCAAAGCTGCATTAAGGTTTTCAACTTTTGAAATCCATTCTGGATTGATACCTAAATCTTTCACCGAGCCTTTAAGGGCTTTTAGTGTTTCTTCTGCCTTGCTGAAATCCTTATTTTTGCCATTTTTGAATTCATCAAAAGATTTACTAAAGTCTTTCAAATCCTTGTTGACATTTTCAAGTTTATCAGACAATTCCCTTTTGATGCCTTTAAGATTTTGAGCGTAAGCGATTGCTCTTGCATCCCTATTAGCCTCTTTATTGATCAACGCAAAAATCTCATCTTTTTTGCTGTTAGCTTGAGCTTTTGCTTCCATTTTATTTTTGTTGCCGCTTTTGCTCTCCAATTTTTTCTCTACTTCTTTCTCCAAATGCTCTCGTTTCCTTAGAGATTTTTCAAGATCTTTCTGAGCTTTTTTCACTTCATCATAGTTGCCTGTGTTTTTAGCGTCAGCTACAGCTTTATTGAAGTTTAAAGCTTTTCCAACCAATTCTTTGTTGCTGCTCAAAAAATCTTTGATAAGCTTATTAGCTTCTTGTAGGGACAATCCTTTAGCGGCTAGTTTATCCTCTAAATTCCGCCTTACGAAACTAGTGATAGCGAGATTATTTAAATCAGGCAAATTAAAGACAGCTACCTTGTTAAAGCCTGCGTCTAAATGGGAAACGCCATTCGTAGCACCCACACCCTTATTGGGATTCTTGGAGGCGTTGGTGTATTTGAAATTAGAATAATCAACAAACATCACGCCATCATGTTTTAGGTTACCTTGAAGAGTAACATTTTTCTCCCTATCTAAAGCTTTATCTGCTTTTTTCCCATAATCTTTGAGAGTGTAGCTCAAATCCCCATTACCAAACTCAGTAATTAAAGCTGAATGTTTTGGGTCTTTTTTAGAAACAAAAGCAATACGATCATTCCCTAGGGCGTCTAAATAAGCCTTAGAGTCTTTTTGGAAATCCTTAATCTCAGTTCGGAATTTTTCTTTCTCTTTCTCGCTCAAGTTGTCTAATTTAGCATTATTTTGTGCAAGAAATTCCATGAAATCTACTTTGTTTCGGATCTCTTCTTGACTCAATGCTCGTTGTGAGCCTGTGAGTTGGTCTTCTTTGTAGAGATAAAAACTAGGATTATTAATCCCTTTCTCACCACCTGCTATGACTAAGCCACTGCCGTTTTTCATATGCACATTAATTATTGTAGCCACATTGTTACCTTGTTGGTCTTTATAACCAACGGTGGCGTTCCAATCGTGTTTGGCTCCAAAACCACCATTGCCCGCATACAATAATGAAACTTTTTCAGGTTCTATGCCATTATGACTCCCCATTAACACAGAAGACAGAGCGTTATTGTGAATCAATAATTGATTGAACTTGTAATTAGGATCAATGTCGGCGACGCCCTCAACATCTAACATTTCCATATCGCCAAGAGTGAATTTAGAAAAATTACCCCTTTCATCAAGCAAATCCCTAGCTTCAGGCGGTAAGCCTTGTATGTCGGTGGTGGTAGTGGCTATATCTGGTTGGACATGGGGAACTGGCTCTTGATTGATTGCTTCTTTGACATCAGAAGATTGTTTTTTGTCAAATATAAACGAGAGAAAAATATCCAACCAATCCCCACCAGTAGGCCCTCCATTTTTTTCTGCTTCTTGCCTTTCTTTCAAGGATTCATCAAACACGCCCATGAACTTTTGATCCGTTCGGATTTGATTCCCTATGATGATTCCTGCAAAAGATTGTTTGGCAGATTTCAAAAACTCTGCTTTTTCTTTGTCATCAGAGATAGGGGGTTGTATGATATTTTCCATAAAATTTCGGATCGATCGGGTGTTGATTTTAGACGGATCGTTTTGATGGGACACCCAACTTGTGAAAATTCGGTAACGCTGATCCCCAAATTTCTGAAAGCTCTTTGTGGAAGATTCTACATCAATGAGATTGTCTTTGTTGATTAAATCATTGCTCTTATTGATAAAGTCTGAAAAATACTGATTCTTTTTGGTAGGATTTTTGATCGCTTTATTGGAGTATTCTTCCCTTAATTGCGAGATTCCATCAAAAGCTTGCCTGTTATCCCTATCGTTCTTATCAACGATTGGTTTTTGATCAGGATCAAATGAAGCGACAGCGTTATCAAGCTTAAGAAAAGCCACTTGAAGATTATTGATAAATTGCTGCGGGTTAAAAGCCGCTTCGGTTTGTGGTTGTTGGTCAATAGTTTCGTTAGTCATTGTTTCTCCTTACTATACCTAGTTTCATACCTATCGGTATGGTATCAAAGACTGCTAAAAATCGCTACACACTTGAGTAATCAATTCATGTCTTTGAACATTATTACTATACCACAATATTGAAAATATTTGGCATTTTTTCATCAATATTGAAAAAGCCCGATCGTTGCAGGCGTCTAAAGGCTAGGGACGATTCACATTTTTACCCACAATTAACAAAAATTTGCTAAAATGGACAAATTTTAACAAGAACAATAAACTAAGAAATGAGCCTTTTTGAAGAAATCAAATGCAACGCTAAAGATGGTTGGAGAAATGGTTGGACAAGGTGAGTGCATGAAGCGTTCTAAAAATAGTTTGGTTTGTGTGTCATGCTTACTATAGCATGTATAATTAAGCGTTTGTGATCCACAGATCCGCATGGGAAACAAAATGGAAAACAAATCAATAGGACAGATTTTCAAAGACAGCTTCAAAAAAAGTTTCTTTAGTGGTCTATGGAGTTGCTTAAAGTGGAGCTTTATTCTCACTCTGATCAGCTTGGGTTTGTTTCTGCTTGTTTTTAGGTTTCAACCTGAGACGATTAAAAAATACATCAAAGATCCTAAAGATCTACAATTCTACGATGACTTGAGAAAGAAAAATGGTTGGGACAAGTAGGTTTATTGTTCCTGAATGATGTCAGTTGTCAAACAAAAGCGTCGGTTTTGATTTAAATTTATGAAGTAGTGCTTGTATGAATAGTATAAAAATACTTTTTTTTGATATACTCAAGCGATTGATTTCAATTTGAAAGGAAACGCATGAAATTTTTTACAAGAATCACTGACAGCTACAAGAAAGTTGTAGTAACTTTAGGGCTAGTGATGACAACCAATCCTTTAATGGCGGTTACCAGTCCTGCAACAGGCGTCACTGAGACTAAAACTTTGGTTGTTCAGATCATTTCTGTTCTAGCGATCGTAGGTGGTTGCGCTCTAGGGGTCAAAGGCATAGCGGATATTTGGAAAATCTCTGATGACATCAAAAGAGGTCAGGCGACTGTTTTTGCTTATGCACAGCCCATAGCTATGTTAGCGGTGGCAGGCGGTATTATCTATTTGAGCACTAAGTTTGGCTTCAATATTGGCGAGAGTGGAGGAGCTAGCTAAATTGATCAACAATAATAGTAATAAAAAACTAAGAGGCTTTTTTTTGAAAGTTCTCTTAAGTTTCGTTGTTTTCAGTTCGTATGGGTCAGCAAATGACGATAATCAAGCCAAAAAAGAAGCGCTAGAAAAAGAAAAAAACACTCCCAATGGGCTTGTTTATACGAATTTAGATTTTGATAGTTTTAAAGCGACTATCAAAAATTTGAAAGACAAGAAAGTAACTTTCAAAGAAGTCAATCCCGATATTATCAAAGATGAAGTTTTTGACTTCGTGATTGTCAATAGAGTCCTTAAAAAAATAAAGGATTTGAAGCATTACGATCCCATTATTGAAAAAATCTTTGATGAAAAGGGTAAAGAAATGGGACTGAATGTAGAATTACAGATCAATCCTGAAGTGAAAGACTTTTTTACTTTTAAAAGCATCAGCACGACCAACAAACAACGCTGCTTTCTGTCATTGCGCGGGGAAACAAGAGAAATTTTATGCGATGATAAGCTATATAATGTTTTATTGGCCGTATTCAATTCTTATGATCCTAATGATCTTTTGAAACATATTAGCACCGTAGAGTCTCTCAAAAAAATCTTTTATACGATTACATGTGAAGCGGTATATCTATAAAGAGAGGGGTGTTTGTGGCAAGCAAACAGGCTGACGAACAAAAAAAGCTAATCATAGAGCAAGAGGTTCAAAAGCGGCAGTTTCAAAAAATAGAAGAACTTAAAGCAGACATGCAAAAAGGTGTCAATCCCTTTTTTAAAGTCTTGTTTGATGGGGGGAATAGGTTGTTTGGTTTCCCTGAAACTTTTATTTATTCCTCCATATTTATATTGTTTGTAACCATTGTATTATCTGTTATTCTTTTTCAAGCCTATGAACCTGTTTTGATTGTAGCGATTGTTATTGTGCTTGTAGCTCTTGGATTCAAGAAAGATTATAGGCTTTATCAAAGAATGGAGCGAGCGATGAAATTTAAAAAACCTTTTTTGTTTAAGGGCGTAAAAAACAAAGCGTTCATGAGCATTTTTTCCATGAAGCCTAGTAAAGAAATGGCTAATGACATCCACTTAAATCCAAACAGAGAAGACAGGCTTGTGAGTGCTGCAAACTCCTATCTAGCGAATAACTATGAATGTTTTTTAGATGATGGGGTGATCCTTACTAACAACTATTCTCTTTTAGGCACAATCAAATTGGGGGGCATTGATTTTTTAACCACTTCCAAAAAAGATCTCATAGAGTTACACGCTTCTATTTATAGCGTTTTTAGGAATTTTGTTACCCCTGAATTCAAATTTTATTTTCACACTATTAAAAAGAAAATCGTTATTGATGAAACCAATAGGGATTATAGTCTTATTTTTTCTAATGATTTCATGCGAGCCTATAATGAGAAGCAAAAGAGAGAAAGTTTTTATGATATTAGTTTTTATCTCACCATAGAACAAGATTTATTAGACACTCTCAATGAACCCGTTATGAATAAAAAGCATTTTGCAGACAATAATTTTGAAGAGTTTCAAAGGATTATTAGAGCCAAGCTTGAAAACTTCAAGGATAGGATAGAGCTCATAGAAGAGCTATTGAGTAAATACCACCCCACTAGATTGAAAGAATACACTAAAGATGGCGTTATTTACTCCAAACAATGCGAGTTTTATAATTTTCTTGTGGGAATGAATGAAGCCCCTTTTATTTGCAACCGAAAAGACTTGTATCTCAAGGAAAAAATGCATGGTGGGGTGAAAGAAGTTTATTTTGCCAACAAGCATGGAAAAATCTTAAATGATGATTTGAGTGAAAAATATTTTAGCGCTATTGAGATTAGTGAATACGCCCCTAAATCACAAAGCGATTTGTTTGATAAAATCAACGCCCTAGACAGCGAATTTATTTTCATGCATGCTTATTCGCCTAAAAACTCACAGGTTTTAAAGGACAAGCTAGCTTTCACCTCTAGAAGAATTATTATTAGTGGAGGCTCTAAAGAGCAGGGCATGACTTTAGGTTGCTTGAGCGAATTAGTGGGTAATGGTGATATTACGCTAGGCAGTTATGGTAATTCTTTAGTGCTGTTTGCTGATAGCTTTGAAAAGATGAAACAAAGCGTTAAGGAATGCGTCTCTAGTCTTAACGCTAAAGGTTTTTTAGCCAGCGCAGCGACTTTCTCTATGGAAAATTACTTTTTTGCCAAACATTGCTCTTTTATCACGCTTCCTTTTATTTTTGATGTAACTTCTAATAATTTTGCTGATTTCATCGCTATGAGGGCTATGAGTTTTGATGGCAATCAAGAGAATAACGCTTGGGGTAATAGTGTGATGACGCTAAAAAGCGAGATCAATTCGCCTTTTTATCTGAACTTCCACATGCCTACTGGTTTTGGTTCAGCTTCAGCAGGACACACTTTGATACTTGGCTCAACCGGTTCAGGTAAGACAGTGTTTATGTCCATGACTCTAAACGCTATGGGACAATTTGCTCACAATTTTCCTGCTAATGTCAGCAAAGACAAGCAAAAGCTCACTATGGTCTATATGGATAAAGATTATGGTGCTTATGGGAATATTGTCGCAATGGGTGGGGAGTATGTCAAGATTGAGCTAGGGACAGATACAGGATTAAATCCTTTTGCTTGGGCGGCTTGTGTGCAAAAAACAAATGCAACAATGGAGCAAAAACAAACGGCTATTTCTGTTGTCAAAGAGCTTGTGAAAAACCTAGCGACCAAAAGCGATGAAAAAGATGAAAATGGCAACAGCATCTCTTTTAGCCTAGCAGATTCTAACACGCTTGCAGCGGCAGTAACCAACCTTATCACAGGAGATATGAACCTAGATTATCCCATCACTCAACTTATTAATGCTTTTGGAAAAGACCACAATGATCCTAATGGGCTTGTCGCGCGATTAGCGCCTTTTTGCAAATCAACCAATGGTGAATTTCAATGGCTTTTTGATAATAAAGCAACAGATCGCTTAGATTTTTCAAAAACGATTATTGGCGTTGATGGGTCAAGTTTCTTAGACAATAATGATGTTTCGCCCTTTATTTGTTTTTACCTTTTCGCTCGTATCCAAGAGGCAATGGATGGGCGTAGATTTGTCTTGGATATTGATGAAGCTTGGAAATATTTAGGCGATCCAAAGGTCGCTTATTTTGTAAGAGACATGCTAAAAACTGCAAGGAAAAGAAACGCTATTGTCAGACTTGCGACTCAAAGCATCACTGATCTTTTAGCTTGCCCTATTGCTGATACGATTAGAGAACAATGCCCTACAAAGATTTTTTTAAGAAACGATGGGGGCAATCTTTCTGATTACCAAAGATTGGCTAATGTTACAGAAAAAGAATTTGAAATCATCACTAAGGGACTAGATAGGAAAATTCTCTACAAACAAGATGGAAGCCCTAGCGTTATCGCTAGTTTTAATTTGAGAGGCATTCCTAAAGAATATTTGAAAATTTTATCCA
The DNA here is from genome assembly GCF_017594925.1 of Helicobacter pylori. Classification (GTDB taxonomy): domain Bacteria; phylum Campylobacterota; class Campylobacteria; order Campylobacterales; family Helicobacteraceae; genus Helicobacter; species Helicobacter pylori_DP. The sequence continues at coordinate 122,953 of NZ_JAALNT010000003.1, forward strand.
CAGATACTGTATTTGTCAAAGAAATTGACAAGATTATCCAAAACCATAGTATCATAGATAAATATCAGGCCTTGAGGCAAATGTATCAACAAATAGAGGAGTATTAAAATGAAACAAAATTTGCGTGAACAAAAATTATTGAAAATTTTAGAAAATGATGTCTTGACGATTTTGGATAGTTTTTCTAATTATCTTTTTGAACTGAGAGAAGAATTGGACTTCATAGAAGAAGAAATGGAAGGCGAAATCACTGAACAAAACCTTACCACTCTTTATGATTTTTCTAATTTCTTAGAAGACCATGTCAATGTGTTTTATGAGGATGTTTTGAATATAGATGATATCAAAACAGAACACCTTTATTCAGGTCTCATAGACAGTCTTAACGCTAATCTTCACTTTGTCAAGTCATTTCTCAGTAATCAGGATTTAGACTTCCGCTTTTTTAAAGAAATAAACGAAGGGCAAGATCCCCAAAAAACATTATCAAGATTAATTCCTCTTCAAAGTGGGAAAAATGATGCAAACTCGTTTAAAGCCAATAATTCTTTTGTATCATTAGTTTATGTTTATACTTTCTTCATGCTAGAAACTATCATGCAGTCGTATAGGATTCTCAGATTACTAGAAAAACCTATCAATAACAACATAAGCGAGGACATGCAGAGCGATATAGAGAATTTTTTTGTTCAAGCGAATTTTTTAGAATACTATGTTCAGAACAAAATATACCCAACCAATCATGCCTATGACTTCACGCATTTGATCATGGACTCCATTATTCCTAATTGGATTCAAACTGATATGAGCGTTGAAGCTAAAAAGAAAGAGCTTTTTGAAAAATATTTTCAAAACATTGATGAAGTAACAAACAAAATGCTCGATCAAGAAAATCAAAACAAAAACAGCGATTGAGTGGTGTTAATGCGCTAGAATAATGCTAAAAATAAGAATAAAGGAGTCAAAAGTATGAAAACGAATTTTTATAAAATTAAATTACTATTTGCTTGGTGTCTTATCATTGGCATGTTTAACGCTCCGCTTAACGCTGACCAAAACACGGATATAAAAGATATTAGTCCTGAAGATATGGCACTAAATAGCGTGGGGCTTGTTTCTAGAGATCAACTAAAAATAGAGATCCCTAAAGAAACCCTAGAGCAAAAAGTGGCCATACTCAATGACTATAATGATAAGAATGTTAATATCAAATTTGACGACATAAGTTTAGGGAGTTTTCAACCTAATGATAATCTAGGCATCAATGCGATGTGGGGCATTCAAAATCTTCTCATGAGCCAGATGATGGGCGATTACGGTCCAAACAATCCTTTCATGTATGGTTATGCACCAACATACTCAGATTCATCGTTTTTACCACCAAGCTTAGGAGGGTATTAACATGGCAGGTACACAAGCTATATATGAATCATCTTCTGCAGGCTTCTTATCGGAAATTTCCTCAATCATCTCAAGCACAAGTGGTGTCGCAGGGCCATTTGCAGGAATAGTAGCGGGTGCTATGTCAGCAGCGATTATTCCTATTGTTGTGGGATTTACTAATCCGCAAATGACCGCTATCATGACCCAATACAATCAGAGCATCGCTGAAGCCGTAAGCATGCCTATGAAAGCCGCTAACCAACAATACAACCAATTGTATCAAGGTTTTAACGATCAAAGCATGGCTGTGGGGAACAATATCTTAAATATCAGCAAATTAACAGGGGAATTTAACGCACAAGGCAACACGCAAGGCGCGCAAATTAGTGCTGTTAATAGTCAGATTGCAAGCATTTTAGCGAGTAACACCACCCCTAAAAATCCTAGCGCTATTGAAGCTTATGCGACGAATCAAATCGCTGTTCCTAGCGTGCCAACAACGGTTGAAATGATGAGCGGTATCTTAGGCAATATTACAAGCGCAGCACCAAAATACGCCCTAGCTCTACAAGAGCAACTGCGTTCTCAAGCAAGCAACAGCTCAATGAATGATACAGCCGATTCCCTTGATAGCTGTACCGCTTTAGGTGCACTTGTTGGCTCATCAAAAGTGTTTTTCAGTTGCATGCAAATTTCTATGACTCCTATGAGTGTTTCTATGCCCACTGTTTATGCCAAATACCAAGCGTTAGCCACTAATGCCCTAACTTCAGGCGCTAATCCTATGACCACTCCTGCATGCCCTATTGGGGATAAAGTTCTTGCTGTTTATTGCTATGCTGAAAAAGTAGCAGAAATTTTGAGAGAATACTATATAGAATTTGTGAAAAACAATACTAATTTGTTGCAGAACGCTTCTCAAATGATACTTGGTCAATCAGGATTAGCTACTAGCACCTATGACACTCAAGCGATTTCTAACATAAGTTCGCTATATAATTACAATATAGTAGCGAATAAATCTTTTTTGAAATCGCATTTGACTTATCTTGATTACATCAAAGACAAGCTTAAGGGGCAAAAAGATAGCTACTTAACAGAAAGGGTGCAAACTAAAATAATCGTGAAGTGAGGAAAGAGATGTGAAATGTTTTTTAAACATATTTTCTTTCTTGACTTTTTGTGGTTTGTCCTTGAATGGTGCAGAGGTAGTAATGACGCTTGAACCTGCCTTAAAAGCCATTCAGGCGGACGCACAAGCCAAACAAAAAACCGCTCAAGCCGAATTAAAAGCCATAGAGGCCCAATCTAATGCCAAAGAAAAAGCCATTCAAGCGCAAATAGAGGGAGAATTGAGAACCCAGCTTGCAACCATGAGCGCTATGTTAAAAGGGGCTAATGGCGTTATTAATGGTGTCAATGGCATGACAGGGGGGTTTTTTGCAGGTTCAGACATCTTGCTTGGCGTCATGGAAGGGTATTCAAGCGCGCTTAGTGCATTGGGGGGGAATGTCAAAATAATCGTGGAAAAACAAAAAATTAATACCCAAACAGAAATCCAAAACATGCAAATCGCGCTCCAAAAAAATAACGAAATAATCAAGCTCAAAATGAATCAGCAAAACGCTCTCTTAGAAGCGTTAAAAAACAGCTTTGAACCGAGCGTTACTCTAAAAACACAAATGGAAATGCTTTCTCAAGCTCTAGGAAGTTCTTCTGATAACGCTAAATACATCGCTTACAATACGGTCGGCATCAAGGCGTTTGAAGAAACCTTAGAAGGTTTTGAAACATGGTTGAAAGAGGCTATGAAAAAAGCGACCCTTATTGACTATAATTCCTTAACAGGTCAGGCTTTGTTTCAAAGTGCCATCTATGCGCCTGCTCTTAGTTTTTTTTCAAGCATGGGCACACCATTTGGAATCATTGAAACATTCACTCTAGCGCCCACAAAATGCCCCTATCTTGATGGGCTAAAAATTTCAGCATGCCTTATGGAACAGGTTATTCAGAATTACAGAATGATTGTAGCCCTTATTCAAAATAAACTGAGTGATGCAGATTTTCAAAATATCGCTTATTTGAATGGGATCAATGGAGAAATCAAAACCTTAAAAGGATCAGTAGATTTGAACGCGCTCATAGAAGCTGCTATCTTAAACGCAGAAAATCATTTAAACTATATAGAAAATCTTGAAAAAAAAGCCGATCTTTGGGAAGAACAACTGAAATTAGAGAGAGAAACGACAGCAAGAAACATTGCTAACTCTAAAGTTATTGTCAAATGAAAACACTCGTGAAAAATACCCTATTTTCTTTTTTGCTATTGTCTGTTTTGATGGCAGAAGATATAACAAGCGGCTTAAAGCAACTGGATAGCACCTACCAAGAGACCAACCAACAAGTGCTCAAAAACTTAGATGAGATTTTTTCAACCACTAGCCCTAGCGCTAATGATAAAATGGGTGAAGAAGATGCTCTAAACATCAAAAAAGCGGCCATGGCTTTGAGAGGAGATTTAGCGTTATTGAAAGCCAATTTTGAAGCGAATGAGTTATTTTTCATCTCAGAAGATGTGATTTTTAAGACTTATATGTCTAGCCCTGAACTTTTATTAACCTATATGAAAATCAATCCCTTAGACCAAAAGACTGCTGAACAGCAATGCGGAATATCCGATAAAATTTTAGTTCTTTATTGTGAAGGGAAGTTGAAAATCGAGCAAGAAAAACAAAATATAAGAGAGCGTTTAGAAACTTCCCTAAAGGCGTATCAGAGCAACATTGGAGGTACAGCTTCTTTAATCACTGCGTCACAGACGCTTGTAGAAAGCCTAAAGAATAAAAATTTCATCAAAGGAATCAGAAAGCTTATGTTAGCTCACAACAAGGTCTTTTTAAATTATTTAGAGGAGTTGGACGCATTAGAAAGATCCCTAGAACAAAGTAAGCGACAATACCTACAAGAAAGGCAATCAAGTAAGATCATTGTCAAATGATTTTTCTGAGACGACAAGCTATGATTTCTAACCTTTGGGATTTGTTTCTCTAGTTGTTTTTTGGGCTAATAATTTGGATCGCTATTTTTTTCCATGAGCGATGCTTTGTTCTATTTGATTAATGACGCTATTGGGCAGTTCGGATTTAGAGCGATTGTTTGAGGATGTTGCATCTTTTGCTTCATTTTCTTTTGTATCAGTAGTGCCAAACTCACTTGCATTTGTAGTATCTTGGTAGTTATTTTCTTGCTCCATTTCTTTTTTTCTCTTCTCACAAATAGCGCACGAAGCTATAAGAAAGGTTCTATTGTTGCTGTTATTAAGAGCGAGTTTTAAACCACTTAGGTGTTGTCTAGAAAACTTGTTATTTTCTGTCTCTATTTCTTGAATTTTTTCTAATAAGGGGGCAAGAATTTTTTGATCCTTGATGTCTTTGATCAAACACTTTCTTAACCCATCGTAATCGTTGCTTGAAATAATACACTCATTGATAATGATTTCAATTTCAGGCGTTCTCCACTCATCAGGCACAAGCGGAGCAGCATGTTTCACAAAAGCTTCATTCACCTTATTGATCATCTCATCAAAGTTATCATCTTTATTAGATTTGGTTTCAGTGGAAGAATTGCCATTAGGGTTGTCATTCAAAGGGTTAGCGTTAGTTTCGTTTAATTCTTGCAATCCTCTGTGCTTAGCTGCTCTTTTTTGAACAGAAGAGTTGTTCTTTTTTTCAAACGCTTCAATATTCTTTTGAATTTGCTCTGCTCTCGCCCTATCATTCCGTAATTTTTCTCTCAAAGCGTTAGTAGCGAATTCTTTTTCCTCTTTTGTAATTTCTTTGTCGTCATGTCTTTGATAGAGTGTTTTGATTTTTTTAAAGCCTAAAGCCACCAATTCTTTGTATTCACTCGGTAATAATGCTGTATTGATAGCGTTTAAGCCCCCATAAATAACCAAAGAATAAAGAGCGACAGAACCTAATTTTTTGAAGATACTTTTCAAGAGCGTCTCCTTTCCTATTCAAAGGGGTTATTCTTGGCAACATTGTTTCGGTATGCAGAAACCACTGTTTTAAAGAAATTAAATATCTTGTAGTGTTCTTTTTGCATAGTTGTTTTGTCGCTCATCATAGGATCGCTATCTACGAAGATATTGTATTCATTAGTCTTTTTTAATATAGATTTTTTGGATTGGGTATCAAAATTGAAGCTGTCTAAAACCAACAAACACAATTTTTGTTTTTGAGCGAAACTCAATTTTTGATTAGTAAAGTTTTTAGTCAAAGTATTCAATTCCACATCATCTTTGACATTTTTCAACAAGTTAGAAAAAGCTTCATAGCCCCTTAAGTATTTCTCATTGATCTTATCAATCGCCATGCTAAACGCCAAGCGTTCCGAGTTAAAAATAAGCGTGTTGGTGGCTTTTTGGGCAATATCTTTTGCTTTGGAGTCAAATTTGTTTCTTTCAAGCTGTAAGTAATAATCTATATTATCCAATTCTTTTCTGCTCAATAAATTAGAAACGTTATTGGAATATTCTTCAATCGCTTGCTTGTAAGATAAAGCTAGTCGGCTCGCTTTTTTGTTTTGCTCTTCATCTAAAGAAAACACACCCATTTGAAGCAAAGCCTGAGCCTTATCTTTAGTGGTAGCGGTAGTTTTTTTAAAAATACTGCTCGTTTTCACTTGGGGGTAGTAATAACTCAAACGATCCTTATCTTCTTTGGTGAATGTTTCTTGGTTTAAAACATAGGCATAGGGGTTAGGAAGAAGTTTCTTATAGAGAGGGTTATCTTTTAAGGCTTGCTCTAGATCACCATAAGCCTTTGACTTAGCAGTAAGGATTTTACCTCTTGTCTCTTTCTCTAGAGCCTCTTTTTCTTTTTTGTATTTGTTTTCTAAATCTAAAAGAACTTTAGCTCTGTAATCCACAAGCTCTTTGATTTTTTGTTTTCTAAAAACCAAGTCTTCTAAGAAATCATGCGTATTGCTTAAGAGCTTCTTGCGAGCCTTAAGAGCGTCTTCTTTTGCAGCCACTTCTTCTTGTTCTTTTTTTATCTCGTTGAAAAATGAACCAAACTGCTCCACATTAGCCGACAAAACTCCAAACGCAACCAATGAGCTAAAAACGATTTTTGCAAGCATCTTATAGTTTTTGTAACCTTAAATTTTCAAAAAATATCAACACATTTTACCACAATTTCCACAAAACTATGGATCAAAACTTTTCCATATTCAAAAGGTAAGTAAAATCTAGGTCTTATAGTATTATGTTTTGCTTGCTTATATGCGGCTTGTTGGTATTTTTTAAGTTTTTCTTAAGGTTGTTTTTATACAATGGACTTGTGTTTTTTGGATAGAAACTCCTTTATTCTTTAGATAGATGTTTTCTATTCTTTGTTTGACATAAACAAACAAATCGTTGGTTTGTGTTATATCGCATGTTAGTATCAGCATAGTAGGGTATTCTTTGGGATTTTGAGCTAGATTAAGGTGGTTTTGTAAAATACTTATTATTTCCTATGCTCCTTTGCTCCTTTATAGGTTCACCGCCTTGAACTAGTTCTTTCAAAACCAAAATGAAACGACCGATTAGCAAATTAAAACAAAACTTTTTACAATTCAAACATTCTTTCAACAAACATTTAGATAAATACAGCCTTTATTATAGGCTGTTCAATATCAGTTCTATCGTTATAGGTTTTTTAATAGCCCTTTTTTCTTATGGGGCAGGGGTGATTTTAGTTTATCCAATATTATTCCTATTTGCTCTTATAATAAAACCTAGCTTTTTTTATTACACTACTTATCTTTTGCTACTCGTTTCTCTCAGCATAATAAGCAAATACTATCTCTTAAGCCACGCAAATTTCACAATGAAGCTAATCATACTTATGACTCAATGGCAAAATTGGTTCTTATGATTCGTTCAAAAATTTCTCAAGACTTGATTTAGAGAAATTTCTTTATTTCCAAACATTAGCATAAAACCTTACTGACTAAAAACTAAAATCTTTTTAAGTGCATACCCAAAGCTAGCTTATTTGAAAAAACCAATCTATTTTTGGTATTCAAATCCTAAAACCCCATGATTTTAAATTTAAAGGAGCGTTTTTTAAAAATAATTCTGCATCTAGTGTGTTAGTAATTTGTTTTTGATATGGTGGTGGTTTTCCAAATTAATATTGAGAAAAATTTGCTATAATTAGGAGATAAAAATAAAAAGGATATGGCTTGTTTGGTGGCAAAATATTTGATTTTTTTGCGATTGGTGGTTACTTATCGCTTGATTTCATGAGTAATCTTACCAATAGATTCAAGAATTTTCTTAGTAGCTTTAGGTATGCTATTGTGAAATGCTTCCTACTAAAACACGCATTAGAGATCCGAACAAGCAAGAACTTACACAACCAAAAATAAAAGGACTGAGTATGGGAAAAATTTTAGCTTCTTTGTTGGGTGGCGGAACAAATCTTTTTACAGGTTTATCCAGTGATTTGTTTTCTATGATATTAAATTTTTTGTTCTTTCTGATGTTAATGATGGGACTTAATGAAGCATTAGGGAAAAAATTTAACTTGCCTATGGACAATATCAAGAATTTTATGGCAGAAGTGCTGAAGAATGGATTCGATAGTATCAAAAACATGGGATCTGCTTTGGTTGGTAATGGTTTTGGTAGCAGCAAATCAGACAAAACCACTAATAAAATGAATGTCTCTCAAGTAAGACTCTAGTGGTGTATTAACTATCTAAAGATGAAATTTTTTCATCTTTCATGCAGAGCTTTGTTTGATCAACAAGGCAATAGATTACTAGCTGAACATTATGATTTTATTACTTAAGACTCCTTTTTGAAAATGAGTTATCTTAACTCTTTATTTTAGTTGTAACGCATTCTTACAACCGATCTTGCTTTTTAAAAATAATTATAATATTAAAACTTTTTAAATCGGTTTTTAGGGCTATTCGTGAAAGCGTTTTTGTAGGTTTTGAAAAATAGATATAAGAGTGATTGAAACAATATTTTATGGTTAAAAAAATAGTTTCTTGCTCTTTGAATTATGACCGCTCTGAAATTTTCACACAACAGATATTGTATAATTTTAATATAAACCTTTACGATCTGAACAATCTAAAGAGAAACCAAATCCATTGAAGGGATCAAGAGCGATATGAGTAATAACATGCGAAAACTCTTCTTAATGATTGCCAACTCAAAAGATAAGAAAGAAAAACTTATTAAGAGCTTGCAAGAGAACGAACTTTTAAACACTGATGAAAAAAAGAAAATCATAGATCAAATAAAAACCATGCATGATTTTTTCAAACAGATGCATACAAACAAGGGAGCGTTAGATAAGGTTCTAAGAAATTACATGAAAGATTATCGCGCTGTTATCAAAAGCATTGGTATTGATAAATTTAAAAAGGTTTATCGTTTGCTTGAGAATGAGACTATGGAACTGTTGCATGCGATTACGGAGAATCCTAATTTCTTATTCTCCAAATTTGATCGATCAATTCTTGGAATATTTCTGCCTTTCTTCAGCAAGCCCATCATGTTTAAGATGAGTATTAGAGAAATGGACTCGCAAATAGAATTGTATGATACTAAGCTCCCACTATTGAAATTGTTTGTGATGACAGATGAAGAAGTGAATTTCTACGCTAATCTAAAAACCATTGAACAATATAACGACTATGTTAGGGATTTGCTGATGAAATTTGATCTTGAAAAATACATGGAAGAAAAAGGAGTGCAAAATGCTTGATGTGGAAAACGAACAAAAAATCTCGGTGTAACTAACAAAATTCAGTTTGAAAAATATTCGTCTTGGGCAGAGACAGAATTAAAAAATGATGAGTGCTTTAAAAAGATTACCTACCTGATCGCCTTACCTATCAAGTAAAGCTAACGCCCGTTGGCGTTGCTCTCTACCCTTAGAAAAATCTATTCTCTCCTTTTCTTTCAATCACTTACCACTGAGCAAACTTCTGATTTGATTGCGTAAGTATTCATTCTCTCTTTCTTCTTGCAACTTCTCCCTAACTTCTTCCTCTCTGGCTTGCATGTTCAAGTTGCCATTCTTAAAAATCTCAGAACTAATCACATTTTGCCTCATTTGATAACCTGCACGATTACTCAAGGTTTCTAAAATTTCTCGTTGGTTATTTTTCCTAGTGGTATATTCTTGTTCCTTGTCTTGCAAGAGAGTTTTGTAATACTGATTGATTTTTTCCAGCTGGGCTTTTTCTCTTGCCACTTCATTGATCACTTGCTTGTTGTTTGCTCCACTCACATCATAGCCATGCAAGTTTTTTGTGTTAGCTCCTAGCATTGGCTGACTCCCTTGCAACACATCAAAGGTCTGTGGTTTTTCTTTGCTGTTAGGATTATCATTGTAGTTACTCGCTATCATCACCACACCCTTTTGATTCAAAGTGGGTTGCAAGTAAAAATCAATGTCAGATCTCGCTCCATTAGCTTGGAAGTAATTCTTGTATTGAAGGATCTTATTGGCATCGCCTATGAGCGTAATCTTTTTAGAATGATGAACAAGTTTGAAAGTTAGTACAACTTGTTTATTATCCAACAAATAGTCCTTGTAATTTGGCAACTTCACTTGCACCATGAATGGTGTGTCTTTGAGTTTGTCATTTAAGGGTATCTCACTATACTTCTCTATCAGTTCATTATACACAGGCGTATAAACATGGTTCTTTTGTTTCACCACTTTTTTCGCATAGTTACTGCACGCGCTTAAAATTAAGCACAGAATTGCCGCACCGATTAAAACACTTGCTCTCAGTTTCATTAGTTGTTTCTCCTTATTGCTCTTGTTTCTTTGAAGTGAAAAGACCATTGATAAAATTTTTTATACCAATAACTTTAATAACTTTATAGATCAAATAGCCCATACCTATAAAGCAAATGTTTTTCAAAACAAAGAGCACCTTGTCGTTAGTGCTACCAATTCCTAAGATATATAGTTCATAAATCGATCTAATTGTTTCTAATCCAAAAAACAAAACCGCACCCACACCAAAGGCATAGTAAAAATACTGAAGTTTTAATTTTGTTTTTAGACTTTCCACTAGCTCTGTGTTTTTGCTAGTTCTTAAAAATACAAAATAGATTGCAAACAAAACAAATATCCCACCCATACATAATCCTAACAGATGCTCTAGTCCCCCTATATATCCTAAGAATGAATGAGCGTATGCTTCCATTATTCTTTGTTTGGCTTGTCCTATCTGCATCAGAAGTTCATACCTTTTTTCTTGCGGTAGCTTTTCTATTTCTATTAGGATATTTTTCAACTCTTCTTGATTCTTTAAAGCTTCGTGAAATCTTTGCTCCCCTAAACTCCCTTTGGGATATAATGAGTCTAGCAAATTTAAGAGATCATTGCTCTGTGAGTTGCTAGGTGGTGGGGCGTTTAGCGGATTAGGTCCATGATGCTCTGTTGTATCGTTCATGAAGCTCCTTTCAAGAATTAAATTGAGAACTTATTTTGATATTATACCATTCTCTCTCTGGGTTGCGATTGTCTTATCTCTTTGAATTAGGCGCTTCTAAAATTTCATTACTAAGTTACGACTGCTTACTCATTGCTCTTACTTTTTGAGTTGCATCGTGTTTCATCTTGCTTCTTGTTTGAAACAATCCGCTGCTTACATTGATTATCAAGGTATCTTTGTTCAACGCCTTATCCAAAAAGGTTTTTGTTAAAGGTTTTTCAAATACATAGTTTTTACAGAAATTTTGCTATAATTAGGGTTATTTTAAGGAGTTTTTAATGAAGAATCTCTCAAATTTTACAACCAACAAACCAATAATTAAACAATAAAGCTGTCGCATGTTAGGGAAAAAAAACGAGGAAGTCTTGGTTGATGAAAATTTGGTTGGGGGTGTGATAGCCCTTGATAGATTAGCAAAACTCAATAAGGCCAATAGGACTTTCAAAAGGGCTTTTTATCTCTCTATGGCACTCAATGTCGCCGCTGTAACGAGTATTGTGATGATGATGCCTTTGAAGAAAACGGATATATTTGTTTATGGCATTGATCGATACACAGGAGAATTTAAAATTGTCAAACGCTCCGATGCTAGGCAAATTGTCAATTCTGAAGCTGTTGTGGATAGCGCAACTTCAAAATTTGTCTCATTGCTGTTTGGTTATAGTAAAAATTCTTTGAGGGATCGCAAGGATCAACTAATGCAATATTGCGATGTGAGTTTCCAAACCCAAGCAATGAGAATGTTCAATGAAAATATCAGACAATTCGTGGATAAAGTCCGAGCAGAAGCTATCATTAGCTCTAACATACAAAGAGAAAAAGTCAAAAATAGTCCCTTAACGAGATTAACATTTTTCATTACCATCAAAATCACACCCGATACGATGGAAAATTATGAATATATCACTAAAAAACAAGTAACTATTTATTATGATTTTGCTAGAGGTAACTCTTCTCAAGAAAATCTTATCATCAATCCTTTTGGCTTCAAAGTGTTTGACATTCAAATCATGGATTTACAAAACGAACAGACAGTAAGCGAAATTTTGAGAAAGATTAAAGAAGTGGAAGCGAAAAATAAGGCATTAAATAAATAAGAACATGTTTAATATTAAAAGGACTTTTTTAGTAACGATCATAAGTTTTTTTCTCATTGTTCCTAATTGGTTGAAAGCTATTGATTTGCCCATTGTTTCCAATCTCAAAATTTACCAAACAGTTTATTGCATGCTGATACCAAGTTATGTTTTAACCAACAAGAGTTTTGCAGATATTTTGACAGGCTATACATCTATTGGTGCATCAGGGAGTGGAAAGAGTTCAGGGCAGGGTGTGATCGAAGCGCTTAGCACACCATTAGCCACAAGTTTAGCCGCTAGCAATCTGGTGAAATATTTGAATACTTTAGGTCCTTTATGGGGATCGGCGTGGGCAAGTGTTGCTACAGCTATACAAGGTTTTGCTCTAACGCCATCAAGTGGCTGTAATTTTGGTTGGAACGCATTGATAAATAAAAACATAGATGTATCCATGGATAGCGTGCTAGACAATTTGAGCAACAAGATTCAGAATTTTACCAAAGGCGGTGTTGAGGACAATGTGAAAGGCAATATTCTTTTGCAAATAATTGGCTCAATAACCGCTCAAGCTTCTACGAATATTACAGCTGATGGTTTAATTTGGCTGATTGGTAAAGAATTCACTGCAAATAAACTGCAAAACAACACTACAGCCATGCTTGCTTTTGCCGCATTAGAATCTGTTGTCAAAGGAGCGGACGCTGCTGTTCTTCCTGCATATGGTGTAGTCAATCTGCCTGATATTATCATAGGGCAAGGGTCATATCTTGATTTTGTTTCTTACCTAATTTATATTGTTTTTGGGATTTTTGTTTTCATTTCTTTTATGAAATTGAGGGATATTTCAAATGGCATTCAGCTTAACATAGGTTTTGAATACATGCGATTTATTGGGGGGACATTATTCAAAATGGCGATGGTCTCTTTTATCGCCTATGCAGGTTTTGGTTATCTTTATAAAATCTCTTATTCCATTTATTTTGGTTTAGCAGGCGCTTTTGGGCTGAATCAAGTTCTTTTTTGGGCTTTAGATTTAGTGCTGAATTACACTGTTAATTCAATTTTACCTGCGGTAAGAGCTGTTTTTTCTAATGTTGGCAACAACGCTCCTAGTTTGTTACAAGGCTTGCAAGTGGCAGGTATTTCTTTATTTGCTATTTTTATGCAAGTAACTATCATTATGAGAATAAGCACTGTGGTTGTGAAACCTTTGATAGCTGGGGCTTTTAGCGGTATTGTGTTCCCTATTGCGGTATGTTTGATCGTGCTAGATTGGTTCAAAGATTCTATGAAAAACATATTGATATGGTTTATTAATAATTTGTTTATCCTGGTTCTAGCTATTCCTATTTTGCTCTTTGGTGTTTTGGCATTATTGGCATTCAATTTGACCATAACGCCCTCTGTTGCTATACAAAACATCAATCAAGGGGGACTGGGCATCGATTCAACTATTGCGAGTTTGATCACTCTATTTATTTTAAAAGGTTTCATAGAGACGATTATTGAGAGTGTCAATGCGATCGTTAATACCATTTTCAGCTCTGTCTCTATGGATGGCAGCAGGATGGATAGAGAAAGAGATGCCTTAATGGTAGGAAGAGTTGGTGGATCTATGTTTAAAGGATAAGCCACTTTATTCTTGTGTTACAATTACAAATATTTTTTAAGAGGAATTGTTGATGGAGCAGGCATTTTTTAAAAAAATTGTTGGCTGTTTCTGTCTTGGTTATTTATTTTTATCTAGCGTAATAGAAGCAGCAGCACCTGACATTAAAAATTTTAATCGTGGTAGGGTGAAAGTGGTGAATAAGAAGATTGCTTATTTGGGAGATGAAAAACCTATTACGATTTGGACTTCATTAGACAATGTTACCGTGATCCAACTTGAAAAAGATGAAACTATTTCTTACATCACAACAGGTTTCAATAAAGGTTGGAGTATTGTGCCTAATTCTAATCATATATTCATTCAACCTAAATCGGTAAAAAGTAATCTCATGTTTGAAAAAGAAGCAGTGAATTTTGCCCTAATGACAAGAGATTACCAAGAATTTTTAAAAACAAAAAAACTTATCGTAGATGCGCCTGACCCTAAAGAATTAGAAGAACAAAAAAAAGCTCTAGAAAAAGAAAAAGAAGCTAAAGAACAGGCGCAAAAGGCGCAAAAAGATAAAAGAGAAAAAAGAAAAGAAGAGCGCGCAAAAAATAGAGCCAATTTAGAAAATCTCACTAACGCTATGAGTAACCCACAAAATTTGAGCAATAACAAAAATCTTAGCGAATTGATCAAGCAACAGAGAGAAAGTGAATTAGACCAAATGGAACGACTAGAGGACATGCAAGAGCAGGCTCAAGCTAACGCGCTCAAACAAATTGAAGAACTCAACAAGAAACAAGCTGAAGAGACAATCAAGCAAAGAGCCAAAGATAAAATCAGTATTAAGACAGATAAATCTCAAAAAAGCCCCGAGGATAACTCCATAGAATTATCTCCTAGCGATAGTGCTTGGAGGACTAATCTTGTTGTGCGGACCAATAAAGCCTTGTATCAATTCATTTTGAGGATAGCTCAAAAAGACAATTTTGCTTCAGCGTATCTAACGGTCAAATTGGAATACCCACAAAGACACGAAGTTTCTAGCGTTATTGAAGAAGAATTAAAAAAGAGAGAAGAAGCAAAGAGACAGAGAGAATTGATCAAGCAAGAAAATCTCAACACCACAGCCTACATCAATAGAGTAATGATGGCGAGCAATGAACAGATTATCAACAAAGAAAAAATAAGAGAAGAAAAACAAAAAATTATACTAGATCAAGCAAAGGCGCTAGAGACCCAATATGTGCATAATGCGTTAAAAAGAAACCCTGTGCCTAGAAACTACAATTACTACCAAGCGCCTGAAAAACGCTCTAAACATATTATGCCCTCTGAAATTTTTGATGATGGCACATTCACTTATTTTGGTTTCAAAAACATCACTCTCCAACCTGCTATTTTTGTGGTTCAACCTGATGGGAAATTGAGCATGACTGATGCTGCCATTGATCCTAACATGACCAATTCAGGATTGAGATGGTATAGAGTTAATGAAATTGCAGAGAAGTTTAAGCTCATTAAAGACAAAGCCCTTGTAACAGTGATCAATAAAGGCTATGGGAAAAATCCATTGACAAAAAATTACAATATCAAAAACTATGGTGAATTGGAGCGTGTGATTAAAAAGCTCCCTCTTGTCAGAGATAAATAAAAAGGCGTTAAGACATGAATGAAGAAAACGATAAACTTGAAACTTCTAAAAAAGCCCAACAAGATTCACCCCAAGATCTATCTAATGAAGAAGCAACAGAAGCCAATCATTTTGAAGATCTTTTAAAAGAAGAAAGCTCAGACAATCATCTTGACAACCCCACAGAAACTAAAACCCAAGAAACTAAAACCCATTTTGATGAAGACAAGCTAGAAGAAACCCAAACTCAAATAGATTCTGGAGGTAATGAAACTTCAGAATCTAGCAATGGCAGTCTGGCAGACAAGTTATTCAAGAAAGCCAGAAAATTAGTTGATGATAAAAGACCTTTCACTCAGCAAAAGAGTTTAGATGAAGAAGCCCAAAAACTGAACGAAGAAGACGATCAAGAAAATAATGAGTATCAAGAAAATAATGAGTATCAAGAAGAAACTCAAACGGACTTGATTGATGATGAAACTTCTGAAAAAACCCAACAAGATTCACCCCAAGATCTATCTAATGAAGAAGTAACAGAAGCCAATCATTTTGAAGATCTTTTAAAAGAAGAAAGCTCAGATAATCGTCTTGACAACCCCACAGAAACTAAAACCCATTTTGATGGAGACAAGTTAGAAGAAATAACTAACGACTCTAACGATCAAGAGATTATTAAAGGAAGCAAGAAGAAATACATTATTGGTGGCATTGTAGTCGCTGTTCTTATCGTGATTATTTTATTTTCTAGAAGCATTTTTCACTACTTTATACCTTTGGAAGATAAAAGCTCTCGTTTTAGCAAAGACAGGAATCTTTATGTCAATGATGAAATCCAAATAAGGCAAGAGTATAACCGATTGCTGAAAGAACGGAATGAAAAAGGCAATATGATCGATAAAAATCTTTTCTTCAATGACGATCCCAATAGAACCTTATACAACTATTTGAATATTGCAGAAATTGAGGACAAAAACCCATTGAGAGCCTTTTATGAGTGTATTGGTAATGGTGG
Source organism: Helicobacter pylori (assembly GCF_017594925.1). GTDB lineage: Bacteria > Campylobacterota > Campylobacteria > Campylobacterales > Helicobacteraceae > Helicobacter > Helicobacter pylori_DP. Next base: position 139,182 of record NZ_JAALNT010000003.1, read on the forward strand.
CAACTATGAAGAATGTTTGAAGCTTATCAAAGACAAAAAACTTCAAGATCAAATGAAAAAGACTCTAGAGGCTTATAACGACTGCATCAAAAATGCCAAAACTGAAGAAGAAAGGATCAAGTGTTTAGATTTAATCAAAGATGAAAACCTGAAAAAAAGCTTACTGAACCAACAAAAAGTTCAAGTGGCTCTAGATTGTTTGAAAAACGCTAAAACCGATGAAGAACGAAACGAGTGCCTAAAACTCATAAATGACCCTGAGATTAGAGAGAAATTCCGTAAGGAATTAGAGCTTCAAAAAGAGCTTCAAGAATATAAGGATTGTATCAAAAACGCCAAAACAGAAGCTGAGAAAAACGAATGCTTGAAAGGCTTGTCTAAAGAAGCTATAGAAAGATTGAAACAGCAAGCGCTAGATTGTTTGAAAAACGCTAAAACCGATGAAGAACGAAACGAGTGCTTGAAAAATATTCCCCAAGACTTGCAAAAGGAACTACTAGCTGATATGAGTGTCAAGGCTTACAAGGATTGCGTATCAAAAGCTAGGAATGAAAAAGAGAAAAAAGAATGCGAGAAATTACTCACGCCTGAAGCGAAAAAAAAGTTAGAACAACAGGTTCTAGATTGTTTGAAAAACGCTAAAACTGATGAAGAACGAAAAAAGTGTTTGAAAGATCTCCCTAAAGACTTACAGAGCGATATTTTAGCTAAAGAGAGCGTTAAAGCTTATAAAGACTGCGTTTCAAGAGCTAGGAATGAAAAAGAGAAAAAAGAATGCGAGAAATTACTCACGCCTGAAGCGAAAAAGCTTTTAGAAGAAGAAGCCAAAGAGAGCGTTAAAGCTTATTTGGATTGCGTATCTCAAGCCAAAACTGAAGCTGAGAAAAAAGAATGCGAGAAATTACTCACCCCTGAAGCGAAAAAAAAGTTAGAAGAAGCTAAAAAAAGCGTTAAGGCTTATTTGGATTGCGTATCTCAAGCTAAAACTGAAGCTGAGAAAAAAGAATGCGAGAAATTACTCACCCCTGAAGCGAAAAAACTTTTAGAGCAACAAGCGCTAGATTGTTTGAAAAACGCTAAAACCGAAGCTGAGAAAAAAAGGTGTGTCAAAGATCTCCCTAAAGACTTGCAGAAAAAGGTTTTAGCCAAAGAGAGCGTTAGGGTTTATTTGGATTGCGTATCAAGAGCCAAAAACGAAGCTGAAAGAAAAGAATGCGAGAAATTGCTCACGCCTGAAGCGAGGAAACTTTTAGAAGAAGCTAAAAAGAGCGTTAAGGCTTATTTAGACTGCGTATCAAGAGCTAGGAATGAAAAAGAGAAAAAAGAGTGTGAGAAATTACTCACGCCTGAAGCGAGAAAACTATTAGAAGAATCTAAAAAAAGCGTTAAGGCTTATTTGGATTGCGTGTCAAAAGCCAAAAACGAAGCTGAAAGAAAAGAATGCGAGAAATTGCTCACGCCTGAAGCGAGGAAACTTTTAGAAGAAGCTAAAAAGAGCGTTAAGGCTTATTTAGACTGCGTATCAAGAGCTAGGAATGAAAAAGAGAAAAAAGAGTGTGAGAAATTACTCACGCCTGAAGCGAGAAAACTATTAGAGAATCAAGTGCTAGATTGTTTGAAAAACGCTAAAACCGAAGCTGAGAAAAAAAGGTGTGTCAAAGATCTCCCTAAAGACTTACAGAAAAAGGTTTTAGCTAAAGAGAGTGTTAGGGTTTATTTGGATTGCGTGTCAAAAGCCAAAAACGAAGCTGAAAGAAAAGAATGCGAGAAATTACTCACGCCTGAAGCGAGAAAACTTTTAGAAGAAGCTAAAGAGAGCGTTAAGGCTTACAAAGACTGCGTATCAAGAGCTAGGAACGAAAAAGAGAAGCAAGAATGCGAGAAATTACTCACGCCTGAAGCGAGGAAACTATTAGAGCAAGAAGTTAAAAAGAGCGTTAAGGCTTATTTAGACTGCGTATCAAGAGCTAGGAATGAAAAAGAGAAAAAAGAGTGTGAGAAATTACTCACCCCTGAAGCGAGGAAACTATTAGAGAATCAAGCACTAGATTGTTTGAAAAACGCTAAAACCGAAGCTGAGAAAAAAAGGTGTGTCAAAGATCTCCCTAAAGACTTACAGAAAAAGGTTTTAGCTAAAAAAAGCGTTAAGGCTTATTTAGACTGCGTTTCAAGAGCTAGGAATGAAAAAGAGAAACAAGAATGCGAGA